>JAKAOA010000076.1 GCA_021823405.1 Bacteroidota bacterium | reverse complement strand
TCCGATCTCTACCAATTTCAGATGGTGATTCCCCTCCTTCACGTGTTCATCGAAGGTATAGTAAATCATGTCTTTCTTCGGGTTATACCCCATCAATATCCATTTACCGTCAACGTAGGCATTGTAACCGGCAATGCCTGATAGGTTATCGCTTATTTCAAATTCAATATCGGTTGCTTTGCTCATATTCTTGCCTTTATAAATATTCAACGGTTTTATTTCCGGGCGGACTAAATCAAGCATTATGCTAAAGTCGCCGAATGATTTCGGATGCGCGATAATGCTGCCGCTGTCATAAGCGCCTCCTACACTGTGAATCCTGCCGCCCGTCCATTGAATTATAACTGCTTTACGAAGCACACTATCGGGCAATGGCGCTGAAGGTGAAATATTTAAAGTATAACTTGAACTTAATGGCACATACTCATTGATAATATGATAAATAGGACATAGTGTATGCAATGGGCTGGCTGCATCGCTACAATAAAAGCGCACGTTCTGAAATATGGCATCCGTTGGAATATGGAGCGACATGCCCTTATAATGGTAGTCGAACGGCTTTTTCCATGATATCATTCCCTTGTACTTAATGGTGTCGCGGCGAATGCTGCCTCGTACCGTTTCTCCTCCTATGTCGAAAAGAAGTTCTGTATTATTACCCTGGAAGTCACTCACATCATATTTCAAATGATGAATCGCCGCCCCCTTCTCAAACTTTATTCTTCCACGGTTGGTAACCTTTTTATAGATATCCAGTTTATCGTTGTCTTCAAGAAAGCTGTGTTCAAAAGTTTCCTTTTTTTTCAGAAATGCCTCATAGTCCACATGACCGTTTATATAACGCATAGCGCCAAAACTTAAATCATCCATTCTACTGTAATAAAGCGTGTCTTTAGCATCCATAAGTACCTCCGTATATGGTCCATTGTGGTTATCAGCTCCATCAGCCATGTCATAAGTTCGTATTCCGATACCAATCATTCCATAGGCATTTATTGCGGAATCGGCGGCAAGATGCAGCGTCCCCGTTCTGTTCACCGTGTTTATATATACGGGTTCATGTCTGCCATTTACATTGCTTGAATCATTAAGCGGGTAAACGCTTATTCCGGCTATTACGGGTGGAAGTTTATCAGTACAGGCAAGTCCGAAAAGCATGGGGTTTATAGGGTCTTCCTCCTTATCGTCTCTTATTTCGAAATGTAAATGCGGACCCTCCGCTGCCCCGGTGCTGCCGGAAAAGGCAACAGTATCACCTTTCTTTACAGCCATTTCACCCGCATTCGGGTAGAGGTCTACGGCAAACTTTTGCAGTTCGTATTGCCTCTCCTTTACGTAAGCAGCTATAGCCGGATTGTATCGGCTTAAATGCCCGTACACGGTAACGAATCCGTTCGGATGTTTTATATATAAAGCATTTCCGTAGCCATACGGCGATACATTAATACGACAGATATAACCGTTGGCGGATGCCAGTACCGGCAAACCCTCCTTGCCATCGGTGCGTATATCGAGTCCGGTATGGAAGTGATTACTCCGTATTTCGCCAAATGTGCCTGCGAGAGAGATGGGAATAGTCAGAGGATTGGCAAAGTACCCTTGCGGGAACTTATCCTGCGCACGGGTTAATGAAAACAGCGCCAGAAAAAAGGCGATAAATAAAATTTTGTTATAGGGCGATATAATCCTCATTTTTTCTTATCTCTTCAGGTGCCGTTAAATGTTTCAAAGTTAGCTTTTAATTTCTTTGCAAGGTTCATGGTAAAGCCGAGACAAGCCGTTTTTAGTCGGAATGGAAGCAATTTATTTCATCTCAAATATCATGAATTTAAGAGCCCCAAGTCATTTCATATCTATTATCATAGGGCTAATTTTGACCTGTAATCATTTAAACCATGTCTCATTTTCAACTATAAAATCCAACAGATATGAAAACTAAGGGGATATTATTACCAGCGCTGCTCCTCGTTGCGGGCTATATATCAGCCCAATCATACGCAGGGCATAGTTTACCGGTGAAGTCGGGAAAAACACTTGATAATAAACCGCGGTTTCTTTATATGGCGGGAACCATACAAAACGATTTGAGCAGTAAACGTAAAGAACTGCTTTGCCTCGATAATGCCTTAATAACGGTGATAGATAAAAAAACTAAGGACACCGTAAGATATAACTCCAATTCGTCGGGTCAGGTAATAATCAAGTTGCCGCTTAACCAGAGATTTACGATTATAATCTCCAAGCAGGGTTATACTACCAAAATTGTTGATGTAAACACAAAAGTTCCGGTACAGAGGCGGTCCGACTACGTGTTAAAGTTCGATGCCTTTCTTTTTGAATCGGTATATGGTATCGATGTTTCTGTGCTTAAAAATCCTATAGCAAGAGTTTGGTTTAACAATCCTTACAACGGATTTGACTATAATTACAGCTATACAGACATGGTTAATGAGCGACTGAAAAAGGAATATCTCGCATTTTATAATGAAAATACGGTAAAAATACCGATTGAAACTTCGTACAAACCTGTAATAATTACCATCAAACAAGCCGCCTTAATAGCTGATAATAGAGGTGCGTCATCCAATGCTCCGGTGATAGTTTTCGAGGTACAATTGATTGCAACAAGAACGCCGAGGCAGCTGGAAAGCGTATACTTCAGGTATTCCGGATTAGCCAATGAGGTATTTTCGCAAGGGTTGTATAAATATACAGTAGGCGACTTTGCCACCCTTGATGAAGCCGAAATGAAGAAAGCAGAATTGAAAAAATTGGGTTATACCGACGCATTTGTAGTGGCGCTCTATTACGACCATAGGATTAAACTCTCTGATGCACGGAAATTAGTTGACAGGTAAAAATATGAGTCAACGTAATGGCGGAATAGAAAAGAGATAGATTTATCTGCAAGCGGCTACCGGATATTGCGCTAAGCGCGGGGCAATTCGTAGTCCTTACATTTTCGTATTTTCGCCGGAAATTGTTAGAAACCAAACTTGATAGAGGATGAGTAAAGTAATTACACCGAAAGAGCAGGATTATTCCCAATGGTACAACGATATAGTTCTTAAAGCCGGTCTTGCCGATTATTCTGCTGTACGTGGGTGCATGGTGATAAAACCATACGGTTTTGCCATCTGGGAGCGGATGCAAAGTATATTAGACGGTATGTTTAAGGCGACAGGTCATTCCAATGCCTACTTCCCCTTATTCATTCCCAAATCCTTTTTCTCCAAAGAGGCAGCGCATGTAGAGGGCTTTGCTAAGGAATGCGCAGTAGTAACCCATTATCGTCTCAAAAAAAAGGGCGATGAACTTGTTGTAGATGAAGATGCCCGCCTCGATGAGGAACTTATAGTTCGGCCTACATCGGAAACCATTATCTGGAATACCTATAAAGGTTGGATACAATCCTATCGCGACCTGCCTCTACTGATTAACCAGTGGGCTAACGTAGTAAGATGGGAAATGCGTACACGACTCTTCCTCCGCACCTCGGAGTTTTTGTGGCAGGAAGGTCATACCGCCCATTCAACGCGGGAGGAGGCAGTAGCTGAAACGCTTAAAATTCTTGATATTTACTCTAATTTTGCTCAAGAGTGGATGAGCATGCCTGTAATCAAAGGCACTAAAACTGAAAACGAGAGGTTCGCCGGGGCAGTGGAAACATACTGTATTGAAGCGCTTATGCAGGATGGTAAGGCATTACAGGCAGGCACCTCGCATTTTCTGGGGCAGAATTTTGCTAAGGCATTCGACGTTACATTTCTTACCAAAGAAGGTACAACAGAGCACGTTTGGGCTACCTCGTGGGGTGTTTCAACACGCCTTATGGGCGCCCTTATTATGCAGCATTCCGATAATGAGGGATTGGTATTGCCTCCGTTGCTGGCGCCTATTCAAGTAGTTATTGTGCCGATATACAGAGAATTTGAACAATTGGCTAAAATAAATGAAGCAATACAGCCGATTAAAAAAGATCTTGAATCAGCGGGAATAAGGGTAAAATATGATAATGACGATAAGCACAGCCCGGGATGGAAGTTTGCCGAATACGAACTTAAAGGGATACCTATACGCCTTGGTATGGGACCTAGGGATATTGAAAATGGCACAATTGAAGTCGCTCGCCGCGATACCCGTCAGAAGCAAAATATTAAAATATCGCAAATAATTGAGTATGTTACCGGATTGCTTAATGATATTCAATCCGCTCTTTATAAAAAAGCGCTTACTTTTCAAACGGGAAATACAAACCGTGTTGATAATTATACCGAATTTAAGGAAGTTTTAGATAAAAAAGGCGGATTCGTGCTTGCCCACTGGGACGGAACCATACAAACCGAAGAGAAAATAAAAGAGGAAACCAAAGCCACTATCCGCTGTATTCCGTTAAATAATCTTAAAGAGGAAGGAAAATGTATTTATTCAGGCAAACCCTCTGCCCAAAGAGTTATCTTTGCAAAAGCGTATTGATTATTCAGCGTTGAATTCCCAATATTCAAACGTTGAGATTCTTCAACCTTAAATATTTTGCGGGAGATGGAAAAGGAGTCGCCTGAAAATTTAATTTTAAAGCTGCTTAAGGAAAAAACATCCGTACAATTGGATGTAAGACAGCGTACTATAGAGGTTTTTCACAACATGAAAGAGGCGCTGAAAGATCTGGCGCATTCCCTTTCGCAAAAAGCTACTGCATTCGATAAGAGAATTGTAATTCAATATAAGGAAAAAAGCGAGTTCGAGGTTAACCTTACCATAGCCGAGGATGTACTGGTATTTTACATGCAAAGCAATATTTTCACTTTTGACCGGTCGCATCCCGTATGGCAAACCTCCTATTTAAAGAATAATGAGGCAAACGGTTATTGCGGATCGATCAGCATATATAACTTCCTTAGCGATTCTTTCCGCTATAATAGGACATCAGACCTGGGATACCTGATTGCACGTGTATTTATCAACCATGAAACACATTTCTTTGCGGAAGGGAAAAGACAAATGGGGTTTCTGTATAATCATTTTTCAACTGCGGTGCTTGATAAGCCGGCTATTGCAGACCTGATTAGTTCGGCAGTGCTCTATACTCTTGATTTCAGTCCTTTTGTTCCTCCATTTGATAACGTAAAAGAGGTAAGCGTATCGGTAATGGAGGAAGAAAGCAATAAAATGCAGATACAAACTGGTAAGCGGCTTGGGTTCAGGTTCAGTGCCGACAACGACCAGATTCTATGACACTAAACCACCAATTATAAGTGACTTCCGTCGTTTCGTGTGACAAAAGTCCTTCAAATGGTATTAAACTCCGCGATTTATTTTAATTCCTTTCATTTCAGTAAGTCGGCTATCCTCCTATCATACTATTCTTAACGGATTTAGCTATTAGGGGTTCACCGACCGATTACCCAACCTTTTAAGTTTTCACATCGTCTATGTTACATAGGAGAAGATTTATCGGTAAATCTGCTAAGTGTTAAGAAAACGTAAAACCCTATTTCGCAATTAAACCGGATTGGCATTTTTAGGTCGAATAGAATAACTGTAATGGAAACAAAAGCTCTAAACTTCAAAAACATGACAGCAATGAAAAACGCCAATATAATAGGAGCATGTTGCTATCTGGCTGTTTTACTGGCATATTTTTGTTATGTTATTTACCAGGCGGTTGAAATGATGATTTGAAGATACGGTATTTTTTATAGTTTTGCCGCCTGCAAAATAACTGTAACAAGGAATCTGATGTCAATCTGGCAGGCGATTTTATTAGGAATCGTAGAAGGAATAACCGAATTTTTACCCGTTTCATCAACAGGTCATCTCATCATTGCTTCATCCATAATGGGCATTGCTGAAAGCGATTTTACAAAAACATTTAATGTGGCTGTTCAGTTTGGAGCTATACTCTCCGTGGTGGTTCTTTACGGCAGGCGGTTTATTCTGAATTTCTCGTTGTATATTAAATTGTTTATAGCGTTTCTTCCTGCAGCAGTAATAGGTTTTCTGTTGATTCACCAGATTGATGAACTGCTCGGTAGCGTAATAACCGTAGGTGTAACATTATTATTAGGTGGAGTCGTTTTACTGTTCGTCGATAATTGGTTCAGACTCGCAGAGGAACAACCTGACCGCGAACCTAATAATTTGGACGCCTTAGTAATAGGACTTTTTCAGGTAATATCCATGATACCGGGAGTATCGCGTTCCGCAGCAACGATAGTCGGAGGACTTACACGTAACCTTAACCGTAAAACATCGGCAGAATTTTCATTCTTTCTTGCCGTACCTACTATGTTCGCCGCCACCTGTTTTAAGCTATATAAAACATATAGGTCAACCGGCGGATTCACGCACCATGAAATTCACATGTTGCTTATCGGTAATCTGGTGGCATTTATTGTAGCCATGGCAGCGATTAAGGGGTTTATAACCTTTCTTACCAAACACGGATTTATAGTATTCGGCTGGTACCGTATTGCGGTTGGAATATTTGTGCTTTTCCTCTACTTTATCGGATTTAAAATATTAATGGTCTGACCCGTTGTGCGGTTAGATTTGAAAGTTAAGTTCATAGTTGATCTGATTAAGTGGTTTTTCTTTATTAAGATTGGAGGTTTGCAAAAAAGTTACTGCTTTACCTCTGTTATGAGTGTTGTAGCCAACCCTGCA
Organism: Bacteroidota bacterium; assembly: GCA_021823405.1. Classification (GTDB taxonomy): domain Bacteria; phylum Bacteroidota; class Bacteroidia; order JABEUT01; family JABEUT01; genus JABEUT01. Next base: position 6,726 of record JAKAOA010000076.1, on the reverse strand, counting down.
ATAGAATTTGCATAATTACGTTTTAGAATCATTAGTTCACAGAGTAGAGAATAGGAGAATATTTGGCTACTTCTCGATGACATAAATCACTATCGCGTTACATTGATTAAGGTAAACCTGTTACATTTGCCACATGAAACAACCGCTGATACAGGCGCTGGTAATAATTGCCATAATAGCAGTTATGTTCATTGCCTTTCTCCTGCGCTCCTTTCTGGGGCTTACTACGCCCGAATCACTTGGGGCATTAAGCCAGATAGTTACTCTTTTTCTACTGTTTATGGTTTTTAACTTTATCGCCGACCTAATATTTAAGCCGGCTGACGAAAAAAATCACATGGCAATATATATCGGCTGCGCCGCATTATCTGCCCTTATCATAATGATTTTCCATGATGCAGTTCAGAAGGACTGGATGCGGTTGTTCTGGCTATTATTCGGTAAACCCGATGCAACTGTCACGTAAATCCCACATTATCATTCAATAATAAGTTTAATATTTGTTATTTAAGATTTTTTATTACGTTTGAAACCATATTTTGGCAAGGAATATTATATGAATTTAAAAAAAATATCACCATTTATAATTACCGGTACTATGGCAGTTGCCGCTTTATTCATGTCATTTACAAGTAATCCGTTCCAGTCCGGTGGAATGTATATAGATAAGGAACAGGAACAGAAAGCGCTTGTTCTTTTAAATAAAATCAGACATGACCCAAATTCCTATACCGAACGATTTGGATTTTCTTTAAGAGGAATTGCACCCCGCCCCGAACTTCAGCTCGACGATTCGCTTACGTCTGTTGCCGAACGTTGGGCTTTTAACATGGCTTCAAGAGGATTTTTCAGTACTGATAATCCAGACGGATATGGAATAAATTATTATGTGAATAAAGCGGACTACGCTTTAACGCCTGACCTTGTAAAACACAAAAAGGAAAGTAACTTGGGAGCTATTGAAGGTGGAGCCGCATCCGGGGAAATGGCTATAAAAAATATTATAATCGATAAGGACAAATTAGGTGAAGACGGCAGAAAACTGCTTCTCGGCGAAGGCGACTTTAACTCCACGCTTACCGATGTCGGCATCGGATATGTGCATGGAACCGGTTCGACAAAATACCGCAGTTATACATGTGTAATTATTGCAAGACGAAGTAAGCCCAAAGCATCCAAATCTGGTTTCTAAAATAATTATCGATCACAAAAAAAAACAGAAATGAAAAAACAATTTTTACAATCCGGCGCAGCTATAGTAGCTGTTTCATTATTTTTAGCATCCTGTACATCTGTTAAGCAGAATAATGTTTTTTTAAAACGGAAATATTATAATTTTAAACGCCATAATGTACCACTTGTTATACACACCGCTGTAAAAACGGGTAATCCGGTACAAGAATACAAAGACAATTTAGTATTGGTAGCCCCGGTTAACGCCTCTATAAGCAAAAGCCAACCGTTTGGCGCCGCAATGCCGGCGGAACGGGTTAGAACGGGAAGCCCTTCTAAAACTCCTGTTAAATTTTTAACGGGAATAAAAATCCACCATCCTGTAATTACCCTGAATACAAAAACTAACCCAATAAGCAATAATCAGCTTGTTGAAAACACACCTCTGCTCAAATCGCTTAATGCAACCCCCGAACACGAACAGGGTGATAACAATGGGGGTAACATACAACCAATAGTTTTAATTATACTTGCCATTCTATTGCCTCCTCTTGCCGTTTACCTTTATTACCATGCAACCAATTCCCGCTTTATTATTGATTTAGTTCTTTGGCTGATTGGTGTAATATTTTACTGGTCATTTTATCTGCTTTTTGTCCCGGAGGCATGTCTGCTTGCCGCTATTATTTATGCTATACTTATAGTAACAGGTAGTATATAAGCAGTTACTGGAGCGAAAACATCCACCTAACTGATTCAACCCTGAATTGCCAACTAATCCGGTAATTAAGAATTGGCAGGTTTTTACACGAATTGTTAATAAAATCTAAAAACTTTGTATTTTTAGATACGCGTTCATTTGTGTAACTTTGCTGCCATTCAAATCTTAACATTTTAACACCTGATTTAAAATGAATTCTCACCGTTTTAAAGCTATTGAAGAAGCTATCTCACGCGAGCCGATTATTACCGAACAACCAAGCAACAGGGTATCCGATTTTTTCGGCAAGAACGTTTTCGGAGCCGCCCAAGTTCAAAGATATGTTCCCGAGAGCGCCTGTAAAGCTCTCAATGAAGCCATAGATAAAGGCATTACTATAGACCGCAAAACTGCAGACGAGGTTGCTATGGGCATGAAGACATGGGCGCTTGAGAACGGCGTAACCCATTACACACATTGGTTTCAACCCTTAACAGGGTCAAGCGCTGAAAAACATGATGTCTTTATGGACTTTTCACCCGATGGAAAAGTAATTGAGAAGTTCAGTGGCAGCCAACTTGCACAACAGGAGCCGGATGCATCCAGTTTTCCGAGCGGAGGAATACGCAATACTTTTGAAGCGCGCGGTTATACAGCATGGGATCCATCCTCTCCCGCTTTCATTTTTGGGAAAACACTCTGTATCCCCACCATATACCTATCATATACCGGCGAGGCGCTTGATTATAAAACGCCACTGCTTAAAACTATACATTTACTTGATAGGGCAGCCACAGCAGTATGCAACTATTTTGATAAGAATATAAAGAGAGTTCATGCCACATTGGGCTGGGAACAGGAGTATTTTCTCGTGGATAGCGCACTATATAACGCCCGCCCCGACCTTATATATGCCGGAAGAACGCTCCTCGGCGCAAATCCGCCTAAAGGACAGCAACTGGAAGACCACTACTTCGGTTCCATACCTGAAAGGGTAAATGAATTTATGCGCGATTTTGAGACGGAAGCGTATAAACTAGGAATGCCGCTTAAAACAAGGCACAATGAGGTAGCGCCCCACCAGTATGAGGTTGCACCAATTTTTGAGGAGGTAAACATAGCGGTTGATCACAATATCCTGTTAATGGACTTAATGGACAAGGTAGCCCGCCGCCACCGGTTGAATGTGCTTTTCCATGAAAAGCCCTTCGCGGGCATCAACGGTTCAGGCAAGCATAACAACTGGAGCATGGGCACCGATACAGGAGTAAATCTGCTCTCACCAGGAAAAACAGCCGACACCAACCTGATGTTCCTAACATTCTTTGTAAATGTGATAAAGGCGGTGCATGAATATGCTGACCTGCTAAGGGCGTCTATCGCCTCATCGGGGAACGAACACCGGCTTGGCGCCAACGAAGCCCCTCCTGCAATTATTTCGGTATTTATAGGCAGCCAGCTTACCAATACCCTTGATGAATTTGAAAAAAAATCAAAACCGGGAAAGTTAAATTCCAGCGATAAGAAAGCGTTAAAACTCGATCTGGGAAGAATTCCTGAAGTATTACTTGATAACACAGACAGGAACCGAACATCGCCATTCGCCTTTACAGGCAATAAATTTGAGTTCAGAGCAGTCGGCTCATCCGCTAATTGCGCCCAGGCAATGATTACCCTCAATACCATCGTAGCCAACCAGCTCGCCCTCTTTAAAGGACAGGTTGACAAGCTGACAAATACGTCAACTAGTAGCGAGGAAGCTATTATTCAGGTGCTTCACGAATATATAGTATCGTCTAAAAACATCAGATTTGAAGGCAATAATTACAGTAAGGAATGGTTAAAAGAGGCGGAAAAAAGGGGACTATCGAATATCCAGACCACGCCGGCAGCTCTCGATAAATTTGTAACGCCTAAAGCGCGACAGCTCTTCGAGAACCATCATATCTTTAGCAAGCGTGAACTGGAGGCAAGACATGAGATACAGGCGGAAATTTATACAAAGAAAATTCAGATAGAATCGCGTATGATAGCCGATATGGCGTTAACACAAATTATACCCGCCGCCATAATCTATCAGAATACCCTTATAAACAATGTGAAAGGCATTAAAGAGATTTTCAATTTGAGGCAAAACACCCTTGCCGGAGTGGAAATAAAGGACAGTGCCCTGTCAGTCGAATTGAATGAGAATGGTAATTCAGGAAGTATGATTGATGCACAGTTAACCATGATTAAGGAAATAAGTGAAAGAGTGGGAATAATACGTAATAACATAGAATTGATGGTAGAAGAACGCAAGCGAATAAACCAACTGGACGACATCATAAAAAAAGCCCATTATTATTGCGAAAAGGTGAAGCCCTACTTCGATGAAATCCGTTATCATTCGGATAAACTGGAGATTTTAATCGATGACTCATTATGGCCCTTTCCCAAGTACCGCGAACTGCTATTTGTTAAATAAAGTGCAAAAAGGTAGTTTTGTGATTAGAAATAGTTGTTATCTTTGCCGTTATTCTAAAAATAAAAGAAGCAACTATGAATAAATTTCATGCGGTTATCTGTACTTTATGTTTGGGCATCCTGCTAATACCCAGCAAGTCGTTTGCACAAAAGAATTCACTTGCGAGCGCTGACCAGGCATTCAGAAATATGGAATACGCCGATGCGCTTGATATGTATAAGAAAGCGTATGGCGATATGCATAGTTCAAAGGATAAAGCCAAGAAAGCGCGGATTTTATTCCAGATAGCAGAATGTTACCGCATGATGAACGAGCCGAAGGAAGAAATACAGGGCTACGCCAAAGCTATAAAAGCCAAATATGACGACCCAGTTTGCTATTTATACCTTGCAAATGCCGATAAAATGATGGGACAGTATGACTCGGCGATGACATACTACAACAAGTATAAAGATGCCGTACCTTCGGACCCACAAGGACCCTTAGGGGTAAAATCGTGCGAAGTAGCAGCGCAACTGAAGAATAACCCCACCCGATTTGTAGTAAACGACGAAGCGCAGCTGAATACTAAATTTGAAGATTTTGCACCATGTTTTGCTGACAGACGCTATGACGAACTCTTTTTCACCTCGACCCGCCCCGGAAGCACCGGCGACCAGATAGATAACGGACTCGGACAGAATTTCAGCGACATATACGATACCAAAAGAGATAAGAATGGAAAATGGAGCGAACCAACTCCACTCCCGGCGCCCGCTAATAGCGAGGGAAACGATGGCACGCCCTGTTTTGACAAAGGGTTTAAAACTATGTATTTTACACGTTGCCTGTTAGTGAATAAACAACAACAAAAATGTAAGATTTATTCAGCGCAACGCAGAGGCAACGCATGGGCAGACCCTGTAAAACTTGATTTTCAGGTTGACAGCGTTACTTATGGGCATCCGGCTCTTTCACCAGATAATACAGAACTGTTTTTTGCATCCGACCTCTCCGGCGGTTATGGACAACATGATTTATGGGTTAGCCATTTCGATAAAAAAAATCATAAGTGGGGAGATCCCGTAAACCTTGGTCCCAATATTAACACACCCGGCGATGAGGTATATCCTTATATCAGATACAATGGTGATCTCTATTTTGCATCAGACGGTTATCCGGGACTTGGCGGTAAAGACATCTTTGTAGCTAAAAAGGCAGGTCCGGATAAATGGGATGCACCAACCAATATGGGAGTGCCTATTAATTCGGAAGGTGACGATTTTGCCATAGTTTTCGAAGGAACAAAAGACAGAGGATTCTTTTCATCGAATCGACTTGGTGGAAAAGGAAGCGACGACATTTATTCCTTTGAGCTGCCACCGCTCCTGTTCGACCTTCAAGGTCATGTAGTTGATGCCGATACAAAGAAGCCGTTGGAGAAAGCATCAATGCACCTGGTAGGTTCCGACGGTTCAGATGTTACACTAACGACGGACACTGGCGGGTTCTATAATTTCGGCGCCAATGGAAACACCCGGTACATTAAACCTAATACTTCATATATACTGACTTGCAGCGCTGATAATGTTGTTAAGCCAAAAGACGTTTCTTATATAGCAAGCGGCAGCGAAAGGGCAAATGAAACTACAGTAGCCCTTGTTGAATCGAAGACATTTGTTCATGATTTTGAGTTTCAGCCGGTAACCATTAAAACCGTGCTACACTTTCCGAGGGTGTTGTATGATTTAGATAAGGCAACCCTGCTACCGCAATCGAAAGATTCACTCAACTATCTGGTAAAGTTGCTTAATGATAACCCAACTATTTGTATCATCCTGGATGCCCATACCGACCCCCAAGGCAGTTATAAACATAATATGGTTCTCTCACAAGCCCGTGCACAGGCATGCGTAGATTATCTGGAATCGCAGGGAATTGATTCTGCCAGGTTGGAAGCAAAAGGATGGGGATACACAAGAACTTTACCTGGACTTGATGCCAACAGCATTAAGAAGATGAAAACTAAAGCGCTTCGGGATTCGGCTTATGCCCTTGACCGTAGAACAGAATTCAGGGTTCAGGTTGGTAAAGTTTTTATTCCTAAAAATCGCAAACTTACAGCGCAGGATAGTTTGAAAATGATGCACATGGAAATTACCGGACAAAGTCAGGTAGATACCAATCAGGCAGATACCGGCGTAAGCGGCGGAGCCCCTGCGCAAAACAATAATGCACCTGCGCAGCAGCAACCCAATGACAATATGAACAACAATAAGCCCAAACCGCAAGGGGACATAAAAAAGGAAAATTAATCATGGACGATGATACAATCCCGTTTCGCAGCCATGTGAGACGGGATTTGTTATTGTTATTTGCCGCATATCAATTCTAAATTCTTTAGATC
>JAKAOA010000075.1 GCA_021823405.1 Bacteroidota bacterium | reverse complement strand
CTTGTTGCGCCAGCCGTTTGCCGTTCACATCATAAAGCTCAACTACAACACGTTCCCCAACCTTCAGTTGAGCACCCTTAACAACTAACATAGCGCCATTTTGATATGCAGTTAACTGGGTTATTGGCTCGGAAACATTATCGGTAAGCAGCGGACAGGAGGGTATGCGAAATGAAAATATTCGCGTATCCATATTTTGCGGTCCATAAGAAGAATTAGCATACATATTGGTATACCAAAATGTAATACCGTCAGAGGGGTCAATGGACATTAATGAGTAATCGCCCCAGCGATTACCCCCATTCTGCGGCGTTACAACAGCCGTGTTTCCGTTTACCACAGTTGCCTCGGCAATTGTCATGGTATTCAGGGGATCGCAAACTCTTCTGCCTGTATAACGAATACCGGGATTAACAGTATTCGGGTCGGAAACGCTATACGCCAATCCGATATCGCCGTTGTTGTCCATGGCAATACTCGGGTTCCACCTGCTTATTCCGTCATTCGGAGCATAAGTTGATTGCTGGTGAATACTCCATAATTTGGTAGTTGTATCCTGACGTAGCTCATACCATCTTAATCCCGATGTATCGCCGTTAACCGATATAGGGTTTACCATTACGCAGGAGTTGTAGCTTGACCATCGCAAGTATGGAATCCTGTAATTAAAGAATCCGTCTAAAGAGGCAAGACGCGTACCTCCGGGTTGAGGTATGTTATTATCAAACCCGCCCGGAAAATAGGAATTGAATGCGGCTGTCGGCAGATGCTGGTAATTGCTGTAGCTGCCTGACTGTGTGTTCCAGTTTACGCTTATTTTTTCTATGCAAATTGAATCGACGCCCCCGCAGCCCCAATTATCATCCCAATAATAGAATAAATATTCGGGAGAACCGAAAGGAGGCAGGGTGCCATCGGCATCGAGCATCATCGGACAGAAAAAGTTACCGCCGCATGAAAATAGATTATAAGGTCCGCCGCCCCATGGAATAGTTATCATACCGGCGTTAATGCTTCCTACCAGCATACTGTCGCGCTGAAATGCGGCAACCAAATCTGAATTACCGCAATTGCAAGTCAGGTAGTAACCGTCTCCCCAAACATGGTATTTCGGATAATCGTCGGTATTACTTATGTTTGGGTCAAAAGCATAAATCCAGTAAGAACCGCTCGGATTATTGGTTTGAGATACTGCCATGAGTAATGTATCTATCGGTCCTGCCTGACAACCTTCAAATTCCGTAATAACCCATCTATCGGCGGTTTTATCGTAAATAGTTACCGGGTCTCCGCAATTTTGACTGCCTACGTTTCCAAAAAGCCCTGAAAGTAAGGTAGGACCAACCACAGGAGTACCGGTTTTAGTAAATATTTCAATGCTGCTGTTTACAGTTTGCACATAGTAAGTAGTTCCCACCATGCCGTTAGGGTCCATCGGATAGCCCCCGGTAATAGATTGCGAACCCTCAAAATTCTCAATTATTGACTGGGCTCTTTTATCACCCATGACAGATTGCAGCGCTCCGTCACTTAAATTTCCATTCAGCGCTGGGTGTGGATTTTTATTAAAATTAGCACGTGCATCGGCATCGGCGGATACGTGAGACACTACTGATTTGTTCACACCTTTAGCTGCCTCTTCAGCGGCTATTTCACTTAACGGGCGCGTTGAGCGCACATAGAAGCATTTTTTATAGGTTGAGCCGTTAGCATTATGAATCTCAATCGGCTTCTTATTTTGAGCGAATGACAAAACTGCAAACGATAGTGCGGCGGCAAGAAGGGGAATCCTTTTCATTTTATATATTTTTTATAAGTTAGTAAGTCCGGAACCAAAAAATACGGGTAATTGAAAGTACTAAATTAAGAATATTTTTAATAACCGTAATTTTTAACTTTTTGAACAACCGGATTAAATCAGCAGGTATGTCAGATTAAAAGCGGGAAATGGTAACTGTCCTAATTCTCTTATTAATGCAGGGGGCGTAAAGGCGGCGCCATAGAACACAACTGATTCATATAATCACCCGCTCTAATGTCCTCTTTTATCCAGACATTTGCTTATTATACCTACAATGAATACCGACTACAATTGAACGCGATAGTTACCGGGTTGTTAAAATTCGCAAATTCAAGGTATTGGTATGCTTGAACCGTACTGGTATATTTTGCTTTGCGCTACCGCTATAGCTAATGCGGCACGCGGTTGTAAAATCACTAAAGGTCAGAATACTTGTTTTGCCGATTATCCTTTACTTCAAAAAGTTCGTTCAGGTATTTCAGGTAATTTTTCTTCTGTGAGTCAGTAGAATATTTCTCCTGAACCGTTTTCAGCGCTTCTTTCCCCATTTTCACACGCAGCTCTTCACTCTCAATCAAACGACTTATTTTCTCCAACCACTCCTCGTTGCTTTGAGCCAAGTATCCGTTGACGCCATCCTGAATAATTTCGACATTTACGCCTACCCTCGACAGAACGGGTGGTATTTCGAGCGCCATATATTCCAATCCCTTAAGCCCACATTTGCCTTTGCTCCATTCGTCGTCAGGCAGCGGCATAATGCCTATATCGAACTCCGACAGTTCGTCAATTTCGTTCTCGCGACTCCAGGCGATACCTTTTATATCGAGTTCCTTATTCCGGTAGTTCTCGTCGCCGATAACTTTTATCCGTATAGAATCGCCATATTTTTCTTTCAGTTTAATTAGTACAGGCGTTGCGAGTTCGAAATGCTTAATGGTGGTAATACTGCCTGTCCAGCCGATACAAACGGTGTTTTCCTTTTTCACACGGTCGGGTTTTTTATGAACATCGGTAGTGTTTATAGTGGTAGGCACAATTTTTACGTTTGGGTTAAATTGTGAGGCGTATCGCGCCAGATAGCTGTTGCCTGCAAATACCATGTCGCACATGGCGATTAATTTACCGGTCTTATCAGGATTTTTAAGCCACTTCAGCTTTCTGTTGGCATCCGAAGTATCGGGCAGGAATATGGAATCGTCAAAATCGAAGACCATTTTGGCTTTCGATTTTCTGAATCTTCTTTCAAAAAAGGTAGAGCCGATTAAAAATGCCTCGCGGTGTATCAGCAGCACATCAAAACGGCTGGCTCTCCGGAGGTCTCTTAACCTTTGTAATACGGCTTTCATAAGTATCAGGAATTTATGTCCGTAATACCCCTCTGTGTAGAGGTACTTATCGTCCTTTTCGGATATGTAATAGGAGAGCTCGCAATGGTAGCCGTTCTGTTCGAGATAGTCGAAATATTGTTCAAACCTGAACCGTTGTCCGGGAGCGCGGTCGGAGCGGTGCGAGGCGATGTATAATATATTCTTCATTTGTAATGCTACGTATGACAGACGCAAATTCCTGATATTCAGAAATTGGCAAAATTAATAATGTTATCTTAAATCTAAATTTTAGAACATACCTTTGTTATTAGAGTGCAAAGTACTCCGAAATCAAATAATTAAGATTACTATTTCCATAATAATCCCGTTACTGCAGCTATAGTTGATGAAACAAATCATTATATTTACAGCAGCGCAAACGAATTACAGAAATGAAGATGTATGAATTGTAATGTTTTATCAGGATGATATAAAATATTTGACACAAGCAGGATACCCGCGTCTACAGGGGGTGGACAGGTTCGGCTGGTTGCCCTGCCTTTAACTTTGTGGAGAACTGGAGTAATTTTTAGGCAATTAGAATGATTAAATATTGTAAGTTTGACAAAAAGAATAGAACTTGAAAACGCACCATATAATAATTAAAGGGGATAGCAGGCATATGACTGAATTGATGGATAATTCAATACATTTATCAATTACATCGCCCCCTTACTGGCAACTAAAGGATTATGGTACAGTAAATCAAATAGGTTTTCATGATAGCTACGAAAACTATATCAATAACTTGAATTTGGTTTGGAAAGAATGTTACCGAGTTCTTCATAATGGATGCAGACTATGTGTAAATATTGGTGACCAATTTGCCCGCTCCGTTTATTATGGACGTTATAAAGTCATACCTATACGGGAAGAAATAATAAAGTTTTGCGAGAACATCGGTTTTGATTATATGGGAGCTATCATTTGGCAAAAAGTAACCACCTCGAATACAACGGGTGGTGGCGTTCAAATGGGTTCTTATCCATATCCTCGAAACGGGATTTTAAAACTTGATTATGAATTTATTTTGATATTTAAAAAATTAGGAGATGCACCTAAGCCGTCAAAGGAGCAAAAAGAACTATCAATTATGACTTCTCATGAATGGAATACATTTTTTACAGGACATTGGAATTTTGCCGGTGCACGACAGAGCAACCATATTGCTATGTATCCGGAGGAACTACCACGGCGATTAATTAAAATGTTTTCATTCGTTGGAGAAACAATTCTTGACCCTTTTGCGGGTAGTGGCACAACATCATTAGCTGCAAAAAATCTTGACAGAAATTCAATTGGATTTGAAATTAATCCTGAATTTATTCCAATTATTAAAGAAAAATTGGAAGTTCATCAAAAGGATTTTAAGGAAACGACTTATGAATTTCTGAAACAAGAAAAGATAAAGACGGACTTTGAAAAGGAAATCCAGAAATTGCCATATATTTTCAAAGACCCTCATATTCTTGATAAAAAAATTGATGTAAAAAAACTCCAGTTTGGTTCAAAAATCGACAAAGACAGTCCAACAAGCAGAGTAGAACTATTTTCAGTTAAAGAGATTATCAGCCCCGAAAAAATACGGTTAAATAATGACTTGATTGTTAAACTAATAGGAATTAAAGAAGACCCTATAATTAATGGAAAAGCGACCGATTTTTTAAAAGAAAAACTGAAAGGAAAGAGGGTATTTTTAAAATATGACATAAAAAAGCATGATGCAGAAAATAATCTGCTTTGTTATTTGTATCTTGAAAATAAGACATTTATTAACGCACATTTAATAAAAAATAATTTGGTGCAGGTAGATAATAGCATTGATTTTAAATATAAAGAAAAATTTCTAAATCTGCAAAATGAATCTAAGTAGATTAAAGACGCAAATTGAAACCGCAAAAAATGATTTTATCACTGATGGGTATTCAATGTCTATAGGTGAAATAGCAAGCCTTTATAAAGAAGGGGAGTTGATTGTAAATCCTACATTTCAAAGAAAATTTCGATGGTCAAGAGCATAATACCGCTTAATTCAATTTGAGATGGCAAAAGAATGGATTTTAAATAGTGCGATGAACCGTTTCCAACTAAATTTTAAAAGGAATGTTGGACCAACATCGGAATCTATTAGAAAATGCTCCCCCAAAACTATTGATAATTGGCGTGAATATTATTTTTTGCACGTTAAACCCAAAGAGCACATAATTGATTTGGGTAAAAAACTATATGTTAAAATTACCGAAGTAATTCAATCTGAAGTTGCCGAAGTCACTGAGCAGGATTGTATCGATTACATGATACAACTTGTTATTGACAGAACTTTTGACGGTTATATGACCGAAATACAAACTGTTTATGGACAACTCCAAAAAATCCTGAATGTTAAAATAGAACCCGCTCCTGATGATTGGGATAGACTGTTTAATGTTGACTTTTTCATAAAGGTTGGAGAAAAATATATTGGACTGCAAATAAAACCAGTAAATAGTGGAATACAACTTCCGGAAATATTTAAAGAATATAATATACAGGCGGAGACGCATAAGAAATTCACGGAAGTATTTGGTGGTAAAGTGTTTTACCTATTTTCTGCGAAAGTTGGAGAGAAAAAAGAAATACAAAACAGAGAGGTAATTAATGAGATATTTGAAGAAATTGAAAGAGTTAAAAAAATAGAGTAACTGTGATATGCCTTCATAAAATCTATATAATATAATGTAGGTATTTTTGTAGCTATTAAATTCAAAAAGCGTTTGAGCGATAATTTTGAAATGCCTTTCAATACAGGTGGTCCCGGCGGGAGTCGAACCCACGACCCACAGATTAGAAATCTGTTGCTCTATCCAACTGAGCTACGGGACCTTGAAAGTACGAGAAAGTGTATGGAGCCGCAGTGAATACTGAACTCCCTTTCTATTTCTGTCGGGGCGGCTGTCCCGATATCTATCTATCGGGATTGAACCGTCCGCTCTTACCGCATTCATCTGCGGGACGCGATTCAGGCGCAGTTTACACTCTCAAAGAACAATCCTGTCGGGGCGGCCGGATTTGAACCGACGGTCTCCTGCTCCCAAAGCAGGCGCGATACCGGGCTACGCTACGCCCCGAAAATGCCATTCTCTATAACTTTTTATAGGGTTGCAAAGGTAAATGAAAAATCAAGAATAACGAATAAAGATGATTGCCCGCATCACCCATACCCTTATCCGGCTTAAAGAAAGCTGCCGGATGTCAATTCGGATGATAAGTATCATGAGTCATACTTTCATAATTCTTTATATTTACCCGAAAATTTTAGTCATGCTTTCATTCGATAATACAGAAGTGGCATTTGCAGGCAAAACCCGGAAAGATTTAAACCGTTCCTACCTGCTCTTTAAGATGGTGAATAACAGCGCTATAGTAAATATCGGTAAGGCGATGACTAATTTTGCCATGAATTTGCACCTGCCGATTAACGGCTTTATCAGAGCCACCATCTTTAAACAATTTTGCGGGGGGGAAAACATCAATGAGTCGCTTAAAACAGTCGAAGAGCTCGCCAAATACAATATCGGCTCCATCCTCGACTATTCAGTGGAAGGCAAAGTAAGCGAAGTTGATTTCGACGATACTGCCGCGGAGATAATCAGAACCCTTCAGGCAGCTGCCAAAAACCCGCATATTTCCTTTGGCGTTTTTAAGCCGAGCGGACTAGGCAGGCACTCCGTTCTCGAAAAGAAAAGCGCAGGCGCCATACTGAATAACGAAGAGGCGCAGGCATGGGCGAATATGCAGCGAAGGGTTGATAATCTCTGTAAAACGGCTTTCGATAACAATGTACGGCTGTTAATTGACGCTGAAGAAACCTGGACGCAGACGGCGGTAGATGAGCTCGTGGGCGAAATGATGCAAAAATATAACAGGCGGAAGCCGATAGTGTTTAACACCGTTCAGTTATACCGCACCGACCGGAATCAATATCTGGAAAACCTCCTGAAGGACGCCGTAGAAAATAATTATTTTATAGGTATGAAACTTGTTCGGGGAGCATATATGGAAAAAGAAAGAGAAAGAGCCGCTAAAATGGGCTATCCTTCTCCTATCAATAACACAAAAGCGGATACCGACAGGGAGTATAATACCGCCCTCGAATTTTGCGTCAAACATATTGACAGAATCGCATTTTGTTCCGGTTCGCATAACGAAACCAGCGCGGAGCTGCTTATTAAACTGATGGAACGGTATAATATTCCAAAAAATCACCCCCATATATGGTTCTCGCAGCTTTTCGGAATGAGCGACCACATAAGTTATAATGTGGCAAAGGAAGGTTACAACGTGGCTAAATACGTGCCTTATGGACCAATAGCGAATGTACTGCCATACCTTATACGAAGGGCGCAGGAAAATACCTCCGTAAAAGGTCAAACGGGCAGAGAATTAAATTTGATTATTAAAGAAAAACAGCGGAGAAATTCGGCAGCATGAAAATATACGAAAACTACCCGCTTAAAGACCTTACTACTTTTCATATTAATGCTATTGCTAAGCATTATGTAGAATTTACCACCGTCGACGAACTGAAAGAAATCCTGTCGAGCCCGCCGGTAAAAGGAAATAAATTTATAATACTTGGCGGAGGCAGCAACGTACTTTTTTCCGGCGACTACAACGGCTTTGTGCTATGCAATAAAATAACGGGCATTGAAACGGTCAGCGCTACCGGCGAGAATATATTTATAAAATTCGGTGCGGGTGAAAAATGGCATGATGTGGTAATGTACTGCGTAAACCATAATTATGGGGGTATTGAGAATCTGTCGCTTATTCCAGGTACAGTTGGAGCGGGTCCTATACAAAACATCGGTGCATACGGGGTAGAACTGAAAGATGTACTTACGGAAGTGAGTGCGCTGGATGTAAAAACGCTTGAAATCAGAAAAATTTCCAATGCAGAATGTAAGTTCGGCTACAGGGAAAGCATCTTCAAGTCAAGTGAAAAGGGCGCATATATTATCCTCTCTGTAACCATACGGCTCACGAAAGACCCTCAAAAAGTCAACGTAACTTATGGTTCGTTACGCAAAGAAATAGAAACCATGGGTATTACATCACCCACTATAAAAGATGTAAGCGATACCGTAATTAAAATACGTACTTCAAAACTGCCCGACCCGCTTAAAATAGGCAATGCAGGCAGCTTTTTCAAAAACCCTGCGATACCTGACTCATCGTTCACAAAATTAAAGTCAGAATATCCCGGCATCGTTTCATTTCCTTCGGCGGATGGAATGACTAAACTTGCAGCCGGCTGGTTAATTGAGCAATGCGGTTGGAAAGGCAAGCGTTTCGGAGATGCTGGTGTGCATATAGAACAAGCGCTGGTACTGGTAAATTACGGCAATGCTACCGGAAAGGAGATATATAACCTATCCGAAAGGATAATAGAATCGGTGAACGGGAAATTCGGAGTGCGGCTGGAACGGGAGGTAAATATAATCTGATTCACAACCGATAACCATCATACCCCTTACAGCGGCGATTACTTTGTCGGCTTTCTCAATCAAATCTGTTGCCATTTATCGCCCGTCGTTTATTTTACTTGATTATTTTTGTATTCATGCGAAAATGGTTTCACATCCTGGTCTTCTTTTTCTTTAACGGCATAACATTCGCCCAACCGGTAATCGTATGGTGGGACAGCGCCAGAGGCATTAAACAAAGCGAAATAAACTATACCGATGGTATGCAGAACGGACCTTTAAAGCTCTGGTTCAAAAACGGCAAATTGGCTGAAACCGGATTTTTCAAATACGGTTATCAAGACAGTGTCTGGAAAAATTATTACGATAACGGAAAACTGAAGTCGCTCAAACAATTTCAGTTTGCGAAACCGGCGGGAGTGTGGCTATTCTTTTATGATAACGGGGATACGGCGGAACTGGATACCTATAAAAACGGAAACAAAAACGGAAGATTCCAAACATGGTTCGAAAACGGTAAAACAGGATCGGTAACACCTTATAAAAGAAATTTCAGGGAGGGAACGTGGATAACATGGTTCGACAATGGCGCTCTTCAAAGTCAAACCACTTACATCCGTAACCTGAAAGAAGGATATTTTATTTGCCGCTACAAAAATGGCAATAAGATGAGCGAAGGTAATTTTGTCAACGATAAGGAAACCGGCATTTGGAAACAATGGTACCTTAACGGAACGCTTAAACAGGTTTCCAAAGTTACCGACAGTGCGGCATATCTTATGGAATTCAATGACAGTACAGGGAAAAAATTGGTTTCAAACGGAAACGGAACGGTAATCATTTACGATTCAACCGGAAAATTAGCTGCAAAAGGCAGCTATTCAGGCGGGCTGAAGAACGGTTTGTGGACTACCTACTTTCCTACAGGCGACGACAGCACCGAAACAACCTATTCCCACGGCAGAATGAACGGCGAATACAAAGCGTGGCACGCAGCCAAGGTATTAAAGGAAACCGGCAGTTATACTGAAAATATGCGTAGCGGGCTCTGGACCTTTTACTTTGAAAACGGCAATATTCAAGCATCCGGAGTAATAAACAAAAACGAGCGCGAAGGCAAATGGCTCTATTTTAATCAAAATGGCGATACCGCCGCAAAAGGTTTTTTTAAAAACGATGAAAAAGATAGTTTGTGGACCTATTATTACGATGGGAATAAAAAAGCGCGCCATGGAAGATATGAGCATAATAAGCGTACAGGTAATTGGATTCACTGGTATGAAAACGGAGCAATTAAAGAAAGAGGCGCATACTTCAACGACCTTCAGGAAGGTCTCTGGAACGCTTGGTACGACGACGGGCAGCTAAAAGATGAAGGAACGTTTAAAGCGGGTATGATGGCAGGGGACTGGAAAGAATGGTACGAAAACGGAAAACTGAAATATGAAGGCGCATTGGACAGCAACATGAAGGAAGGACACTGGAAATTCTGGTACGACAACGGCGCCCTCCGAAGTGAAGGTGATTTCCATAAGGATAAGAAAACAGGTCACTGGGTTGATATGCAGCCCGCCGGAATTAAGATAGACGAAGGCGACTATGAAAACGATAAACCAAATGGCAAGTACAGCTACTATTACGAAACAGGTGTATTGATGAAGGAAGAAACCCTAAAAGACGGCAAGCCCGCCGGGAAATGCCTTTCCTACTTCCCCAATAGTAAACTTGAAAGCGAAACTAATTTCGAGATTGTAAAAGAGAAGGACGGAACCCTGCGAAGTATTCCGGATGGCACATGGATTTTCTATGATAAAAACGGCAATGTGGAGAAAACAATTGCCTATAAAAACGGCGTGGAGCAGTGATTATTAAAAAGTTATATATTTGTATCAAATAATTTTCCTTCCACAGTTCTTATGAAGAACAGGGCGCTGACTTTTATCTGGTTCGTCTGTTTTACAGTCGCTTCAGCTCCTGGTTATTCGCAATTCATAACCAATGGTGATGCAGCGTTAACCCAACCCGAGTGCGCCAACAATACGCCTACTTATCTGCTTACTCCCTCGGCTCCAAATCAATTTGGCTCTATCTGGTATAAATACCTGTTCAATCTTAATAATCCGTTCGACCTTCAATTCGAAATTTTCCTTGGAACAAAATGCTACAATGGATGTTCATGCAATAGTAATGGAGCGGACGGAATAGTATTTGTTCTTCAACCCGACAGCACCGGTGCAGGACAACCGGGCGGCGGTATGGGTTATGGTGGTATTACCCCCTCTCTCGGAATAGAATTCGACACCTGGCAGAACGCCTGGGACCCATCCTACTGCCATGTATCCATCGAGAAGAACGGAGATGTTGACCATACCGATTTATCGGGAAATCAACTGGCGGGACCATCGCCACTCGTTCCCGGGAACGTCTGTTCAGTGCCCGATGGCAACTGGCATCCCGCGAGAATTACATGGAACCCTGTCACCGACAGTATTAAAGTTTACTTTGATTGTATTCTCGTAGAATCATATAGCGGAAACATAATCAATAGTATTTTCGGAGGCAACCCTAACGTTTATTGGGGTTTTACCGCTGGCACCGGCGGCTCGTATAATATTCAGGAAATATGCGTGCAGCACAGTTACCTGAACAATCTTAGAGATACCGGACTATGCCTTGGTGCATCAGTTCCATTAGTAGTAAAAGGGGGCGTTACCTATAACTGGAGTCCAGCGGGCGGATTAAGCTGTACGAATTGCGATAGTACGATAGCTACGCCCACTGTTACGACAAAATATTACGTTACAATAACTGATGTCTGCAACTTCAACACCTATGACAGTGTAACCATTCAGGTTTCCAATATGCAGCTCTCGCATGTTCTGCTGGGCAAATCTACGTGCGGCAACAATGGCGCCGACAGCGTTATTGCTACCGGAGGCATACCGCCATATACCTATCAGTGGTCGCCTTCAGGTAATACAAAAGCAGGTGCGCACGGTTTGAGCGCCGGTATTTATACTATAAGCGTTAGCGATGGCGCGGGCTGCAACAAAACAATTCAGGATACAGTACCAGGTTCACCATTATTTAAATTAGCTGCGCTGTCGGCAAAAAATATAAGTTGCTTTAACTTGAACAACGGATCAATAATCCTAAATGCAACCGGAGGAACAGGAGCTTATACATACAACTGGTCGCCAGCCATAACCACAGGTTCATCGGCAAGCGGACTATCTGCGGGTTCCTATACGGTAACCATTCGTGATTCCAATGGCTGCACGATTAATGACACTATTACCCTCACCCAGCCCGCCGTTTTGGCGGTATCGCCTGATTCCGCCGTCAACCCTTCCTGCTATGGGTTAATCAACGGTAGAATAGTTCTGGGCGTAACAGGAGGAACTAAAGCATACACATACAGCTGGTCGCCGCCCGTAAGCAATGGCGCAACAGCCGGCGGATTATCGGGCGGAAAATATTTAGTTACGGTAACAGATTCAAACGGTTGCTCGGCTATCGATTCCGTTACCCTAATTGAACCAGCCGAAATAATTCCCGTCATTACAGGGAAAAATTCCGTTTGCAAAGGGCAGGATGACACGCTTACAGCTTCCGGCGGAGGCACATATCAGTGGAGCAACTCACAAAATGGCAGTACGATTATAGTCGCCCCAACCACCGACAGCACATTTACCGTTACAGTTACCGTAAACGGCTGTACAAAAGATACCTCTATCCATCTGACGCTTCATACCATTCCATCCGTTACCATTACACCGCCTAACAAAATTTGCGAAGGCATCCAGACAACCATAATCGCCAGCGGTGCATGCAATTATCAATGGAGCAACGGTGCAACCGCCTCCTCCATTACTATCAGCCCCGCCGCCACTACCACCTATTCTCTTATCGCCGGATGCTTCGGCTGCGATACCGCACTTCAATCCACTGTTACTGTTATTCCGGCTCTGCTCCATGCCTGTTGCAGCGACACCATTTCCAGCGGTGATACTGCCGCCCTGTCGGGCACTTTAGCATCATCGTATATCTGGTCACCCGATTTCGGTTTAAGCTGTACAAATTGTCCCAATCCCATAGCCACGCCTTCGGTAACGGTAACTTACACTGTAACATCAACCGATACTGCCGGTTGTTTTAAGGATACCACCATCACCATTACGGTAATAAAACCCTGTAATAACCTGTTTGTGCCTAACGTGTTTACCCCGAATAACGATGGTATTAATGACGATTTCGTCGTTTCTCCCGATACACTGTCGCCTACGGGTGAACGTTCATCGTGGAGCAATTTTACATTCTATTCCATTGCCATATTTGACAGGTGGGGTAAGGAGGTGTATTCATCCTCCGATCCTGCCCAACCATGGAATGGCAGAGTGTCGAACACGCAAGACCTTGTTCCCGACGGAGTTTATTACTACATAATTAAAACAACCTGTGGGGCGGCAAACAATGAAAGAAAGGGCTTTGTAGAGGTGCTCGGCGAAAAGTAATGCCTGTCTTGCGCCATATCAGCCCCTAATTCTGAACAAACAGCTTTTTGGTATAAACCGTATTTGTACCGGCAATCCGTATAATGTAGATGCCGGCGCTGATATTCGCCTGGAGATTATAGATATTGGAACCCATTGACACCTGATAATTCGTAGATGCCAGCGTGCGCCCTGCGGCATCAAAAACGGTTACTTTGTAATTTTCTGTCGTTTGGGAATTTATTTGAATGTAAGCATACGACCA
>JAKAOA010000004.1 GCA_021823405.1 Bacteroidota bacterium | reverse complement strand
ATCAGATGATGGAATTCAGGCATGTTACATCTGCAATCGTTGATTCGCTGAAGGAGATAGTCGGCGGGGAATTTGTGTTTACTGATAAAGAAACACTGTGTAATTACGGACATGATGAAACCGAGGACCTCAATTTCCCGCCCCACGTTGTAATAAAACCACGCGTCCCGGAAGAAATTTCAGCTGTACTAAAAGTTTGTAACGCTGAAAAAATACCAGTCACACCGCGCGGTGCAGGAACCGGCTTAAGCGGCGGAGCTTTACCTGTATATGGCGGTATCCTTATATCGATGGAAAGATTTAATAAAATAATCAGCATAGACGAAAGGAACTTGCAAGCGACTGTGGAACCGGGCGTTATAAATCAGGTGTTTCGTGATGCCGCCGCTCTAAAAGGACTATTCTATCCGCCAGATCCGGCAAGCCGAGGGAGTTGTTTCCTCGGAGGGAACATTGCTGAAAACTCTGGAGGTCCAAAAGCTGTAAAATACGGTGTAACGAAGGACTATGTGCTAAATTTGGAAGTTGTATTGCCTACCGGCGAGATTATCCAGACCGGAGCAAACGTGCTAAAAAATTCGACCGGATATAACCTTACGCAACTAATGACAGGAAGCGAAGGTACGTTAGGTATTATCACCAAGATTATTTTTCGTCTTCTTCCTTTGCCAATGTATGATATGCTTATGCTCGTCCCCTTTTACTCGGCAATAGAGGCATGTGAGGCGGTAACCGCGATATTCCGCGCCGGCATAATCCCTTCTGCTCTTGAATTCATGGAAAAAGATGCAATAGAATGGGCATTGAAGTATATGGATACATCAACGGTAAGCCGCCAACTGCTGGAGATTAGCGCAAAAAACGAAACAGCAGCTCATTTGCTAATTGAAGTGGATGGCAACGACCGCGATACGCTTATTAAGGACTGCGAAAAGATAACGGAGACGCTGGCAAATTTCAAAATAGGCGAAACGCTGTTTGCCGATACTACCGAACAGAAAAACTCCATCTGGAAGATGCGAAGAAGTATCGGTGAAGTGGTAAAATCGCATTCCGTTTACAAGGAAGAAGATACTGTGGTACCGCGCGCCGAACTACCTAAATTACTTGCCGGAGTAAAAGAATTAGGCAGAAAACATGGATTCCATTCCGTATGCTATGGACATGCCGGCGACGGCAACCTGCATGTTAATATTATTAAAACAGGCGTGAGTGACGAAGATTGGAATAATAAAATTAAATATTCAATACGTGAAATTTTCAAACTATGTCATATACTTGGCGGAACAATTTCAGGCGAGCACGGTATAGGTTGGGTGCAAAAAGAATATATGGATGTTGTCTTCCCTGACATCACACGCTCCATCCAGAAACAGATTAAATCGGTATTTGACCCGAATGGCATACTTAACCCCGGTAAAATATGGACATAAAGAAGCTATTTTCATCGCACGGTTTTAAAAACTTCATCGGACATTTTGTTGAAGGTCTGCTCATTATCGCCCCTCTCGCTATCACTGTTTTAGTTATCGTTAAGATAATGGAGTTTCTAAGTTCCACTCTTGGCTTTATACCAAGAATTGTTCATCCCCTTCTTGACCCTTTCATTATCCTTGCGGCCTGTATAGTTTTGATATACCTTATCGGCAGGTTATCATCTTCTATACTTTTTACTCCAATGTACTCAAGGTTTGAAAAAGACATTGAGAAAGTACCGCTCGTAAGGCAATTGTATTCATCAGTGAAAGACCTTATGAACGCTTTTATGGGAAGTAAAAAGAAATTTAACCATCCGGTGTTTGTAATGATAGATAAGATAAATAACATCAGGCAAATTGGATTCATCACACAGGAAGATTTAACGGGTATAACTGCCGAATCGGGTTTGATAGCGGTGTACCTGCCTTTTTCATACGGGCTCAATGGTAAGCTACTCATCGTTCACAGGGATAATGTAATACCAATAAATGCTTCCTCATCCGAGATGATGAGATTCGTGGTATCTGGCGGGGTTACCACAGTGGATGATGAATTTAAGGTTAAAGTTAAAAGAGCAGAGGGGAATGAAAAAGCGGAAAACTGACCCTGTTTCATGGCTGATGCTCATCACCGGAGCGATTTTGTTCCTGCCATTTCTGGGCAAAGTACATCTTTTCGACTGGGATGAAATCAATTTTGCCGAATGCGCCCGCGAAATGTTAACTGCTAAGCAATATTTTCTGGTTACCATAAATTATCTTCCTTTTTGGGAGAAACCGCCACTTTTTATCTGGATGCAGGCGTTAAGTATGAAAATATTTGGAGTATGTGATTATGCAGCGAGATTCCCGAATGCGCTTTGCGGAATGGCAGCTTTACCTCTACTTTATCATGCGGGCAAAATATTTAAAGACAGAACTTTCGGAATATTATGGGCGTTGGCTTATATGGGTTCCCTCCTACCCTTCTTCTATTTTAAGTCCGGGATTATTGACCCTTGGTTTAATTTTTTCATTTTTACAGGAATTTATTTCTTCATCAGATATACGCTAGGACAAAAGGGCATTCCGAAAGTTAGTCCATACAAGTGGGTTACTTTATCTGCCCTCTGCATCGGACTAGCGGTACTTACAAAAGGACCAGTCGGTTTTCTCATTTTTTTTATCTCTGCTCTTGTTTATATGGTAATGGATAAAGGAGCAAGATTTTTTAATATTAAACATGGCGCTGTGTTTATCCTGATTTTTACCGGTACCGGCGGCTCGTGGTTTTTGTTAGAATTTTTAACAGGACACCGGAATCTTATAGTGGAATTTATCCAATATCAAATACGTTTACTAAAAACCGGCGATTCCGGTCATGGAGGTCCTTTTTATTATCACTTGGTAGTTCTTCTCTTTGGCTGTTTCCCGGCGTCTGTTCTTGCCATCAGGGGTATATTCAGTATGACGCAAAATGACGAGAAGCTAAAGACAGTCAGTAGTTGGATGCGTGTCCTTTTCTGGGTTGTGCTAATAATGTTCTCATTGGTTAAGACCAAGATAATCCATTATTCCTCGTTATGTTATTATCCTTTATCATATTTTGCTGCTCTTGTTCTATACCGGTTTATCTCCGGGCACTTATCCTGGAATAGGTGGATGGGATGGGGGTTAGGCATTATCGGCTTCATCATCGGTATTGCCATTTTTGCGCTGCCTGTTGCCGGAATGAATCTTAACTATATCCTTTCTTCCGGGATAATAAAGGACCCATTTGTAGCGGCTAATCTTCAAGCTGAAGTGCATTGGTCCTATTGGTATTGCCTCGTCGGTTTATTCTTTATCTCTTCCGTTACGACGGCGCTATTGCTCTTTCGGAAGTCGAATTATAAAGCCGCAACGCTGACGCTATTTGGGTCAACGATCGTTACGACATTCTCATTTATGGTACTCATAACTCCTAAAATTGAGCAATACACACAGGAAGCGGCTGTCGAATTTTATGAGAATCTGCAAAATAAAGATGTTTACGTTGCTACTCTTGGGTATAAGAGTTATGTCCAGTACTTTTACTCCCGCGAACAGCCGTTACATAACCCGAAGGGAGACGATGAAGGGTGGCTTCTTGACGGCAATATAGACAAACCCGCCTATTTTTCTTCTAAAATTACATCGGCTGATGAATACCTGAAAGAGTATCCCTCCTTAAATAAATTATACAGCAAAAATGGTTTTGTTTTCTTTGTAAGAAGCCCTCCGGTACATTGAAAATTCAGGTATTATAAAGATTGTATTCTTCTGACGATATAATGATTGTCTACTTATCACCTGTATTATAATTTATCTCAAAATCGGGTTGTACAAGATTCTGAATCTTAATGGAATCTTTGGATGTCGATACTTTTACGCGTTCAGGCGCTAACCCTTTTTTTTGGGTCATATATTCAGATACTGCACTATTGCGCTTTTCAATTAATTCATGAACTTTACCTTCCACAATTTTTTCACCCACCAACATTCTGCATTTGTCCTGCACTTCTATCAATTCGTTGCCTGTAAGATGCAATTTTTTATTAAGATAATTGTTGAACAGAGTATCTTGTGAGGATATTTTCAATTCATTTTTCTTTTCCTTGCGCCGCTGCCGGTGTGTAAGTAAAGAATCATTTACAATGTGTTTGGTATCATGGTAATACATGGCTTTTGCCGTTGCAATGGCAAGATCGTCTGCCTCGGCATCGCTATCGGTTACTTGAACAATCTCCACGTTCATTTCTTTTTTCTTTTTCAGAACTTCATGTATGTCGTCAAGTTTCGATTGTTGTTTGTCGGTTAAATTATCGTGTAAGTATTCAATATCAATATACTTCATGTCATTTGGGTCCTTTTTAAAAAGTTTTGCAAGGTCTTTAAATGGCGACTCTACAGCTTTTACAACCAGATCAGTTAGAATTCGCCCGACAAGACGTCCAATTTTATAGTTCGGGTCGTCTAGGTTTCCGCTTGCCGGTATTTGAAGATTAATATCGTCCTTATCATTTTTTAGCAATGATACGGCGAACCGAACCGGTAGATGATACTGGGGATTATCGTCAAGTTTCTTTCCCATCTCTATCCCTTTGATGTGGATTTGATTGTTACTTTTCAGATATCGGTTCACTACTGAATCTGTGCTATGATAATCTAAATAACCTTCAACAAAAGGCACGCCGGTATAGTATTCCATATATGGGTTGATGTCAGTCAGACGAAGATTAGAAACATCATAATCAAAAAGCATATTCTTAAGATGAAAGCCGATGTTTGCCTGTAGTTTGAATGTACCGGAATTATTCAATCGGGCTGACGTTTTGAAACTGATACTGTTGTTTGAATTGCTTATTTCATCTGTGGAAAGATTGAGATCCGATATATCGTAATGAAAATCTCTTTTGAGGGTATAGTCGCTGTAAATTACTTCTCCTTTTTCTATTAATAAACTATCCGTATGGAAATCGGTATTGAAGAAATCACCCGCCAGCATATTTAAAGAAGAGGTAAGCAGGGTAAAGATGTTTGAATAATCGGGTCCCGAAGCATTGCCGCCTTTTGACGGTGACGCCGATTGATTATTCAAAATCATGTTACTTAAATTATTTCCTTCGGTATAGTAGTCAAATACCATGAACGGCTTCCTTAATGTTATGTTCCGCACATAATACATCTTATCCTTTACATTTATGGTGTCAATATTAATCTTCAACTCACCAAGCCCGAACACTTTTCTGTTCGCTGTATCAGTTATTCCCAGATTCTTAATTTCCACACTGCCCGATGTGGCAAAATAGGCAGGATTTTTCAGTTTCCCGTGCAAACGGAGTGAGGCGGACAACGTACCTTTGAGCGATGTTATATTCAGGTATTTCTTCAACGGTGCATAGTATTGACTTAAATCAATATCATTAATATTAAGTGAGGAATGGTAACGAGAAGTGTTCCGGTTAATATCCATATTAAGATTTACGTTACCATTGGCGCCAAACCTGAAATCGAGATGCGGCAGAAGAAGCGAATTGTTCCAACTTATTTGAGGTAGCAGGAAGTTGAGGTCTGTTATCATAAGGGTTCGGTGCATAGGTATATTGGTATAGGCGACTGTCGCACCATCAATCATAATACTGTCCACGCTATAATGAAACACAAAGGAACGTGTCGTATCGTTCTTTTTACTTGAATCAGATGCAAAGCGTTGTAATATATCATCATAGTTGAACTTATTACCATTCTGAACGATGTGCAATTTGGGTTTATCTATTTTAATTTTTTCAATCTGATATTTATTTTCCAATAGTTGCGAAATGTCTATCTTCACGAAAACATAATGACAAGCGAAGAATAGTGTTTTACCGTCCGGTTCGTATATTTTTAAATCCTTAATGAAAATACCACCCCTGCTTACTATTAAATTTACTCTGCCCACGGTTACTTTTCTTCCAATCAATTTCATGCTATACTCCTTAAGTATATAATTGGCTATGGGCGAGATATTCAGAAACTTAAGTGAATCAACTTTAGTTTCTATTTTTTTTGTCTTAGGGTTAAAATTCAGATTTGCTTTCATTATGAACCTGCCGCTGTCACCCAATTTTGCCGATGCATGAAATAACACCCCTTCGTTTAAATCGTTTATCTCACTGGTTACAAGGTTAAATCTTGTTATACTGTAATGAAATTTATTATTTGCTGTATTATCATTTATAATGACTGTACCATTGCGTATTGCTATACTGTCGGCATGGTAATTGGTATGCAAAAAATCGATTGCCATCGCCTTCGCACTTGATTGTATCATCGTGAAAATATTAGAATAATCAATCTTTCCCTTGCCTTTGTCTTCGACTGGTTGCGACTTAGCAACTTCATTATTGCGCCTGATTAAGTTACTGAAATTGCTCCCTTCTTTATTAGCTTCATACACTACGGAAGGATCATCTAATATGAAATGATTCACGTCAAAATGGTTATGTCGGGGGTCAACTGAATCCACATCGAGCGAAAGCTCGCGTACGGCAAAGAATCTTCGGCTATATAAATCTGTTAATTCAACATTATTCAGGTCGAGATAGCCGTGAAACGACATATCCTCCGGCTCGTTGAACTTGCCGTGTATCCGAAGTTTGGCAGTTAGCTTACCGCTTACGGATGCTATATTCAGAATGGTTTTAATGGGTGCGTAATATTGGCTTATATCGTATTTATCAATAAATAGCGAAAGATTATAATTTAATGTTTTTCTATTCGCATCCAGGTCAAATGTAAAGAGTCCGCCGTCTTTACCATATTTAAAATCAAGATGAAGTTTGCTCTCGGGCTTATCCCAGTCAAATTCAGGAATATTAAGATTAAGGTCGTTAATTCGGAATATGTTATGAATTGGCAGGTTATTATAAACTATCGCTCCGTCCCTTATTGCAATACTATCGATATAATATTGTACTACAGGGCTTTTGGCAGTATCCTTCTTATCTGAAGAGAAACGTTTGATAATATCGTCGAAACTGAATTTATTGCCGCTCTGTTCTATATGTATCACAGAGGAATCAATTTTAATGCAGTTAATTTCATATCTTTTTTTTAATAATTGCCGTAAGTTCATTTTTACGTAAATATCCTTACAGTCCACGAACAAACTGTCGCTTCCGGCTTCATAAATTTTAACATCTCTCATATCTATTATCCCATGGCGCAGGTCTAAGTTTAATTTGTTAATGTCGATCTTGCGACCGGTCCACGCTACTGAATTCTTTTTGATTTCATATCTTACTATTGAGGATAGAGATAGGTATAAAACGGCAATTATAGCAGTTATAAGAATCAATAGAACTAATAAATACCGGATGATTTTTTTCATTTCTTAGGGGAACCAGTATACAAATTTAGCAAATCTATGCCTTCAGTCAGCAGTGATATATAACATGAATAAGGGTTCGGCAGTTGCATGAATGATTTAGAATAGCGGGTTTTATCCGTTTAGATAAGCAAGCCGATTTACACTTGTTGCACGCCTTTATATCAGGAATAAAAATAAGCAATAAATAGCGATATTCGATTCAATTGGATGCCAGCGCTACGATCCAGAGGATAAACAGAACAACTGCGGCGATTGATGCTAAGGCGCCGATTAACAAAAAAGCGCAACCCGAACCATAGTTCGTGTTAGTTGTACCGTTAATACTTTGATTTATCCATGAAAGTAATAGAAGCCAGCAAATTAGAGCAACACCAAGACAAACCAGCCAGGCGGTTAAGTATGAATTAGCGTTCCCGTTTATATGATTACCACCCCGACTATAGTCATCATGGGGGTCGTGAGGAGTCAGCAGCTGTGATGAAGCGCTTGCTTTAAGTGTGGAATTGGCGCTTTTTGAATTTACCTCCGCGCCATTTATTAAAAAATTCATGCCTAACCTCTTCTGGATTGCGATTATAAATTGAGGAATAACAGGCGAAGTACGGGTCATATCCTTCTTGTCCAAATTTGTAATGTCGGCAGAAGGGGGTTTATTACCGTCTTGATTTATGACAGATTCATCCATACTTTGAATGCTGCCGGCAGTACCGGAAGGAGTGGAAATATCGTTCACTTTTGCAGTCAGGTCGCTAAAATGACCGGGCGTATATTTTCTTTTATCGAAAGACGAGGCGACTTTATTCGACGTATTACATTGCGAGATAACTATTATTCCGGAAAAGAAAATGAGCAATCGCAACGTTTTCCGTAATTCGGCAGTAATCTTTATTTTCATACCAACCTATGCCTTTTAGCTAAAATTTACAATAAAACATAAAATATATAATATCATTTAGGAAATTGCATACAATACGCTGCCTGAATTTGATTTTACGACTTCATGCCGTCTTAGTTAGAACGTTGGTGCAAGGCAAAATATCTCTAAGGGCAGTATACTTTCACAAAATCACTTACTAGCGGTATAAATAAATCAAAGATAAGTATTAAAGAGAAAACAATGCAGTTTGATACTGATATTTATATCAGGACAACGGTAAATTATCTAAAATTATTGTATTGTATATCTAAAAGTAAACGTAAATTTACGGCTGAATTCGTCTCTGTTAGAACCTGAAATTAAATTTTCCCATATAATCATTCAATTCTATTAATATATATTGACAACCAGTATTTAACGCTAAAACAAAATGCTTTTAAGATAACAAATTATTGTGCAAATGGATGTGAAAGAAAAAACGGAGGAAGTTACCGAAATTACTGCGAAACAATTGGGATTATCGGCAGAAGAATTTGCGAAAGTGAAGATGATTTTGGGAAGAACGCCCAATTTTACCGAATTGAGCATTTATTCAGTAATGTGGAGTGAGCATTGTTCATACAAAAACTCAATTGCCCTTATTAAAACACTTCCACGGGAAGGTCCGCATCTGCTGGCAAAAGCAGGTGAGGAAAATGCAGGATTGGTGGATATTGGCGAGGGATATGCCTGCGCTTTTAAGATAGAATCACACAACCATCCTTCAGCCGTTGAACCATATCAGGGCGCAGCTACCGGCGTAGGCGGCATAAACCGCGATATATTTACAATGGGAGCGCGTCCTGTTGCACAGCTTAATTCCCTTCGCTTTGGCAATTTAAGCAATGAGCGTACCAAATGGCTTATGAAGGGCATTGTTAAAGGCATTGGCGATTATGGTAACGCCTTCGGAGTGCCTACCGTAGGTGGCGAGGTATTTTTCGATGATTGCTATAATGTAAATCCACTGGTAAATGCAATGTCGGCTGGGATAGTTAAAATCGGAAAATCAGTTTCGGCCATTGCCAAAGGAGAAGGCAATCCGATTTATATCATCGGTTCCTATACCGGGAAGGACGGCATTCACGGTGCCACCTTTGCTTCTGCCGACCTAACCGAAGATTCCGCAGATGACTTACCCTCTGTTCAGGTGGGCGACCCTTTCATGGAAAAATTATTGCTTGAAGCGTCACTTGAAATTATCGAAACCGGGGCGGTAATAGGCATGCAGGATATGGGCGCTGCCGGAATTACTTGCTCTACTTCCGAAATGTCGGCAAAAGGAGAGAGCGGCATGATAATCCACCTTGATAAAGTACCGCTTCGGCAGCAGAACATGCAGCCATTTGAGATACTGTTATCAGAATCACAGGAACGGATGTTGGTTATTGTGCAAAAAGGCAGGGAAAAAGAAGTGGAAACGATACTCGATAAATGGGACCTGAAATATGCGATAATAGGTAAAGTCACCGATGGCGACCGGCTGCACTACTATATGAATGGTGAACTTGTTGCCGATGTTCCGGCGGAATCTCTTGTCTTGGGAGGCGGAGCTCCTGTATATAAGCGCGAGGTTAAAGAGCCGGCATATTTTAAGGAATATCGCAAGTTTCATTTAGATTCCGTTAATGAACCATCGGATTATAAAACTGTAGCCAAATTTCTTATCTCCCATCCGAATATCGCTTCGAAAAGATGGGTTTATAATCAATATGACTCCATGGTAGGTACCGTAAATATGCGTGCAAATTGTCAATCGGATGCCGCAATTATCGACGTAAAGAAAAGCAATGCCGCTCTGGCGCTTAAAGTTGATTGTAATGCACGCTTTGTTTATGCAGACCCTCGAACTGGGGCTGCTATCGCAGTAGCGGAAGCGGCGAGAAATATCGTTTGCTCCGGAGCCGAACCCTGTGCCATCACCAATTGCCTGAACTTCGGCAACCCATATAATCCTGAAGTTTACTGGCAATTTGAGCAGGCAATCCTGGGTATTGGTGAGGCTTGTCGTATGTTTAAAACACCGGTAACCGGAGGCAACGTTAGTTTCTATAATCAATCATCTTATGAAGGTCCTGTATTCCCCACACCTGCAATAGGGATGCTTGGGATATTAAAGGATAAACATAAATCGATGACACTTGAATTTAAGGAAGAAGGCGACCTGATATATCTTATCGGCGAATCAAAAGAGGATATAAACTGTTCAGAATACCTTTATTCATATCATAAGATTAAGGCATCACCGGCGCCTCATTTTAACCTTGAGGAGGAATTTGACGTACAAACAACGGTGAAGGGTCTGGTTAAGAATGGGCTTATTGTTTCGGCACACGATTGTTCCGATGGAGGATTGATTACAACCCTCATAGAATCGGCAATACCGGGGGACCTTGGCTTCGATATAACATGCGACAGTACTATACGAAAGGATGCATTTCTCTTCGGTGAAGCGCAAAGCAGGGTCGTGGTTTCGGTTAGCAAGAATAGTGAAGATGCCTTTCTGGAATTCATGATGAATACGGATACGGAGTTCAGTTTGCTGGGCATAGTAATAGGCAACGAAGCCGTAATTGATGAAGAGTCGTTCGGAACAATTGAAGAATTAAAAGCAACCTACAATAACGCCCTGGAGAAAGAGTTAGGCGAGTAACAGCTGACAAATTGAATTATGGAGCGTTATTCTTCACCACCTTCCCTCCTTTATAGAAGTATTTTTTATAGTAGGGCTCATCAAGTTGTGATATTACTACCCCGGCATGTACGCTTGCATGCACAAACCTGTTGTTTTGCAGGTAAACGCCTACATGCGATATATGCTTACTGTTTATTCTGAAAAAAACCAGGTCGCCTTCTTTTAGGTCCGATTCCTTAATGGGTTTGCAATGTTCAAACATATCGGAACTTGTGCCTGAAATATTCATACCGAATGCCTTTTCGTAGAGCAATGAAACAAAGTCCGAACAATCTATCCCTGCTCTGGAGCGCCCTGCATATTTGTATGGTGTCCCATACCATTCATCTATAAATGAATAGAGGGCATAGTTCGATATGCTTCCGGCAGGAACCTGTAACAAACTGGCATATTTCTCCTTAAGCTCCTTTTCGTTATTACGGCGGACAGGCGGTTCGGTCTTTGTAATCCTACGGTTACCGCTGCATGAACTTAGCAGAAAAAGATACAATGCAAGGCATATATAAATCAACGGATATAATCTCTTCCTCATTGAAAACAAAGTTATAACGGGCTTACTCTTTCAGGTCACCCGAAACAGGGAAATTTTGAAACGCAAGGTGTTAATAAAACGCATCACGGAATTAGGGTTAAGGTGTTCTCATCGCTTTGACTATTCTCCTGAAAAATTGCACACAATGGCACAGGTTCCCTATAAAAAGTGTCCAAATTTGTTATTTTCATATCCGCTTTCATATATCGTGTGTGGTTAAAAATGGCACACAATGGCACAGGTTCGGGGTAAAAAGTGTCCAAATTTCTGTTTTGTTCTGATAATTTGGTAAAGTTTAATCCCCTACCGCGTTGCAAAACGGATACCACAACCGGGTAAACCCCTAAACCAATTTTTACCGACTGCCCTCTTGCCAAAATCATTTTATACTTTTTAGTTATTTACCTTATAATTCATCGCTCTCTCTTATCGTTCTTAGCTTATCACTCATAGTTCATAGTTACAGAATGCAAATATATACATTATATGTTACATAATACATATAATGATAAATAAGTTATTAACAATTATGAATTTGAGAGGAAACTGTTCTGCCACTAAACGAAATATTAAACCTTTGCGTGTTTCTGCAGCTCAATTGAAAGATTAAACACTATGAAAAGGAATCCTTTATTCAAAACAAAACAATTAATTCTTGTCGCCATCACCGCTGCCTTCTTCTGTAGCTGCGCTTCCACAATTCCGCTCGAAAACTGCTCAAACAATTATGCGGATGCGTCTAAAGCGTTGGGCTCGCAAATTCTTGATTATCAAAGTACCCCTTACGGGATACAGATTGAACCATATTTACAGGGGTTTGAAGGTTCTATGGGACCTGAAGACGGTAATCAAAAATACAAAATAGGATAAGACGAAATCCATTGCAATAGAACCACATCGCTTATGGTATCCCAATCGTGGCAAATCACTTAAACTCGTAATTCACTCAAAATTAGACACTTTGAAAAGAATAAAGGAACAAATTGGTGCCAAGTTAATCTTTTAAATCAAAGAAAATGACAGACCTAATGGTATTTCAATGGTATGAACCCGTCAAATATTACCTTAAATCTGCATGCATCACTATTATCTGTATTTTCTCCATAAATTGTTATTGTTTTCTTTGATTGTGCTTGAATTGTGTCCATATTTCCTACTGACATGAAACTACCAGAGCGTAAATTACATGCGATATGGCCACCTTGCGTTTCAATTACTTCCGCATACAATTTGTAAGTTTTCAGAACTATGGGATATGGATTGAAATTCCTAAATGTAAATCCGCAACTATAAATTTCAATACCTAAATCAGGGCATCCATCGTACTCTTCCTCGTCTATAAAAATTGCAACCCCACCAGAATCATACAAGGTGCCCGTTTTCATGCCTTCATAGAATTCGTTAACTTCAATGTGGTTTTGGCCATATGACACTATGGGAACGATGGGGAATAAAAGGATTGCGAAGAATACTCTAATGGTATGGGTTAATAGCAAGAAAGATTGTTGAAAATCCAGAGAAAATCTAAAAATCCGGTGTAAAATAGTTAGCCTCATTATAGTACAGGAATTAGTTAAAGTCACGATGCTTGCTTTATCGTCTGACTGTATGTCTTCAGCATAATTTAGACAGTTTAGCATTTACTCTTAGGTGGAGTTTTAATCAATGATTACGAAGTTATGGATAAATTCATAATTGGCTTTTTTGCTTTCAGTTTTTGGTACTCCTCTTTTCTTTTTTTAATGGTTAAAAATTTAATTCTTTCCCTTTCCGCCCTGACTTAGCGCAGCCCAGTCTAACCAGATACTTCGTTCATTTCTTACAGCCAAAACCGGAACCCCAAAAGAAAAAAATATTGCACACCTGCGTTTTTCTGGCGGTGGTCGCCCATAGACAGTGGGCTCTCAAGCCATTGATTATCAAAGTACCCGGAGCCGGAATCGAACCGGCATTCAGTTGCCTGAACTGGTTTTTGAGACCAGCGCGTCTACCTGTTCCGCCATCCGGGCGTGATTAGGGTTTGCGAAAATAGGCAATATTTTAAAATAGGTAATCACCAGTTCTATTTGGAGTATTTTCCAACCTGTTTTTGAACCCGATAGCTATCGGGTTCAACTGTAGTCGGCATCCATTCATTGTCGGTATAATATGTAAATAAGATTTAGCAGTATCTTATATTTTCAAAGCTTCATTAACCTGTAATATGGGAACCATACCATACCCCCCAAAGCAATAGTTCCTGTTCCGAATAGCTTTATTGTGTATCTTTGCAAACCTTTTTACTTGTTAATAAAAGGCAACTATGAAGAATATATTTATTACAGGGGGTGCCGGATATGTAGGCGCTATACTGGTTCCAAAATTACTAAATAAAGGATATCATGTAACCGTTCTCGACCTTATGATTTATGGCGAAGACGTTTTGCCTAAGCACCCGCATCTGAAAGCGGTGAAAGGCGATATCCGCGACCAAAAGTTGCTTAACGAACTATTACCCGGCAATAATGCTGTTATTCATCTGGCGTGCATCTCCAATGATCCCAGTTTTGAATTAAACCCTTCACTTGGCAAATCTATTAACCTTGATGCGTTTGAACCCCTTGTTAAAATTGCAAAGGAGAACGGAGTAGAACGTTTTATCTATGCCTCATCATCCAGCGTATATGGAATAAAGGATAGCCCCGATGTAAATGAGGAGATGCCGCTGGAACCGCTTACCGATTACTCTAAATTTAAAGCAAAGTGCGAAACCATTTTGTCAAAATATCAGAGTCCCGATTTTACTACGCTTACCATTCGCCCTGCCACAGTTTGCGGATACAGCCCCCGTCTGCGGTTAGACCTAACAGTAAATATACTCACCAACTTAGCCATTAACAAAGGTGAAATTACCGTATTCGGTGGCGAGCAGAAGCGTCCGAACATCCATATTGAAGATATGACCGACCTCTACTGCGTACTCCTCGAACTCCCTGCAAAGCAAATCGCGGGGAAAATATTCAATGCAGGGTACGAAAATCATACTGTCGCTGAAATTGCCCGGATGGTAAAAAATGTCATCGGCGATAAGGTTAAGATTATCACCACGCCTACAAACGATCACCGTTCATACCATATATCATCACAAAAAATAAAACGGGAACTCGGCTTCGAACCGCGCCATACCATTGAAGATGCCGTTGCTGATTTGAAACGCGAATTTTTAGCCGGACACATTCCGGATTCGCTGACTAACCCGAAATACTTCAATGTGAAATTAATGCAGAAGATTAATTTAGCGTAATCAAAAATATCAAAACCTCACATCAGGTGACATCGCGTGCCAAACTCATTGGTTATCCGCAAATCAATCCTACCTAATGAAAGTTCCTTATATTAATCTCGGATTGCAGCAAGCCAACATTATGAAGGAATTGCTTAACGCTGCCGAAAGGGTGTTGGGAAGCGGACAATTCATACTCGGTGAGGAAGTTGATAAATTTGAAAAATCATTCGCCGAATTGTGCCAAACCAGATATTCTTTAGGTGTAGCCAATGGAACCGATGCGCTTATACTTTCTTTAAAATCTTTAGGGATAAAAGAAGGAGATGAAGTGATAACTGCGCCTAATTCGTTTCTTGCCTCCGCTTCTTCAATAGCCCTCACCGGGGCCGTCCCTGTATTCGCCGATGTTAAGGAGGACTTTAACCTTGACCCTGACAAAGTTGAAAATGCCATTACCCCCAGAACAAAAGCTATAATAGCCGTGCACCTTACCGGACGTCCGGCTTCTATGGATGAGTTGCTTGAAATTGCCAAAAAACGCGGTATAGCAGTTATAGAAGATTGCGCTCAAGCGGTAGGCGCCGAATATAAAGGTAAAAAAGTAGGCGGCTTTGGAATTACCGGCTGTTTCAGCCTTCACCCTCTGAAAAATCTCGCCGCTTCAGGTGATGGCGGTGTAATAACCACCAACGATGAAAAGATTTACCGCTATCTGCTTAAGGCGCGTAATCATGGATTAAAGAACAGGGACGAATGTGAATTCTGGGGATTTAATTCACGCCTCGACAACCTTCAAGCTGCATTACTGAATATAAAAATGAGGTATTTAGATAATTCGACTATCAAAAGACGGGAAATTGCCAAACTATATCACAAGGAACTCAATTCTTTGAATTTGATACTCCCGGTTGAGAAAAAATACGAAAAATCGGTTTATCACACTTACATCATCCAAACCGATCAACGCAATCAGCTTAAGGAATATCTTGCTGGAAAAGGAATTGAAACCAAAATTCATTATCCGATACCCATCCATCTGCAACAAGCGGCTAAATACCTGAACTATAAAAAAGGTGACTTCCCGATAACCGAAAAGCAGTCGGAGACGATATTAAGCATTCCGGTATATCCTGAACTTACTAACGATGAGGTAACTTATATAGTCCGTACAATAAAGGAATTTTTTAAATCAGATAATTTGAAATGAACGCAATAGTAACCGGCGGATGCGGTTTTATCGGAAGCCATCTGGTTGACCGACTGGTCGAGGATGGTTGTAATGTGACAATAATAGATAATTTGAGCAGCGGTTCATTAAGGAATATTGAACATCACAAGAACAATTCAAAAGTTAAATTTCATAACGCCGATATTGCCGATAACGATGCCATTTTACCCATCTTTAAGGATACGGAAATGGTATTTCATCTTGCAGCGCTGGCAGACATAGTACCCTCCATTGAACACCCGATGCGCTATCATCACTCAAATGTGAACGGTACAATAAGCGTGCTCGAAGCATGCCGGCGCCATAAAGTACATCGCGTAATCTACGCCGCATCCTCCTCTTGTTACGGTATACCCGCAAAATATCCCACCCCTGAAAATGAAGCCATCTCGCCACAGTATCCTTATGCCCTGACAAAATACTTGGGTGAAGAATACTGCATGCACTGGAACAAAGTGTACGGGTTGAACGTTACCTCTCTTCGATTTTTTAATGTTTATGGTCCCAGAGCAAGAACATCAGGCACTTATGGTGCCGTATTCGGTGTTTTTCTCGCTCAAAAAATAAACGGAAGACCGTATACCGTTGTTGGAGACGGAAAACAAACGCGCGATTTCACTTATGTAACCGATATAGTAAATGCCTGTATTACCACAGCTTACAACAATGACTGCGCCGGTGAGATTATGAATGTAGGAAGCGGAAACACCTATAGTATAAACCGTCTGGTAGAGCTTCTTGGCGGAACCGTTACCTACATACCTAAGCGCCCGGGCGAACCCGATTGCACCTTCGCCGATACAAGCAAGATTTTAAGAAAAACCGCTTGGAAGCCGAAAGTAACCTTTGAAGAAGGCGTTAAGATAATGCTCGCCAATATGGATTACTGGCGAGACGCACCACTGTGGGAACCCGGAACTATAGCCAAGGCGACGGCGGATTGGTTCAAGTATTTGGGTAAGTAACGGTCATCCGGCGACTTACAACATCATGAGATATAGCGGCAAACTTTTTTACCTTTGTCGGACTCAAATATGAAAAAGAGCAAAATAGTATCCCTCGAAGAGCTTGCGGAAATCTGCAAAAAACTGAAAAAACAGGGCAAAACCATCGGGCAGTGTCACGGCTGTTTCGATTTGCTGCATCCTGGTCATATAAAACACTTTGAGGCCGCCAAAGAGGTAGTTGATATTTTAATAGTTACCATTACACCCGACCGTTTTGTAAATAAAGGTCCCGGCAGACCTGTTTTTCCCGAACAGTTGCGAATGGAATCCATAGCCGCTCTGGACTCTGTGGATTACGTTGCCTTAAACCATTGGGCTACCGCTACCGAAACAATAAAACTTATTAAACCGGATTACTATATTAAAGGGCAGGATTATAAAGAAAAAGAAAAGGACATAACCAAGGGTATTTATGATGAGGAAAATGCC
Source organism: Bacteroidota bacterium (assembly GCA_021823405.1). Classification (GTDB taxonomy): domain Bacteria; phylum Bacteroidota; class Bacteroidia; order JABEUT01; family JABEUT01; genus JABEUT01. Next base: position 36,492 of record JAKAOA010000004.1, on the reverse strand, counting down.
GTAAAAAGCGTAGGCGGAAAACTTTATTTTACCGAAGAAATTACCTTCTCTTCATCCCGCCTTATAAATGCCTTCTTCAGCCCTCACAGCTCTAATACCCGTGAGTTTATCACCCGGCTCAAGAAAAGCTATTCTGCCAATGAATTTATTGCTCAAATAGAAAAACTGAATAAACTTAAAATTCTGGTAATAGGCGATACCATTATAGACGAATATCATTATTGTTCGCCTCTCGGTAAATCGTCAAAGTCACCCACCATTTCAAGCATTTATCTGCGCGAAGAAGTGTTTGCCGGAGGGGTTCTTGCCGTGGCAAACCACCTGGAACAATTTGCCGGTGAGGTGAAACTTATTACATGTTTGGGAAAGAAAAATCTTCAGAAAGAGCTCATCGGCAGAACGCTTTCAAAAGGAGTCGATTCGCACCTTTTTGTCCGTGATGATGGTCCAACCAATACTAAAAGAAGATATATTGATAAATACATGAACATCAAGCTTTTTGAAGTTACATTTATGAACGACCGCAACATAAATGCAAAACTTGAAGAAGAAGTTATTAGTTACCTAAAGACCGAAATACCGAAATATGACCTGACGCTTGTAGCTGACTTTGGACACGGATTTATTACTCCCGCAATAATAAAAACCATTGAATCTTCAGCTAAATATATTGCTGTGAATGCCCAGACAAACAGTAATAACTATGGGTTCAACTACATTACAAAGTACAAGAAAGCCAACTATATATCAATTGATGAAAAGGAATTGCGCCTGCCGTTCGGCGATAATTACGCCGATGTGGAAACATTGGTAAAGAAGCTGAAAAAGGTTGTAAAATCGGAACAGATACAAATTACACTTGGACAGGAAGGTTCCGTACTCTACAACAGAAATAAGTTTTATAAAGCCCCTGCCTTTGCCAGAACCGTTAAAGATTCTGTTGGAGCCGGCGATGCTGTGTTAGCCATAACTGCGCTCTGCGCATATAACCGTATTGCTCCGGAGGCGCTCTGTTTTATAGGCAACTGTGTCGGCGCACTTGCTGTAGAAATAATCGGCAACGAACATCCGGTTTACAAAAAGGATCTTTTAAGGTTTATTCAACATTTTCTGAAATAACGGCGGTTCAAGTCGTTTTCCGGTAGTTAAGTATAGCCCAGCCATTTAACACTATACCCATTATTGATACCGCTATAAGATGAGGAATGATGTCGTGAAACCGGCTTCCTTTTATCACAATCATTCTCATTACTTCAATAAAATAGGAAACAGGTATAATATCCGTTATGAGCTTCGCCCAGCCGGGCATGCTGTCGATAGGGGTGAACAGGCCGCTCATCATGTTGAAAATCTGGACAAAGAAGAAGGTTAGCGAGTGCGCCTGCAACGGTGTATCGGAATAAGTGGAAATAAGCAGCCCGAAACCCATTATAGCTATAAGGTAAACCGACACAAAGAAGTATAACAGGGCAACGCTTCCCAGCGGTATGATGCCGTAAAGAATCCGCGCGATAATCAACCCTATGGTGAATACAATAACCCCTAATATCCAGAAGGGAATAAGCTTTCCGAGAATGAAGTGGTATTTTTTCAAAGGGGTTACATTAATTTGCTCAATGGTTCCGATTTCCTTTTCGCGAACTATATTCTGCGCGGTCATGTTTCCGCCAACAAGGGTAACCAATAATACCAATATGCCGGGAACCATGAAGAGGTAATAGGATAGAGTCGGATTGTACCAGTTGGAAGAGACCACATCTACTTCGGGCATCGGGTTCATGGCCGAGGGTTGTATCCAGTCCAGTTGAATATTCCGATTAAAATCCTGAATAATATTGGTCAGATATCCGCTGCCTACTGCCGCTTTAACGCCGTTTATCGCATTCACTGACACTGAAAGTTTCTGGTTTTCTTCGGTATTCAGTTTACTTTCAAAATCCTTTGGAATTTCTACCACAATATCTGCCTTGTCTTTTTCAATAAGTTTATAGGCGCCTTGATAACTTGGTTCTATACCCGCAAGCTGAAAATATCCCGATGAAAGTACTTTATTAACGAATCGCTGGGAATATGCGGAATGATCCAAATCAACAAATGCGATATTGATATTTCGGATGGTGAAGTTGGCTGCTTGCGGCAAAATAATCAGCTGGATGATTGGCGTCATAAACATCATCCGCAGCAGATTCGAGTCACGGAATATCTGCTTGAACTCTTTTTGCAGTAAAAACTTAAGCGTTCTCATTCCAACCTTATTTTAAAATTACGCATACTAAGAAAGAGAAATACAAGCGTCATTCCGAAAAGTATGAGCGTCTCCCGCCAAATAAAACTAAAACTTAATCCTTTTAACATTACTGCTTTTACAATTATATAATACCATTTTGCCGGAACTGCGTTCGAGATGAACCGAAGAATCCACGGCATATTTTCTATCGGATAGATATAGCCGCTAAGCATCATGGTTGGCAGCATCATTCCTACGAGTGACAGCGTCATTGCGCCTTGCTGGGTTTTAGCTCCTGTGGATACTAATAATCCTAGTGCAAGGCTTGTTATAATATAAAGCGTGCTTACAGAATAAAGCAACAGCAAGTTTCCTTTAATAGGCAGGTCGAGCAGATAAACGCTAAGTAAAAGTATTACAGTAAGGTTCAAAAGGGAAACTACAAGGTAAGGAACTGCTTTGGCAAGGATTACAAGAATGGGCTTGAATGGAGATACAAGCAAAACTTCCATGGTGCCCAGCTCTTTTTCGCGAACAATAGAAATAGACGTCATCATTACGCATACGAGCAGCATTACCATTGCAATTACTCCGGGTACAAAATTGGGTGCGCCTTTCAGATCGGGGTTATACAGCATTCTGGTATTTGTAATAATCTGTTCGGGGGTCTGCATAGTTTCGGAGAGTTGCGACTGGTAATCGGCTATTATTCCCTTTACATATTCAGTAAGGGTGGTTGCCGTATTAGGGTCCGATGCATCGGCGATTATCTGCACCTGCGCCTTATTTGTATGTAACAGGTCGGTATAGAAATTAACAGGGAAAACAATGGCTAACTTAATGTCGCCCGACTTGAATGCCTTGTCTATCTCATCGGCGCTTGCAAGGTTTCCTTTTATTTTGAAATAGTCGGTAGAAGCAATTTTTGTAATAATCTGCTGTGTAGCTATATCTTTGGCATTGTCTACAATTACAATATTCGAGTCCTTTATTTCATTTGTAAGCGCAAAACCGAAAAGTATTATCTGAACAATAGGAACGCCGAACAGCATGAGCAAGGTCTTTCTGTCGCGGAAAACGTGGGCAAATTCTTTTGTTATAAATGCTAAAAACTCTTTCATTATATTTTTGTTATTCGTTTCCGCTTTAAATCGTTGAATCAATCTCCCGACCGTTGCGCCGTTCTCGCCAGCCGGTAAAAAACTTCCGTTATATTATCCACGCCATAATTTTTCTTCAGTAAGAACGGGGTGTCCAGCGCCTTAATCCGCCCGTCAACCATAATGCAGATTCTGTCACAATATTCCGCCTCATCCAGATAGTGGGTGGTTACGAAAATTGTAATCCCGTCTGCCGAGGCATCGTATATCATATCCCAGAACTGCTTTCGCATTGAGGGGTCAACTCCGCCGGTGGGTTCGTCTAAAAAAACAACTTTCGGCTGGTGAACTATGGCTACCGAAAATGCGAGTTTCTGTCGCCAACCGAGCGGCAAGCTTGCAACCAGTACTTTAGCTTGCTTCTGTAGACCTAGTTTTTCAATCAATTCTTCGCTCTTGTTTTTTATCTGTTTATCGGTCAGTCCATAAATTCCGGCATAAAACCTGATGTTTTCCAGTACGGTCAGGTCTTCGTATAAAGAAAACTTCTGGCTCATGTATCCAATGCTCCGTTTTACTTGTTCAGGATGATGATAAACATCAATACCCGCCACCATCGCTTCGCCTGATGTTGGTATAGATAGCCCGCAAAGCATGCGCATAGCGGTTGTTTTTCCTGCTCCGTTCGCCCCGAGGAATCCGAATATCTCGCCTTTATGAACATCGAAGGTGATTCGGTCCACAGCTACAAAATCGCCAAAGCGCTTTGTCAGTTCTTTTGTTCTAATTACCGGCTCCTCCATCTTGTTTTCCTAATAATCGTATAAAGCAATCTTCCACTGTGGGAACGGTTTCAGTGAATATTAAATCTTTCTCGTGCTTATCGCGCAGAAATTTCAACAATATATTTTCGTTCGCTTCTCCGGCTTCTTTTAGAGTAAAATGTATGTACTCGCCTGCAGCATAGCATTGCACTACATTCTCGTTCGCACGTAAATCCTTAAGCAGTGCGTGCATGGTGGATGATTTCACCGCGAAAAGTTTTTCAGGATATGATTTAATTACTCTCTCCGGAGTATCGGAAGACAATATCTTACCTCCAAGCATTAAGGCGATCCGGTCACATAGCGTTGCCTCGTCCATATATGATGTGGAGACCAAAATTGTAATTCCTTCAGCTTTCAGCCGTTTTAGAATATCCCAGAATTCTCTTCTCGATACAACATCAACGCCTGTGGTAGGTTCGTCTAGAAAAAGTACCTCCGGTTTATGTATAAGGGCGCAGCATAGCGCCAGTTTTTGTTTCATACCACCCGACAATTTTCCTGCGCGTCTGTCTTTAAACGGCTCAAGCATTACATATATATCTTTTATCTGGTCGTAATTTTCGTCAATAGATGTTCCGAAGACGGTAGCAAAAAAATTCAGATTCTCTTCAACAGTGAGGTCCTGATATAAAGAGAATCTACCGGGCATGTAACCGATTATTCCCCTTATCTTTTGAAAATCTTTTATAACATCATATCCTGCCACCGTTGCCGTACCTTTATCCGCGAGCAGAAGTGTTGTTAGAATTCTGAAAATGCTTGTTTTCCCTGCGCCATCGGGTCCGATAATACCGAACATTTCTCCTTTTTCTACAGCAAACGACACATCATCAACAGCAAGTACTGCGCCTTTGTTGTATGTTTTAGTAATATGTTCAAGGGTTATGGCGTTCATTGGCTTATAACTTGATTGTCCGGTATTTAGTTGGTATTATTCTCAATGAAATTTTACGTCACCGTACATTCCTATCTTTATGTAACCATCGTTCGGAACTCGCACCTTTATCGCATATACCAGGTCTGCCCGCTCATCTTTGGTAGGTATGGTTTTCGGGGTGAACTCCGATTTGTCAGATATCCAGTATATAACGCCGGTATAATGCCTGTACTTATTTTCTCCCATATCCGTTCTTACTGTAACCGTCTGACCGAGTTTAATCATATCGAGTTGGTTGCCAGTAACATAAGCGCGCAGGATAAGGGTATCGGTAGGGGCGATCTTATATAGGGCTTTTCCTTCGGTAACTACTTCATGGTTTTCGGCATATTTTGTTAGAACTGTGCCGTTTACCGGGTTGATGATTTTACATTTCTGCAGTTGGTCGTCCACCTGGTCAATCTGACGTTGAAGCGGCGCCACTTCCTTTTCCAGCGTGGCGGTGGTAATACCAAGAGCCGACTTTTGGGCGTCAATCTGCTTCTTAAATACTTCCACTTGTGTATTGGCATCATCTAACTGCTGCTGTGTTGCCGCATCTGCCTTTAATAATCTCTCCATCCTCTTCTGGTTTATCTCTGCATCGGAAAGTTGTGCATACAGAGAGGCAACCTGCACCGGTATATTGGGTACCTGGCTTATGGTAGAAACTATTTGCGCTTCGAGCTGCTTTTTATGAAAATAAAGCTGTGCGCTATCCACATAACCTATCCAATCGCCGACTTTTTTTGTCTGTCCCTCTTCTATATTAAATTCCATTAAAGTCCCGTTGGCTTCGGTAGAAATTATCGTCTCTACTGATTCAAATGCTCCTGCGGCATCCCAGTCGTCATCGCTGTTATGGCATGAGGTTAGTGCAGCGGCTACTGTAATAAGAACCGTAAGACGCTTAATAGAAGCTAATCCGGTAAATGATTTTTCAGAGTTCATAACTTTTGTTTTTTTATCTATTCGTCTATATTCTGTTTAATTGCCTGTCGTGTTTTGATAATCGTAGAATGCTTGTAATAATTGAACCTGATGCAGCAGCAAACTTTGTTTCGCCAGGTCTTCTGCATCAAGTTGGTTTATGTAATCGTGTACGGTAATTGTACCTGTCTGCAATTGTGCATAAGCCGCATCCTTCACTTCGGTACGTTTAGCAATTATGTCATTGTCTTTATTAATCAGCGCTTGCAGATTTGCAATTTGGGAGTTTTGCTGTTTCATGGTAATATGGGTATCGAACAGGAAAGTTTCTTTCTGTATGTCGGAGGTTTGTTTGTCAATTTCGAGTAAACTTTTTTGATTCTTCAGGGTATAGTATCCTCCAAGCGACCAGGTTAGGCGGAAACCGGTTATATAGAACCAAGCGGGAGTAATTAAAAACGGATTCAAGCCTGGCAGTGCATTGCCGCCTTCAAAGAAAAAGGAGAGTTTGGGACGGTCGCCGGCGTTAATTAATTTTTCCTGAACATCATAGCTTTTCTTCTGGTAATCGTAGAAGGAGAGTTCAGGTCTTGTAATGCTGTCGGATGGCGCTACGCTTGCCGGTACTTCCAGAGTAGTGTTCTCATCCAGTTTCATATTAATGAAAACGCCGAGCATATCAAGATATGCTTTGCGGTTAGCATCCATCTGAATTTCGTTCTGTTGTTGCTGCATTAGTTCTGCCTGTAGTTCTTCCACAGCGCTTGGCAGAGCCATTCCGTTTTTAATCAGTTCATTAGTTTTATCTATTGTGGTTTGAATATCCTTTTGCGTCAGTTCGCTCTGTTTTATCTGCTCATTCATTAATAGCACTCCAAAATAAATCTGGTTTATCCTCTCTTTTAATGTATATAATTGTACTTCAAGATTTTGTCGTTGCATATCAGCATTTGCTATATCGGATAGCTTTGTTTGTTTAATTACCCCTCCGTCATAAATGGTCTGGTCAACCTCTCCGTGAATGTTATATTCCGTCAGAGGCAGCACCGGAAAATTTATTTCATTAAATGGTCTCGGAAGACCCCCGGTAGGTATTTGAGTTACTGCCGACTGATAGGTGCCTTGCCCATTAAAGCTTACTTGAGGCAGATAGCCCCTGCTGGCATTCTCTACGCTGAAGTCCTTGGTTTTATCTATCAGCCCGCTCTGCTGAATAAGCGGATATTGTTGTCTCGCCAGTTTATAACAATCTTCCAAACTAATGCTTTTTGCGGGCTGTTGATTTTGACTCGCTTGTTGGGCACAGACCGTAACATCAGCCATCGCTGAACTTAATGAGGTAAGGATTAATATTCTCCCGATGAGGGGGAATAAGCGGCAATTTTTAAATAGTTTCATAATCCTGTCTTTTTATAACGATTAACTCAATCTACTTTTTAATTTCAAGCATTGCTTTCATCCATATCGGCACCAGCTTCCTTCGCTCTTGCATTAATTTATTGAATTCCTTATCATCAATACTCCTGATTTTTTTTGCCATTGCCCGTGCAGAAAAGGGAAATATCGATAATCCGAGAAGATTCAGCATCAGGTGGGTTTCATCCATTTTTACCGCCCTGCCCGCTTTCATCTCATCCCGATACTGTTTCAGGAAAAATGAAGAACCCAGTCGGTGTACCTTGTTTGGAAGATTCTTTGCGCTGTTCCTTGCCTGGATAAGAACGAACAGAGGCAAATCGGGATTATCTGTGAGGCGTGTGATATAGAAGTCAACCAATAATTCAATTTTTCTAAAGAAAGTTGTCCGTTCATCATTTAATAAAAGCGTTACATCTTTGAAAAAGTGTCCTATGTTTTCAGTCATTACTATTTCAAAAAGCTTCTCCTTGCTGCCGAAATAATAATTCAACAGCGCCAAATTGATGCCTGCTTCTTTTGCAATATCCCTGGTCTTTACCGCCGTATATGCATTTTTTGTGAAAAGCAAACGAGCGGCGGCAATTATCTTTTGCCGCGCGCTCTCTGTCGGTTCAGGTTTTTTAATCGGCTTCATCGTTTTACTTTCGGGCAGCAAATATATGATTAATCATTTGATTAAAACAATGATTTTAATCAAAAGTTTAAAATAATTTAATAACAGAAAGCATTCCCAATCGAACTACAAGCCGTCAGCAACAAACCAACCGGCTGACTACAAGTGTGTTAACAGGTTGAAACTGATTTTACGCCCCACAGACAGGTATGGGTTAAGCCGGAAATAAATTATAATTCTTAATTCAATTTATTGCTTTGGGATAATAGTAAACTCCGTTTTTTCTTCGCTTATACTTCTCGTATGTGACGAATTTTTAAATTATTCTTATGTTAAACTGCACAATGAAGTAATACGGGCTTCATACGTAAAGCAGGTTTGTATATACTTTTCGGATTCCAAGAGGATGGAATGCTGTTTATTCATATTTTTCACTATTATTGCATGAATAATTTAACTGATATGGCTAAAAAGGCGCTGGTAACCGGAATTACAGGACAGGATGGAGCGTACTTGTCGGAATTGCTGCTTCATAAGGGTTACGAAGTTCATGGCGTAAAACGGCGAAGTTCATTGTTCAACACTCACCGCATTGACCACCTTTATAAGGACGTACACGAAAAGAAAAATAATTTTTTTCTGCATTATGGCGACCTTACCGACTCTTCAAATCTTATACGTATTGTGCAGGAGGTTCAACCTGATGAAATCTATAACCTTGCCGCACAATCGCATGTGAGAGTATCATTCGAAACGCCGGAATATACCGCCAATACCGATGCCATTGGTGTACTGCGACTGCTGGAAGCGGTAAGGATACTGAAACTGGAAAAGAAAACGAGGGTATATCAAGCGTCAACTTCCGAACTTTATGGGTATGCGCAGGAAATACCTCAAAAGGAAACCACCCCGTTTTACCCTCGAAGCCCTTATGGAGTAGCCAAGTTATACGCCTTTTGGATTACCCGGAATTACCGTGAGGCATATGGCATGTACGCTATAAACGGGATATTATTTAACCACGAAAGCCCTGTGCGCGGCGAAACTTTTGTAACTCGCAAGATTACAAGGGCTGCCGCCAAAATATCACTCGGATTACAGGAAAAGCTTTTTCTCGGCAATCTTGATGCCGAGAGGGACTGGGGGCACGCAAAGGACTATGTAGAAGGTATGTGGCTAATGATGCAGCAGCGCGAACCGGAGGACTTTGTCCTCGCCACCGGGAAAAAAATTTCGGTACGGCGTTTTGCCGAACTGGCATTCAGGGAAACAGGCATGGAGCTTGAGTGGCAGGGTAAGGGAGTGAATGAAAAGGGATTAGACAAAAAGAGCGGTAAAACTGTCATTGAAATAGATAACCGCTATTTCCGACCCACCGAAGTCGACCTGCTTGTGGGAGACGCCACTAAAGCATTCAAAAAACTGGGTTGGAAACCCAAATATAATATTGACGAAATGGTTAAAGAAATGGTTGCAAGCGATGTTAAGCTGTTCAAGAGAGACAAATACCTGCTTGAAGGAGGTCACGACATCATGAACTTTAACGAATGAGATATTTTGAAATCTGAAATCCGTATTTTATGGACAGACGCTCAAAAATATACGTTGCCGGTCACAAAGGGATGGTAGGTTCGGCAATAATCCGAAAATTGAATGAACGGGGGTACGACCATATTACGGTACGCACCTCTTCAGAACTCGATCTGCGAAACCAGCAACAGGTCTTCGATTTTTTTCAAGAGAATAAACCGGAATATATATTTCTCGCCGCTGCTAAAGTAGGCGGTATAAATGCCAATAACCTCTATCGCGCCGAATTTATATACGATAATCTCGCCATTGAATCAAATATAATACATGCCTCGTGGCAGAATAAGGCGAAGAAATTGCTCTTCCTCGGTTCTTCCTGCATCTACCCCAAACTCGCTCCCCAACCTCTTAAGGAGTCATATCTGCTTACCGGTCCTCTTGAATATACAAACGAACCTTATGCCATAGCCAAGATAGCCGGAATAAAACTTTGCGAGTCATACCGACTGCAATATGGCTGTAATTTTATTTCTTTATTGCCCACCAATCTGTATGGACCCAAGGACAACTACGATCTTGAAAATTCACACGTCCTTCCCGCTATGCTGCGCAAATTTCATACCGCCAAAGCGCGGAATGAACCGGCTGTAGAGATATGGGGTACAGGCACGCCTTTACGCGAATTTCTGCACGTTGACGATCTGGCTGAAGCATCTATCTTTTTAATGGAGAATTATAATGAGAAAGAACCTGTTAATGTGGGCAGCGGAACCGATATTTCAATACGCGACCTCGCCTTGTTAATAAAGGATATTACCGATTATCGCGGCGATGTCAGGTTCAACCCTGCCAAACCCGATGGAACTCCACGCAAACTATTGGATATGAGCAAAATACACTCTATCGGCTGGAAACACCGCATTGAACTTAAGGACGGCATTCGGGAAGTTTATAAAGAGGCGAAGAAATTGGAATTCACAACCAATTAAAACGCTTTTGTTCAAAGGAATTCAAAGCTATTTATAATGAACAAACGCGACTGATTCTATTGGTTTACAGCTGTTTGATGGAAAAACCCGCAATTTCAAGCCCGGCTAAAATGAAGTTCATGAACGTGACATTATTTATTAACAAATTGCTTTGCATGATATAGAACAACTCGAACATGTAACAATTTTTCTATATTTGCATGGTTCTTTATTTCTAAAATAAGAAACCTTATGAGAGAAAAGCTACTCGCCTTGTTTTTGGTAGTAAGTTCTTCAGCGCTTTTTAATTGTAAAGCCCAATTTACAGTTTTACATTACTTTCAGGACACAGGCAAAGCAGGCAATGCCGACGGGCGAGGTCCGCTTGGTATAAATCTAATTATATCAGGTAATGTAATGTATGGGATGACCAGCGCAGGCGGCTCCAATAATTGGGGTAACATCTTTTCAATAGATACCAATGGAAGCGGGTATAAAGACCTCTGGGATTTCGACGACACGAACGGCATAAATGGCGAAACGCCCGAATCTTCCTTAACCCTTTCGGGAAGCGTCCTCTATGGTAACACCGGAGGAGGGGGGAGAAACGGCGTGGGAATGATATTCTCAATAAACACAAATGGAACGGGCTATAAGGATCTTTATGATTTCAGCAGTTCGGGCAATAATCCGGACAAACCGGTAAGCGCCTTAGTCCTTTTGAGTGGTAAGCTTTTTGGAATGACCAATAGCGGAGGTGTAAATGCCAACGGGGTTATCTTTTCTATCAATACCAACGGCAGTTCCTTTCAGGATATATTTGACCTTGTAAACGGACTCCCCGGTGTAAACGGGCTAACGCCTTCGGTTTCAGGAAATCAATTATTCGGACTCATTGATGATGGGGGACCAAATTACAGCGCCGGCTCCATTTTTTCAATCTCCGTAAGCGGATCGCGTTATAACGAATTCTTTGATTTTAATGGCAACAGCAATGGCGCTCTACCCGAAGCTACACCTTTATTGTTAGGCGGCAAAATTTATGGCATGACTAACGGCGCAGGGGCAAATAATGAAGGTTGTATCTTTTCTATAGATACCAACGGCGCTAATTTTAGAGATTTATTTGACTTTACTGCAACCAGCGGTAACTATCCTGAAAGTGGGTTAATCAGCTCCGGACGATTTCTTTACGGAATGACGTCGGAAGGCGGAACAGGCAGCTCCGGAACAATCTTTTCTATAGATACAAACGGTTCGCAATTCAGGATTATGTATAATTTTAACGGTACGCAAGGCGCAAATCCATGGGGTGAACTAACCCTTTCAGGCAAATTCCTTTATGGCATGACACAAAATGGCGGCGTTGGGAACAATGGCGTAATCTTCAGAATTGACACCGGCGCTATTGCTTCATTTATCAACTTAACCAGAACCAACCGCGCCATTAATGTTTACCCAAATCCGGGCGAGGGGCTATTTAACTTGCAATTAAATAATCTACCTATAAATCCCTACGGTGAAACTGTTGAAGTGTTTAATATATCGGGCGTGAAAATATATTCCAAACAATTTTTTACTACCGGTGAACAGTTTCAAATCAATCTTTCGGGCCAACCAAACGGCGTTTATCTATATAGTGTACAAAACGTTAACGGCGGTTTAATTGGAGAAGGAAAGCTAATTATCCTAAAATAAACTTAGTATTATCACATAAAATCAGAACAATAACAACTTTAACACCTCAACGCCATGAAAACAAAACAACTATTAAAAACGACACTCTGCTTTGTTGCATTTATTGCATGGGCAGCCCCTAAATCGGAAGCGCAAATTACAATTACACAAAGCGACATGCCTCAATTATGGAAGGTTTATCTGGAATCGTGGGATACATTGCCTACAGTATCTCAAGGCAACGCCGGAGCAAACCAAACATGGAATTTAAGCGCCATTAAGAATGATTTTATTGATTCCGGCTACTATCAATCACCTAATAATACTCCTTATTACAGTAAGTTTCCCTCCGCCACCGATGCCTACAAATCAGTACTTGGCGGACCTGGCGCCCTTAAAGGGTCGGTAGGATACGACTATTTAATATCCAATTCAAGCGTGTACCAGCTAATTGGAGAATATGAAGTAAGCCCAACTGTATTGGTAGATACGTTTGATAACGAAAAGCAATTGGTTTTACCATTGAATTACCGGTCAAACTGGTCGGAAACGGTTCGGCAAGTTACCACCATGTCCGGGGTGGAACGTAGTATAATAGTAAGCACTCAACTGGATACCGTAGACGGTTGGGGAAGCGTAACAACGCCCGCCGGTTCATATAATTCATTGCGATTAAAAGAGGTAACTTTACCTCAATACGACAGCGTTTTTATTTGGTCAGGCAGTTCTTGGACCTTTTTTCAGGTAATAAGAACCGGTTTTACAAAATCTGAAAATTTCACATGGTATGCCAACGGAATGGGAGCCGTAGCCGACGTAACAATGGATTCGCTTAATGGTTCAAAGGTTACAGGCGCCTTTTATCTGAATCATGTTACCGCCGGAGTAACCAATATTAGCTCACCCGCTGACGCTATAACCGTTTACCCAAACCCGTCAGCCGGACAATTTACTATGGAACTCGGAAATCAATCATCTGCCGCCACGGGCGGAACTGTTGAAGTGTTCAATATGTTAGGCCAAGATGTGTACCGGATGCAATTCCTGAACTCCAACGCCCAAATTCAGCTTAATATTTCGGCGCAGCCCAATGGATTGTACCTATACCGGGTTTTGAATACCGATGGTACCACAGTCGGTCAAGGTAAACTGATTATTGAAAAATAAAAAAAAGTCCTTCAATTCCTTGAAGGGCTTAATTATATTGGTGTGGAGCATATCGGAGTCGAACCGATGACCTCTTGCATGCCATGCAAACGCTCTAGCCAGCTGAGCTAATGCCCCAATGGGGGCGCAAAAATAACAAAATGTTCGTAAAGGAACTGTTACCGCTGCCTCTATATTATATTGATTGCTTTGTCTTGGCGGTATCTTTACCCTTATTCTTTTCCTCGAATTCTTTTATGATTTCCTCATTACTCTTTCCCAAGTCGGAAATAGCGGCTTTAGCATCCTGCGCAAGTTTATCATTCGGGAACTTATTTATCACTTCCTGATATTTAGCATGCGCCTTCGCCGTATCTTTCAGAAAGTTATCATATATATATCCTTGCACAAAAATACAGTCCGATGCCTGCCGGAAATCGGGATATGCCGCATAAATTGTATCATATAATGCCAACGCCCTGTTGTATTGGGATACGCTCATGGCAAGCATGGCGGCTTTATATAAAAACTGCGGGCTTAACGAATCCTTGGGAAAACGGTTCGTAAAATTCACATATAAATTAATGGCGTTGTTTGCGCTGCCAATGTCAACTTTTGTGGCGTTCTTCATTTTGCTTTCGGCGGCTTTAATGTTTTTTATGCAATTCTCTCTCTCATGAGAGCAGCCCCAAATGGTTATTGTCATACAGATAAGGGTTGCGGACAAAAGCCGTTTGGATACAGGTTTAAGCTGAACGTTTTTATTCATATTTCTATTTTTTTAAAGGGAATTTCATTTTATAAGAAACATCTACCAGTCCTCGGGATACATCTCGCAGTTTGCCTTTAAGTAACTGTTTGCGTAAGGGACTTATTCTATCGGTAAATAATATACCGTCAATATGGTCATATTCGTGCTGAATGATTCTCGCCTTAATGCCCTCGAAGTGTTCCTCGTGCTCCATAAATTGTTCGTCGAGGTAACGCAGCATTATAGAGGGCATTCTTTCCACATCCTCTCTGATGGTGGGGATACTCAAACACCCCTCGTTGAATTTCCATTTGTTCCCCTTTTCGGCAATCATCCTTGCGTTTATAAATACTTTCTTAAAATCTTTCAAATCCTGTTTCTCTTTATTTTCTTCTGCATCGTCATCACCTGCATACGCTGAAGCATCTACCACAAACAAGCGGATAGACAGACCAATTTGTGGCGCCGCCAGCCCTACGCCTTTCGCATTGTGCATGGTCTCGTACATATCCGCTATAATATTCGCCAGTTCTGGGTATCCTTTGGTAACCTCTTTCGCAGTTTTCTTTAAAACAGTATCGCCGTATGCAACAATCGGTAGTATCATAATCGAGAAGTCAAAAATAATAAATAATTTTAGCCAATGCGGTGCAGGCAATTACCGTTCACCCTTTAGTTTCATTTCCATAAAAGTTTGCAGGATTAAGGTTGCGCTTATTTTATCAACCAAACCTTTGTCGCGCCTTTTCGTTTTTTTCATGCCGCCGTCTATCATAGCCCGCAATGCCATTCGCGACGTAAACCTTTCATCCACTCTATAGACGGGCACGGAAGGGAAAAACTTTTGCAATTTGTCTATAAAAGCAATGGTGGGTGCCGCCATCTCATCGAATTTGTTTTTCAGATTTCTGGGTTCGCCGACTACAATTCCCTCAATTTTTTCCTTCGCCATATAATCGGTTAAAAAACTGAAAATGTCATTAGTAGGCACGGTAGCAAGCCCGGTGGCAATTATCTGCAACGGGTCTGTTACCGCTAATCCTACTCGTACGGTTCCATAGTCAATGGATAAAAATCTGCTCATTACTGCAAATTTACTCAAAATAGCGGCAGATTTAATAATGGATCCTTTTATAACATCTCCTTTATCTGCGCTCGTACCTTCACATTCTGCATATTGCCGAATAGGTTATATTTGCCGCCGGAGGTTATGGAAAAGGAAGTAGAATTTATACTGAATGCTTTTGAAAACCGCGAGTTAATAAAAAATGGCGAGGTAAAAGAAGCCATTGCCAATACCATATCGAAACTTAATAACGGTGCGTTGCGCGTTGCCCAACCGGTAGGTAACGGCTGGAGGGTTAATGAATGGATTAAAAAAGCCATACTCCTGTACTTTCAGGTACAAAAGATGGAAGTAATAAAGGCAGGCGATATTGAATTTTACGATAAAATTCCGCTCAAAAAGGATTATCAGTCAATAGGCGTGCGGGCAGTACCCCATGCCTTGGCGCGCTACGGATCGTTCCTTGCAAATTCAGTTATTCTGATGCCCTCGTATGTGAACATAGGCGCTTACGTGGACAGCGGCACAATGGTGGATACATGGGCTACCGTAGGGTCGTGCGCCCAGATAGGTAAAAATGTACATTTAAGCGGAGGCGTTGGCATAGGCGGCGTGCTTGAACCATTACAGGCATCGCCGGTAATTATTGAAGATAACTGTTTTATCGGCTCACGGTGCATTGTAGTGGAAGGTGTAAGGGTGCAGAAAGAGTCGGTTTTAGGAGCTAATGTAGTGCTTACACAGTCCACTAAAATTATTGACGTAAGCGGCACCGAACCTGTTGAATACAGGGGCGTAGTGCCTCCCCGTTCTGTGGTTATTCCCGGTGCCATGCCCAAACAATTCCCGGCAGGCGTTTATTCTGTGCCTTGCGCTCTTATTATCGGTAAAAGAAAAGCTTCTACGGACATTAAAACGTCATTGAACGATACTTTGAGGGAATTTAATGTTGCGGTATAATAAAAAAGAGGCGCTCTGATTAACGCCTCTTCCTTGTCTGCAATTTCATCTATTATTTTTCACCCAGCACTTCCACAAATCCCTTTTTCTCGTTGTTATTTGCCCCGCAGGTGGTCTTAATGATATAATAGTAAACCCCGTCAGGCACAAGATCCTGTGTATTTGAGATTCTACCGTTCCATGGCTGTGCAGGGTCGGTGGAGGTATATACTTCCTTGCCCCACCGGTCGAATATCGCTATGGAATAGAAGGTAAAATTACTCCACGAGGAACGTTCACCGCTCGGAGATAAGGTATCAACCGATACCACAAAGTCATCGTTTATACCGTCGTTATTGGGTGTAAACACGTTGGGCGCATAGATATTGTTGCACGGACGGTTTACCGTTACCACTATTATCGTATCATGCGTACAGCCGTTGGATGTGTCTATTGAACTTACTGTATAGGTAGTGGTTACCGTAGGCGTTGCAATTGGATTGGGGCAGTTATCGCAGCTTAACCCGAAATTGGGTGACCACATATAGTTGTTCGACCCGTTACCCGTCAGCGATGCCGTGTCGCCGCTTACTATGGTGGTATCGCAGCAGGCATTCAGTTTGGCTGCATCTACCGTTATCTGCGAACTCAAAGCGGTATCGCATCCTGTAGTGTCATTATAACACCATGCTGCTACGGAGAAGGTTGTGGTGCTGCCGGGGGTTACTGTTATGGAACTTGTGGTGGCTCCGTTGCTCCACTTATAATCACAGGCGCCGCTGGCGGTCAGTGTGAACGGAACACCGATACATACCTTATTGCTTGGCGTGATGGTTACATGGGGAACGGTATGCACGTTTATCTGTATGCTTGTATCCTTACTGCAACCGTTAAGCGTTACCTGTACGGTAAATACACTGTCTTTCAAAGGCGCCACAAGGATGGAACTGGTGAACTGGTTGTTGTTCCAGTTGTAGGTGCCGCCGCCGGATGCTGTAATGGTTGTGGAATTACCCAGACAGATGCTCGTATCTCCCGAGATACCGACATTGGGCCATGGTTTGTAGGTTACTGAAATAGTGGTGTCTATTACCCTGCAAGGCGTGGTAATGGTACAGGTATAAATGGTTGATGTACCCGGGTCAACTTTAATGTTTGCGGTGCTGTCGCCTCCGGGCATCCATTTATACTTTGTTCCGCCGGCGGCTTGCAGAACGGTGCTGTCGTTCGGGCAGAGGTTGTTTAGCGTAAGTCCTATGGATGGCGGTGTATTTGACAAAGGTACAACTGTGATGGTGGTATCATGCGTGCAGCCGTTTTTTGTTACGGCAACTGTGTATGTACCTGCCGCCACTCTAACGGTCTGCCTGCTTCCGCCCGGCGGGTTTGACCACGCATAGGTTCCGCCGCCATTCGCGGTGAGTGTGGAGCTGTCGCCGGCGCAGATGCTGTCAGGTCTGGCGGTAATGGTTGGTATCGGGTTCGGCTTAATGTATATTGTAATAGTTGTATCATGCTGGCAAATACCATTCGAAACTGTGAGCGTATAGGTTGTTTGGGTAACTGGGTTAACACTTATAGATGAGGTGGTGGCACCATTGCTCCAAGTATAAGATACAAAACCACCATTACCGGTAAGGATTGTATTTCCTCCAATACAAACGGAATCATTACCGGAAATCACCGGTTTTGGTTGTGGAATAACCTCAAGCACGAATTGGGCGAACGATGTGTCATGCGGATTTACATTAGAAACATATCCATAGAGATTGATATTATGGAACCCATAATTAAGCCCATTACCGACTATCTGTAAAAGTACAGAATCGGTCGTGCCGGGTACGTTTCGTATGATACTCACTCCGGATAGCACAGGAGGGGTAAGCCCAGATTTGGATGTATCGTTCTGATTGGGAGATAGGAATAGCACTGGCACATCAAGCGTATCCCCTATGCATACTATTAGGGTATCGCATGGTGAAATACCGGATACAATCGGTGGCGTATTATTATTACAGACATTGAAAATAAAGGATTTTCCGTCGAGCCATGAGACGCCGTCGTAAGGGAATGGTGGGTATTGTCCCAGATAGCTGTTACCCGGGACACCGAATAATCCGAATTGTATATAATCATGTCCGTCACCCGCATTTACTCCAACAGTAGCAGGGTCGGCGGGACTGCCGTCAAATCCGTTTACACCATTCGAAGCGTCCCCTGTTGTCCACTGCATTGATCCATAACAAACCTCAACATTGTTACCATTTGGAATAATGGGGTCGTGACCGTTGCTGATTATTACCTGAAATGAGTTAAGTTTATCAACATGTTCGCTATAATAGCCAACTGTATCCCACTGCACTATTAGATAAGTCGAGGTGAGTTTATAATACACCACCCCCGACGATGCGTTGCGTGTGTCCACATCCGCCCAGAACGGGGCAATCATCTCCCATCCAACAAGAGGGAATCCGGCAGGATTATAGCTCGAATAGGATTGACCGAATGAAATATCACCGTTATTGTTTATATATACTGTATCAATTGTTTTACCCCAAAAGCAAAAATTAAACGGGAGTTTTATAGGATTTGAAACTCCATCATCATTTCTATATAAAGGAGGAGACGGGACGAGATCGCCATCGCTGTCCAATGCAAAAGGAACTACATGCCAGCCGTTGGTTGTATCCACTGTCTTCCAACAACTGCAGTTATTCTGTGCATTCAGTTTTAAACTCCTTGATACGGTTATAATTATCAGAGCAGAAATAAACAGGTTTTGTATTCTCATTTCAGTTTCATTTTATTCTTAAAGGAGGCAAATATCATATTATCGGCTGGATTAGATACAGCAATTACCTAATTAAGGTTATGTTCCCTTTCTGATTAACGTTCTTACCATTGGTTAAAGTTGCGTTAAGATAGTAAACAAACTCCCCTGTGTTCATAGCTGTACCGTTGAAGGTACCATCCCAACATTTTGTTTGGTCGGTGGTTTCAAAAACTTTATTGCCCCAACGGTCGTAAATGGCAAAATATAAGCTTTGGATACATCCGCCAAAAACGCATTCCGATTGATTGGCAGATGCGCCGCTGGTGGGAGAAAAAGCAGTGGGCACGAATAATTCAGGACATTCTTCCTTAACCTTAACAAGCACACTGTCAGTGATTGTACAGCCGTCGGTGTCGGTAACAATTACGAGATATAACTGTGTGGTTTTGGGGTTAGCTGTTGTGTTGGGGCAGGTATCGCAGGCAACACCGCCGGATGGTATCCATTTATACCTTTGTCCTCCCTGGGGAGAATTAACAAAAAGATTCGCCGTACCCCCGCTCAATATAGTGGTGTCGTTTCCGGCAACCCCGGCAGCGCCCGGAAGTACAATTACGGTAGCATATCCGTAAGCCACGCAGGGTCCGTTTGTAACGGTAAGGGAATAGGTTGTTGTGGAAGGAGGATTGGCAAACGGATTTGAAACACTATCCGAAGTCAAATCAAGATTTGGCGACCACAAAAAGTTAGTTCCCCAAAGCACATTTACCGCAAGTTGCACATTACCGCCTGGGCACAGTTCGGCAGGGGCGGGGTTGCTTACCACGGGCGTTTTTTCTGCAAAAACAGTAATTCTCGCGCTGTCGGAGCAATTCCCGTTGCTTACTACTACGGTATACGTGCTGGTCGAATTAGGCATAACTGATATAATCTGGGAATTTTGCATACCGGGTTCCCATAAATAGGCGCTGCCGCCGCTTGCTGTTAAAACGGAACTGTCTCCGATACAAATCGAATCTTTACTTGCCGTAATTGCAGCTTTAGGATTGGCAACGATAGTAACCACCTGAACGGCAGTATCTATCTTGCAACCGCCCCCTGTATTTCTTGCAATAAGAGTTACCGTATATGTACCTGCGGAGTCGAATGTGTGCGAAGGGTTCTGAAGCGATGAGCTGTCAGCGGGTCCCGATAAGGTATCGCCAAAATTCCATCTGTAGGCATTAGCCCCAACCGTGTTGTTGGTAAAAATCACAAGGCGTCCTGCGCACTGCGGATTCGGCGCCGGAGTAAAGCTGCCGCTCACGCTTGCGAGAACCACTACTGTGAATTGTAAGTTAGATTGACAGGTTCCTTTTGAAAGTTGCACGCTGTAAGTTGTGGTTACAAGAGGCGAAACCACAATGCTGTCGATGGTGCTTCCATTGCTCCACAAATAACTGCTGGCGTTGGAGACGGCTTTGATAGTTACGCTCGATCCTGTACAGATGGTATCGGCACTGGCTACTATATGCCCGGTAGCGCCTGAATCCACTTGTAGAACAAATTGTACAAAAGAAGTGTCATGCGGATTAACATTGGAGACATAACCGTATAGGTGTATAATGTGAGTTCCGACATTAAAAGCGTTACCCACTATCTGTATTTCGAGGGAATCTGTAATTCCGGGATTATTTTTAATAATACTTACTCCCGAGAGAACGGGTGGACTTAAGCCGGATCTGGTTGTATCATTCTGGTTGGGTGAAAGAAACATTAGAGGTATATCGACTGTATCGCCCATGCATATCTTGAAGGTATCGCAGGCAGTAACTCCCGATTCTATTGGCGGCGGGCTGCCGCATACATTAAAAACAAAGGTTCTGCCATTAAGCCATGAAACGCCATCGTAAGGTAATGGAGGATACTGCCCCAGGTAGTTGGCGCCGCCAACCCCGAACAATCCGAACTGGATATAGTTTATACCGTTACCGGCATTCGCACCCACCGTGGCAGGATCGGCGGGGTTGCCATCGAAACCCGAATCGCCGTTGGAGGCATCGCCTGTAGTCCATTGCATTGTATCGTAGCAAAATTCAACATTATTTCCATTGGGAATAATCGGATCGTGTCCATTACTGATTATTACCTGAAAGGAGTTCCGCCGATAGGCGTTCATGTTAAAAAATCCAACTGTATCCCACTGTACAATCATATAGGTAGGAGTAATTTTGTAATAGACCACTCCGGAAACAGGATTACGCGTATCCACATCAGCCCAGAAGGGGGCTATCATCAACCATCCGACAAGGGGGAATCCGGCAGGGTTAAAGCTTGAATAGGGTTGAAGAAACGAGATATTACCGTTATTATTTATGAACACCGAATCAAAACTTTGCCCGAAATAGCAGAAATTGAACGGCAGGTGGATTGCATTTGTAACGCCATCGTCATTTTGATAGAGTGGAGGAGATGGGGCATAATTACCGTCGCTGTCCCACGCAAAGGGTACAACATGCCAGCCGTTATTGGTATCTACGTTTTGCCAGCAACTGCAAATGTTCTGTGCGCTAGCACGATTCCAACCCACGGTACAGAAAAAGATTACCAAGTAAAGGATAATTTTTCGCATTTTCAACCGCTAAGTTTATGAGAATAGATGAGTTATATTTTTTACTCTGAATTCTATTTTACAGAGCGTTTTTTGTAAGTATTACAGGTATTAACCGTATTCTGCAAATGCAACGCGTACAAACTAAAGTGCTAATATACAACAAAATAGAATTAACCATATAAAAATCGCTCTTTTTTAACAATAGTTTATTAGTTTGTAAAATTAGCCGTAAGTTATTCAAGTTATTGCTAAACCTATTTCAAACTTTATCAGGGAAAACATTTTATTAGGTAGCTTTGAACCGTTGAGTTAAAAAATACGTCTACATATATAATGTCATCCGAATATTCAGAAAGTGAAATAATTAATGGGTGTCTTCAGGGCGATCCGGTAGCACAGCGTCTGCTATACAGGCGTTATGCTGCAAAAATGCTTGGGGTGTGCCGCCGTTACGCAAAAAATATAGAAGATGCGGAGGATATTTTACAAGAGGGATTTTTAACTGTTTTTACCAAAATATCGCAGTTTAGCCATAAGGGCTCCTTTGAAGGATGGGTAAGACGCATTATGGTGAGCAGGGCAATAGAAAGTTGCAGAAAAGAAATGCGTATTTTTCCGGTCACCGATATTGAAGACCTTGCGGAAAAATTACCATCTACAGATGACGTTTTGGCTACCCTTTCTGTAAAAGACCTGCTTGCATTTATAGACGAACTCCCAACAATGCACAGAATTGTCTTCAACCTTTATATTTTCGAAAACATGGACCATAACGAAATAGCTGAAAAATTAACCATACCTGTCGGAACTTCCAAATCAACCCTTTATTACGCCCGATTGACTCTCCGGAGAAAAATAAATCAAAGCATGTTAGTTGCACAAAAGAACGAATCCCGTGAAAGAAAATTTTCCTGATACCGACCCTGAAAAGGAAATATTTGGCGCTGCGTTCAATTCTTTTGAAATTGAACCTTCCGGAAAATTCTGGAATTCCGCACTGAATAACATAATTGATAAGGAAAGGAGCATTAACAGGCGGCAAGTGATTCTCTGGAGGTCTGTCGCAGTTTTTTTAGGTGTAATCCTTGCATTTTCAATTTTACATCAATACATTTCTGATTCAAAAATTCGGAATTTGGAAAATGGACTGGCGGAACTTAATATACTCCAGAGTAAACAGCAACGTCAAAATGAAGTCACCTCACCGCAATCTCAAAATAGTATCCATTATCCCGCAAACAATGGTATGATTAAAAGTAGTAAAATCTCGCATTCCGTTGGAATAAATAAGCTTATTGAAGAAACTACTGCCATAAGCACACCCGGGACAACATACAAAATCATGCAAAAAAATACGATGTCTTCTTTCAAACCATTTATTCTATTATCGGGAAATAACGGTAACAATGACCAGTTAAATAATACTCTTGCTAATTTAAATGCAAACGACTATAAAACCTCTCAACTTAACAGTACTGTGAAAAATGTCGTCCGGGACAACAGGAATCTAAGTGATACTGTGTCGGCTCTTGTTATAAACGATACAACTCCGCTAAATAAAATGACAAATTCGGAATCGTCGATTAAAGTTTATTCCAAAAGAAGTTTAACAGATTCAACTACAATAGCTCCCATTTCCAAGGAGCCGGGACATAAAATTCAACTCATACATAAGTTATCAATTTCTGCATATTTTGCGCCCGCCATTGCAGACGATTATCTAAATGACGGAAACGCCGAGATGGAGATTAAAGGGAACCCAAGGAATGTAAGTGCTATGGAAAGCGACCCCTTCGCATGCAGTACAGGTTTTAGATTAGGATTGGATATTTCGCCTAAATTTACTGTTTATACGGGAGCATATTATAATCTATTCACTTATAATATTAAGCAAATTGTGGTATACGCATCCCAACAGGAAAACGGTACAATCGGATACTCTGTTGAAACGAGTACCGGATTAGTGAATTGCCCATATCCCGTGAATACCCCACGACTTGGAGACAGTATAAAAATAAGAGGTAGTTCAGCAAGGGGGTATCTATGTATTCCGCTGCAATTGGCATACGATTTATATTCGAAACGGAAAATGAAAATGTTCATTATTGGCGGGGTATCTGCAAATCTGGCTGTTTATCAAAGTACTGAAATGTATTGGCAAAATACTATGCTGCAGGATGGTGAATCAAATGTACAGGGCATGCAAGGATTAAATTCTATTCAACTCGGGTATTCGTTTGGCGTTGGCATAAATTATTCTTTAGGAAGAGGTTTTTCAATATTAGCTGAACCGGAAATAGAAGGAGCCATAACGCCCATAAACTCGAACACCCCTGTTATTACCTACCCATACTTTTATTCAGTTATTGCTGGAATCACATATCACCTCTAGTATAATGCAAAATAAGGAGCAGGAAAGGAAATTGTAAGCTATTAATAATAGAACAGATTGGGTGTTGTTATTTCTCTCTATGGCATTAATTTCTAACATACGGTAATTATAGATTATACCAACCATCCTTCATCTATACATTATGAAATATTTATTACGTTTTTGTTAATTAGGATAGGTCACGCCGAACCTTTTATTATCTTTGTTCGTCTTAATTGATAAAGAATATTCCGGTAAACCTGAAATAGAAGCGAAATAATGGACTTGCAAAATAAAAAGTGCCTTTTCCTTGTGCAAGGTGAAGGACGCGGGCACATGACCCAATCCATCTCCATGAAGCAAGTTCTGGAAGATGTGGGCATGAAGGTGTGCGAAGTGATTATAGGAAAAAGCGGTCACCGTGACATCCCTTCATTTTATGCTGAAAGAATGAACGTACCAGTTACAAGTGTTCACAGCCCGAACATGGCTTTGGATAGAAAAAATAAAAAAGTTAAACCACTAGCGACCTCAATTAAGAGCACTTACATGTTGCCCAAGTATTTTAGGAGTTTAAGTATAATTCACCAAAAAGTCAAAGAGCATAAACCTGATATTATAATCAATTTTTTTGAACCTCTTTGCGGCTTTTACTTTATGGCTTTTAACCCGAAGATACCAATAGTTTCTGTGGCTCACCATTATATGTTCCTCCATTCAGATTTTAAAATGCCGAAAGGACATCTCATTTCACGGGCAAGTCTTAAATTTTATATTTGGCTTACATCAATCGGTTCAACCAAACGCCTGGCTTTATCATTTTATCCTTTCAACGACGATACCCGCAAAGCAATTTATGTGGTGCCGCCTCTCCTGCGCAAGGAAGTGTTGAACTACCATACTGGGAAGGAAAATTATCTGCTCATTTATTTGCTCAACAGCGGTTATATGGAAGACATTATCGAATGGCATAAGCGACATCCCGAAACGGAATTACATTGCTTTACGGACAAGAAGGACTTAAATGAGTCGGAACAGTTCGACAATACTTTGACCTTTCACCGTTTGAATGATAAAAAATTCTTATCTCTGATGGCTAACGCGAAGGGCGTAGTCACTACATCCGGTTTCGAGTCCGTTAACGAGGCAATGTACATGGGCAAACCGGTATTTATGGTGCCAGTAGAAGGTCATTATGAACAATTCTGCAATTCACAGGACGCAATCAGAACGAACCTTGGACTATATGGTAAGAAATTCGATATGAGCAGGTTCCTCAATTATATCGAAAATTTTGATGGAGAAAACTCTTCATATTCGGAGTGGGTAATGAAGTCGAGTGAATATATGATAAGAAATCTTTACAGCTTGATCAATAAAGGAGACAATGTAAAGCAGTTATACCCAAAACATAGGTCTGATAAAGAAAGATTAAAGATAAAGAATTTATAGCACAAAAGTTTCATCTGATTCTTATTAATGCAAAACCGCAGAATATTTAAATGGATAAACTGAACGAAGTTGCCCAATTTGTATCACACTATGGTTATATTGCCATTTTTATACTCGTATTCCTACAAGAAATAGGCGTCCCGAATCCAGTAACCAATGAACTTGTATTAATGTTCGGGGGATATTTATCATATTTCCATTCTCTTTCGCTAATAAGGGTTGTTATTACAGTTATTATAGCAGATGTCAGCGGTACATGCCTCCTTTTTTTCTCGTTTTACTTTTTTGGAAATTGGCTTTTTAACCATAAACCCAAGTGGCTTCCGCTTAAATCCGGTGCAATTTTTCGGTTAAAACGCCTTGTTGAAAGGCGTGGGTATTTAGGAATTTTTCTTGGGCGGCTCACTCCCTTTCTGCGCGGTTATGTATCAGTAGCGGCAGGAATAGTAAGGTTTACCCCACGAAAATTTGTAACAATCGTTACATTTTCTGCTCTTACCTGGAGCGGCGGATTAGTCACCTTTGGTTGGCTTATTGCTCCCTATTGGAATATCGCAATTGATAATCTGGGAATTGTTCAGAATATCGTTCTTCTGCTACTTGTAGCCGCTATTATTACGTTTTCAGGCATTTATGTGTTACGGAACAAGTCAGGCAAGACCGATATAGGTACCACAAAGCCCTCTCCAAGTTTAGAGTTAGAGTAGGGGGGCTCACTATCAAAATCGAAGAACAAAATGTTCCTTTTCCTGAAACTTCCTGAAAAAAACCAGTCCAATTGAAAATAAATCAACTGTAACTGTAGCTTTGTTCTCATTTATAATAATCTTCCAAGCGTCATACATTTCGGGGCTCCAGCGTATATCATCGAAAACGAATACCGTATTTTCTGATGCTATAGTCATTAATCGCCGAAAATAATCAATAGTAGCTTCAAGTCGATGATTCCCATCAAAAAAGACATAATCGACCGAGTGATTCAACTCAATTAACTCCGTCAAAGTATGCTCAAAGTTTCCAACAATCTGAATGATACCGGATGCCTTCATCTTGTTGAAGTTTTCAGCCGCCGTTTCCGACGTCCTGGGACTGCCTTCCAGAGTATAAAATAATGCTTCAGGACACGCCTTTCTTTGGTATAGAGTACTTATTCCAAGCGAGGTGCCAAGTTCTACCATAACTTTGGGTTGTATAAAATTAACCAGTCGGAATAGTAGTCTACCTTTCTTAGGTGTCACAGATGAGAGTCGGGCGATATCCTTTATTTTTCGTCTTATTATATTCTCATGATTCAATTTTTTATTTCCTCCCTTGGCTCCATAATCAATCACTTCAATGGTATTATCGGAATTTAACATTGAAAGGCGCAATAGTTCAATGGGTTGAAACTCATAGTAGTTCTTGTTCTCGCGAATTACTCTTTCATAAATTTTAAAAACAAAATCCGAGTGAACACCATGTCCGCCGTTCTTCGCCTTTAGTAGGTAAAGTATATACTCGTTTATTAGAAATAATGGCTGCATTTTTACAATCTATCAATTAACGACGATGGATGTTTAACTCATTTTCGCTTTTCTGACAACAAAGCAACTAATAAATTTTCTACTTTTGGCAAATTTTATCATTAAAAAAATTATACTTTTTTTTGTAATCCTAATTAACAAAGTTCGTAAAAATCGTATTTTAAATTATAATGGGAAATATAGCGATTGCAATTCATGGTGGAGCTGGTACTCTTATGAGTGGAACTATACCTGCTGAAATTGAAAAAGCATACCATGACGCATTATCGGAGTCGCTTTTGTCGGGATATCATGTATTGAGCCATGGGGGGACTGCTATAGATGCAGTAGAAACAGCGGTGCGGCTCATGGAGGATTGTCCATTATTCAACGCTGGAAAAGGTTCTGTCTTTAACTCGGATGGAATCAATGAGATGGATGCTGCAATAATGAATGGCATGAATTTAAAGGCAGGAGCAGTTGCCGAAGTCCATATAATACGAAATCCAATTTCTGCAGCAAAAGCAGTTATGAATAACTCCCCGCATATCCTTCTTGCTTCTGCCGGTGCGGAGAAATTTGCGGGAGAACAGGGACTTGATATCGTTGATACTTCCTATTTTTACGATGAACAGCGTCATAAACAATGGCTTTTGACCAAAGACAAAGACAGTTCATGGGCTGGCGACGAAATTGCTCTGCCTTCTGACATAAAAGGGAAAAAATTTGGTACGGTAGGAGCAGTAGCGCTTGATTCCGCCGGAAACCTTGCAGCAGCAACCTCAACGGGCGGTATTAACAATAAAAAATTCGGACGTATTGGAGATTCACCTATAATTGGTGCAGGCACTTATGCAAACAATAAAACATGTGCGGTTTCCTGTACCGGCGAAGGAGAATATTTTATACGAAATGTTTCTGCGTACGATGTATCTGCTCTTATCGAATATAAAGGGTATTCACTTGTTCAAGCAACTACAGAAGTTATAAAAAAAGTCGCCCAACTTGGTGGAGAAGGCGGGCTTATTGCAGTCGATAACCACGGAACAATTGTAACGCCTTTTAATACATCTTCCATGTTCAGGGGATGGATGGATGCCACAGGGCAAAAACACATTGCTATATTCAGGTAATGGGTCAATCTTCGTTAATCGGACTGCATTTCCGCTCGGCTCAATATTTAACATAAAATTCCGTATTCGGATTTTGACCAGTTACTTATTGCATTTTGTGTATTGCTTATTGCCTTCTGCATTTCTGCTATTTCCCATATATTGAAGTAGGGCAATAATAAAAGAACCAGTTGCTATTATAAGGGCTATTATTGAAAGAACATTTGATGTTCGTCCTTTTTTTAATTTCTCGATTTCTGACTCCCCTCCTGGGTCTAATATGGCGGTTTTATCATTATCGTTATAAATAATCCAGTTTCTTCGGTGAAGATTTTGAAATTGTTTAATGGTTGCATCTGGATTGGATTTATATAACGGGAATGATTCAATGCTTATCGGAGCATTACTTTTTAGAGTAGGCTTTAAATATTCTACAATGTCTTTTTCCCATTTCATATTATACAAACTTAGTCAATGTTCCTGAAAGGAACCATAGGAATGAAAAAAAGGATTAGAAGTTTATTTAACATAATACATATTATAGGACAGAAATGCTGTGTATTAAAAAATTCAATATAATTTAGTAAACATCTTTATTCCCCGCCATTCAACATATCTGAAACTATCCCTTTATACTCACCTCCGATTTCTGCAAGGATAACCCCCCCTATGTGAATTATTATGTACGAAATTAATACCCACATAAATACAGAGTGAATATCGCTTGCGGTATGTCTTAAGGATTTTAATGTCTCAATGTCGTCAGAATATGCCATAAATAAACCTGTACTTGCTTGAATCAATAATGATATATAAAATATCAGATAAACATATTTTGTAAAAAGATAATGCTTAGCTAATGGTTTATTGCTATCAGGTTGTTTCAGGTATTTAACTGACTTTTTAATTAAAGGTAAAAGTTTTCGCTCGCCCGGCTGGAAAAACTCTATGATTAAACGAAAAAGTAACAAAGAAGCCAGTATATAGCCAAAATATTTGTGAAGGTTCCATGCCTTATCGCTGAATTCATGGGCTACCTGCCGTGCCACACTGGTAGTTACTGTTACATTACTGGCTTGGAGATTTTGTTGAACCAGTATGGTATTATCCTCTTTATTTAAAACTGTTTTAGCCAGTAATACAGTTAATAACGAGCCAGCTATAGTAATGAAAGTACACCAATGCCAGATACGTATGGCTATTGAATGTTTTTCCCTAAAAGACGGCGTCATAACTTTTTCTTGTTCTTTCATTTTAGAAAGTTTATTACAAAAATAATCAAGAAAACCATTTCCATTAGTAAGATTCTTTATTGGTGCGGATGAAGGGACTCGAACCCATACGCCTTGCGGCACTGGCTCCTAAGACCAGCGCGTATACCAATTCCGCCACATCCGCATACATTATTATAGAGCGAACAAAGATAGATTATATTGTTATATTTAGAGTAGTAAAATATGGGAACTTGAATTAGTTTATCTGCTACTCTCTGTTCTGAAGTAACAGGCGGAAAACATTAGAAACTATGTTTACTAAGTCAATAGTTGATAAATATCATCCACCGCCTATTATATTCTTTACTAATTTTACCATCATTATTGAACCAAAAAAAACACTAAAACTATGAAAGTGACTGTAATAGGTGCAGGAAATGTAGGCGCAACCTGCGCTAACGTAATCGCCCAAAAGGATATAGTAAATAAAGTAGTCCTTCTCGACATTAAGGAAGGTGTCTCCGAAGGTAAATCTCTTGACATCTGGGAAGCGGCACCAATAAACAACTACAGTACTAGGGTGTTAGGTTATACTAACGATTATGCTCAAACCAAAAATTCTGACGTTGTAGTTATTACTTCAGGGTTGCCGAGAAAGCCAGGTATGAGCCGTGACGATTTAATTGCTACCAATGCAGGTATTGTCAGAGGGGTTACCCAGAATGTTATCAAACATTCCCCTGAAGCGGTAATTATAGTCGTTTCCAATCCGCTTGATGTAATGACCTATTGTGCATATCTTACGGCAAAAGTTGATTCGCGAAAGGTATTTGGAATGGCCGGTATTCTTGACACCGCACGCTACAGAGCGTTCATCGCCGAAGCACTAGATATTTCACCGAAGGAAATACAAGGTATGCTTCTGGGGGGACACGGCGATACTATGGTGCCTCTGCCGCGTTATACAACTGTTGCAGGAATACCGGTTACAGAACTAATGCCTGCCGATAAATTAAACGCCATTATTGAAAGAACGAAAAATGGCGGCGGTGAAATTGTAAATATCCTCGGGACTTCAGCGTGGTACGCACCCGGCGCCGCAGCAGCACAAATGGTTGAATCTATTATAAAAGATGAAAAACGGGTATTCCCATGTTGTGCAATGTTGAATGGTGAATACGGACATAAAAATATATTTCTCGGCGTGCCTGTAAAACTTGGTAAAAACGGTATAGCAGAAATTATAGAGCTAAAGCTAAATGCCGCCGAAAAAGAGTTACTAAATGCATCGGCTAAGGCAGTACGTTCAGTAATGGACGTACTTGATAAGCAGGTCGCTGCAATGCCTGCAACTAAATAGGCGCTCTTTTGAGAGGAACTATCTTTCGGGTGCCGAATTAACTATTCGCTCCTTTGCCCAGCGTAGAGCTATTTTCAATTGCTCCTCTCGGGTTATTTTTGTGTTATCAAGCAATACTGCATCAGGCGCTTGTTTAAGTGGACTGATAGCCCGTGTACTATCTTCCTCGTCCCTTCGTTGAAGGTTTCTTTTAATTTCAGAATCCTTTACTGCTATTCCTTTTGACAGCAACTCCTGTTTTCTTCTTTCAACCCGGACATTGATATCAGCAGTCATAAAAAGTTTCAATTCGGCATGCGGAAAAACGGTAGTGCCTATGTCACGACCATCCATCACCACACCTCCATCTTTTGCTAATTGTCGCTGTAAATAGACCATCATCTTCCGTACCTCATGAATAGCGCTTACCGGGCTCACCAATTCAGATACCTCCATCCCTCTAATCTCGCCTTCCACATTTTTCCCGTTTAGATAAGTTTCCGATTTACCTGAATTATCCGAATAACGGAACTCTATTTTTATATGTAATAACTCTTTGATTACTTTAAATGCATCTACCGCCCTACCCTTTTCAATTATCCCCTTTTCAAGACAGTATAATGTAACGGCTCTGTACATCGCTCCAGTATCTATATAGGCATAGCCGAGTTCATGGGCAAGTTCGCGCGCAAGAGTACTTTTTCCACACGATGAATAACCGTCTATTGCTATAGTTATCTGTCTCATTTGCTTAATTTTCCAAGTAGTAATATCAAATTTATTGAACAGGTAGCAATGGCGGTGCCGGAGCAACCGGCGGTTTCCAAGGATTCTCTAATCTATGTGGTTTAAAATCACCCAAACTCATACATATTGAAAACGTATTGGCAACACCTGCAAGATTTTCTTCACAAATCGAATAGCTTAACTCAAACCTGTAAATCCTCATTCCAAAACCGGCAGAAAAGCCGGTCAGGGCAGGAACTCCGGCAAGTTCTAATTCCTTTCGTAATTCATAGTTATAGGCGAAACTTAGCCAGAAATTCTTTCCGGCAAGCAGTTCTACTCCGGGTACAATATGACGCATAAGTTTATCGGCAAAAGAACCGATAGCGCTCGTCTGATTTATTGGTTGTCCGGTAAGGGGGTTTACTGTTTGGGTATCCGTAGGGTCTAAGTAAGTAAGGTCCCAGCGCTGAAGGTGCTGAAAGGTAAGGTTGAACCGAAAGGGTGCATGTTTTAGCTTTGCTGCGATGCCGGCATCTACATCAAAGGGCAGCGGTTCCGGATTGCCGGGTATGTAATCAGTAATTTGACCGCCAATATTTTGAATAACCAATCCGGCAAAAAAAAGATGATTGCGGCTGACATAAGAGCCGCCAAGGTTAAGTGCAACGGCATTGGAGACCCATTGCATAAGCCGCGATGACGCAAATTCAAGATTTGCACCTACTGAAATCGTCGAATCGAGGACTGCTTTGCCGTAGCCAAGGTTAAACAGTGTCTCACTCGCTCCGAAAGAACCTGTAATATTACCGGCTTGGTCGGCTGCTGTAAAAGTGCCATAATCAAGGTATTTGACTCCGGCTTCAAAAGTACCTATCTGACCAAGAGTTTGTGCATAAGAAGCGCAGGAGTAACTAACACCGGTAAAGTATGGAATATAGGTTAATAAAAGCTGATTACTGACGCTGCTATCTAAAAATGACGGGTTGTCCACCGCTGTTGCGAGGTCGCCGTCTCGCGATGATATGGCATAACCACCTAGCGCCGCAGCCCTTGCGGATACCGGCATCTGCATGAACATGTCTGTAGCTGTGCCACCAATCTGGCTAAAAGATTGAAATACAGTTATTTGCGTAAAAAAAAATAAGACCAGTACTTTTTTTTGTATCATGCCGTAATATGCCGGGGTTTTGATTTTATAACGAAGATTTTACAATTTTATTTCCCTACCCCGGCGGCTGACAGATTTTATCGGACGGCAACTTTCGCCTGAACCAAGCCCGCTATAGTTTTCCCAATTACAGCCGGCGAATCAACCACGGTAATACCACATTCACGTAATATCCTCATTTTTGCGGCAGCGGTGTCTTCAGCACCACCTACTATAGCTCCGGCATGCCCCATAGTGCGTCCTGGAGGAGCCGTTTGACCTGCGATAAAACCGACTACCGGTTTTTTTCTATTTTTCTTTATGTATTCACCGGCTTCGGCTTCCATTGTACCGCCTATTTCGCCTATCATTACTATACCTTCGGTATCAGGATCATTCATAAGCAGTTCAACCGCTTCTCTGGTAGTTGTACCAATTATCGGATCTCCTCCAATACCGATACAGGTGGACTGTCCTAAACCAGCTTTGGTTACCTGGTCCACCGCCTCATAAGTTAATGTGCCCGAACGTGAAACAATGCCTATTGTTCCCGGTTTATGTATGAATCCCGGCATTATTCCTACCTTGGCTTCTCCCGGTGTAATTATTCCCGGACAATTAGGACCGATAAGACGGCAGTTTTTATCCGATAAATATGACTTCACTTGCACCATATCCTTCACCGGAATACTCTCTGTAATACAAACGATAAGTTTAATGCCCGCTTCGGCGGCTTCCATTACAGCATCAGCTGCAAACGCGGGGGGTACAAAAATTATTGAGACATCTGCCTGCGTCTGTTTTACTGCGTCAGCTACTGTATTAAAAACTGGCCGCTCAAGATGGCAGGTTCCTCCTTTACCGGGCGTTACACCGCCAACAACATTAGTTCCGTAAGCAATCATTTCACCTGCATGAAAAGTACCTTCACTGCCGGTAAATCCCTGCACTAATACCTTCGATTTCTTGTTAACCAATATGCTCATAAACTATGTATGTTAAAATAAGTACGTATTGAAATGCAATATTAGGATTTTAATTAATGCTGTAGATGGTTTTTTAGCTATTAGCGAACTTCTTCTTGCTATTTTCTGTCATTTTTATAGGCAGTGCGACTACCCTTTCGTTTGGTAGTTTTACTACATATATAAATAAGAAAAGCAGTAGCATGGACCATGTTATTATTCCATAGCCCTCAATATAATGATAAAGTACTACTCCTACCGTATCTTCACCGACTATTGAGATAAAAATAATGAGTCCTAAAAGGGAATAGAATATTACTTTTAGAATTATAGCTTCAGTGTTTTGGTAGTAAAGCATGAATACAGCATAGACAAATAGTAGCGAGATAAGATGGTATTCCCATGTAATACCCGACAGAAGGTGCATGCATAGAAAAATCAAAGCCAGTCCGCGTAATGTATTACCATGCAAAATGAAGCGTTCCCAAAGAAGATAACCCGCCGATAGTCCTGCAAGTATCAATAAGGTGATTTTATACAGCCATGAGACAGATAACGGCGACAGGTTCCATAACTGATAATTATAACCAGCACCATTCTCTGTCGGAAGGAATATGCGATAAAGAACAGCGCCTAAACTCTGGTTGTGAAACTCTGCCTCTACCTTGCCATGCTGAAAAGGGGCGAGAAAAGCTGTATAATAATTATGAATATCGGCAAATCCTGCTACCTCCCCACGCCACAATAGGGGTGCCAAAATGCAAAGCAAGCAGCATGAAACTAAGACAAATATCATTTTATATCCGCTCCTAAGAACCAACCATGGTATAAAAAAAATTGGAAGAATTTTAATAAAAACACCTAATACGATTAGAATGCCTGATAGCCAAGTTTTACCATTAAGGGAAGCATTTATTCCGGCAAGACAAAGGACTAACATTAGTTCATTCATCTGAATAAACTGTATGTGATACAAGATGAACCGGAAGGATAAAAACACGCCGGAAATTAGGGCGATGGTCGCTTTTTTACCATCAATGGCAAAATGAGAAAGTATCTGACGGGTTAGCCCTATAATTAGTAAAAGGAGACAAAAATTAACGAACATAAAAATAAAGGCGGCTGTTTTTAAAGGAAATAGCGAGAAGAATTGAAACAACATGGCGGCGAACGGAGGATAAATATATCTTGAAGCACCTCCCGTCCGGTTATATAGTTCGGCGCCGGTAGCAAAATTATGTCCCGCCATCCAGAACACTGTAAAGTCGTTATCTATACGGATTTTTTCACTTATATAAAGGGAATAGACAATGATGAAAAATAAACAAGCGAACCAGAAGAATAGATACCTTTTGTCTTTCAGTCGTTTTACATCAATTAAGAGATATTTCTTTATACGTTCGAACCACATAAGATAAAGTATCAAAATTAGTTAAATTCCGTTCCAATACTAAAGCGCCAAAAATAGTCCGCCGGCTGGAGCATGCCAATTTGTTTATCATACCCATCCACATAGATAGTGTATGCATAAACCAACCACAATTGAACCTGATATCTATCGGGTTGTCAAAATTCGCAAACCCGGTTAAGCATAGTTTAGTGGAGAGTGGGAGTTGGGCGTCCCAATAGCTATCGGTATGCGAAAAGCGCAAACTCATTTGGCGGACATATCTTGCTATCTGTGTTTTTGTCATCAAGTATAGAATTTAGAACTATAAATCACCGACTGAATTCTGTCGTTTTTTGTCGGAAAATGCGTATTTTTTCATATTGCCGGTAGGGTTGTTGAAGATTGGGGTGCGGATGTCGGTTGTTGTCGGTTTTTTAAAGATTGGGGTGCGGATGTACTTCAGATATTTTTAATGAAATATATTGATATCCAATCATTTTATAAAGATTTGAAAAATTGACGTTATTCCGACCAGAATTGAACCCGATAGCTATCGGGTTGTTAAAATGCACAAATTCAAAACATCGGCATAGCTGCCGGTAAAGGTATTTTACGTTCATAAAATCATTTACGGGCACTATTTTTTCTGTTCTCAATATCATTTTATAGCAGTTAGAAGTTTATCTCATAGCTTATCGTTTATAGCTTATTGCTAAAGAACGCAAATATATACATTTATTATTACATAATACATATATTGATAATTTATTTAATAACAATCTGCCTCACCCAGCCATTACTCTACCTCACCCTGCCCTCTCCTTGAGTAAGGAGAGTGTTCACTTGAACTCAAACGACCATTACTCTGCCTCACCCTGCCCTCTCCTTGAGTAAGGAGAGGGTTCACTTGAACTCAAACGACCATTACTCTACCTCACCCTGCCCTCTCCTCGTGCAAGAAGAGGGTGAAAGTTAAAAAGATTAACTTTAGCTTATTGCAGATTTTGTCATTTTATCTTGTGCTTAATTTTAATGCTAAAATGCTGCTGTAATTGGTGTTAGGCAGCGCAAATGAATAAAGCCAATAAAATTAGATGAAAGGATTTAATTGTACATCTTAAGTTGTTGTATTATGCTCGGTACTGCAAAAATTGAAGTATATATCGAAGATTTTTTTGATTCTTGGGTCAATAAAATAAACTCGTTGACCTTAACATCTGCTCACCTTCCGAATAATTTGAAAGCTTTGTATCTAAATCAACCATTTTTGTCAAGTGGATTTAAGCAGTTGATAATAGAAAAAAGTGAAGCGAAATACTTCGATAATATCTCATCACAGATAAATAATTCGTATTTCCACCTTACAGATATTTCAAAGCCACTACCGATATTGGACGCTGAAAAGATTTATAATGCAAAAAAATATCCTTCACCTGATAATATAATAGCACTTTTTAGAAGAGTTGGGATAAATAATATATTCCATCAGGTAAATAGAAGTGCAAAAGCAGACCTTGAAAATGTTTTGACTTCATTTAACGATATTAGGACTTCAATTGCACATGATGGAATCCCAGTTGGTATTAATGACCGGGATATAATCAAAAAGCTTCGAGGAATCAAAAACCTAATTTATCATATTGACAAAACACTTTTTAAGCATATAAACGTAAGCATACGACCAAGTACATCTTGACGAAGGCATAGGGACGAGGTACTTTTGTTGCCCAAAAATTTAGGCAATGGAAGATTCAGCAGTTACCCACCGGCGACCGGGCCGGTACACCTCCCGGCAA
>JAKAOA010000074.1 GCA_021823405.1 Bacteroidota bacterium | reverse complement strand
GTAAGACGTACCGGCAAAAGCGCCTCAATTAAAACGGGCGAAGGATTATTGGGCAGAGTAGTCGATGCTCTGGGCAACCCGATAGACGGCAAAGGAGCCATACAAGGACAAACTTATGAGATGCCCATGGAAAGAAAAGCGCCCGGTGTAATATACAGGCAACCGGTTAATCAACCCCTTCAAACGGGTATTAAAGCGATTGACTCCATGATACCCATAGGAAGAGGGCAACGTGAACTTATCATCGGCGACCGCCAGACGGGTAAAACAGCTATCGCCCTTGATACCATCATCAATCAAAAAGAATTTTACGACAGAGGCGAACCCGTCTATTGCATCTATGTAGCGGTTGGTCAAAAAGCGTCAACCGTTGCCAACGTATTGAGAACGCTTGAAGAACACGGCGCCATGCCATATACCATAATAGTAGCCGCCACAGCCGCCGACCCGGCGCCTATGCAGTTTTTTGCTCCCCTTTCGGGAGCGGCTATGGGAGAATTTTTCCGCGATACCGGTCGTTCCGCCCTGATTGTGTATGATGATTTATCGAAACAAGCGGTAGCATATCGCGAAGTTTCATTGCTGCTGCGCCGTCCACCGGGGCGAGAAGCATATCCCGGCGACGTATTCTATCTGCACTCCCGCCTGCTTGAGAGAGCAGCTAAAATAAACGCCGATCAGAACGTTGCCGGTCAGATGAACGACCTGCCTCCATCCATTAAAAGCATGGTAAAAGGCGGCGGCTCGCTCACCGCACTTCCTATTATAGAAACACAGGCGGGAGACGTTTCGGCATACATACCCACCAATGTTATATCCATTACCGATGGACAGATATTTCTGGAAAGTAATTTATTCAATTCAGGCGTTCGCCCCGCTATAAACGTAGGTATTTCGGTATCGCGCGTAGGCGGCAATGCCCAAATAAAGTCGATGAAAAAGGTTGCAGGAACCCTGAAATTAGACCAGGCGCAATACCGCGAACTGGAAGCATTTTCCAAATTCGGTTCCGACCTCGATGCCGCCACTAAATTCATTCTGGATAAAGGAGCGCGGAATGTTGAAATTCTGAAACAATTGCAATTTTCCCCGATGGCGGTGGAAAAACAGATTGCAATCCTCTACTGCGGCACCAAAGGACTGATGCGCGATGTTCCGATAAATAAGGTTAAGGAATTTGAAACAGAATTTCTGACAGTAATGGAGGCAAGCCATAAAAACATACTCGCCGACTTTAAAGCCGGCAAACTTAACGATGAAGCGCTTGTCATTGTTGAGAAAATAGCTATAGACCTGGCAAAAAAGTATCAAAAGTGAGAATAAAATAAGGTATTTGACCGTTATACAATAATCCATGCCCAGTTTAAAAGAGGTACGTAACCGTATATCATCCACCATAGGGACACAGCAAATTACGAGCGCCATGAAGATGGTGTCGGCATCAAAATTGCGTAAGGCGCAGGATGCCATAATAGCAATGCGCCCCTTCTCTCAAAAATTAGATGATATTCTTAAAAATCTTCTTAAGTCGGAATCATCCTCAATAGGAGAATTCGGCAAGGCGCGTAATCCCGATAAGGTCACTCTTATTATCCTAACCTCCAACCGGGGCTTATGCGGAGGTTTTAATTCATCGGTTATTAAGGCAGCCAATAACATGATAACCGCCAAATACGCCGAACAAGCAAAAAAAGGCAATGTGAATGTAGTGTGCATAGGCAAAAAAGGAACGGATTTTTTCAGAAAAACGAAAATTAAAATACTTGCCAGCCGCAACGAAGTATGGGATAAGCTAACATACAGCCAGGCAGCGGAGATTATGGAAGATGTAATTAAAAAGTATTTGGCAGGAGAAATTGACAGGGTTGAAATCATATACAACCGTTTTAAAAACGCCGCTACGCAACTACTAAGCGCCGAACAGATACTTCCTTTTGAAAACACTGCGGTGAAGAACGCCGGCGAGGCAAAAACAGCCCGGAACGATTCATCCGCCGGGAATAAAAGAGCCGATATTGATTTTATTTTCGAGCCCGATAAGGAATTAATCATCAAAGAACTTATCCCCTATTCTTTAAAAGTACGTCTGTTCCGTTCGCTGCTCGATTCGTTTGCAGCGGAACACGGCGCACGTATGACAGCCATGCACAAAGCCACAGATAACGCCCAGGAACTGCTCCGCAGTTTGCGGCTGACCTATAATAAGGCGCGCCAGGCAGCCATAACAAAGGAAATACTTGAGATAGTAGGCGGCGCCGAAGCCATTAAAAACTAATATTATGAAAGAAGTAACCCCGGCGGAGTTAAAAAAGATGCTGGACTCTGACGAAAAATTTAAACTGATAGACGTCCGTGAAGAAACGGAATTTGCGGAATTATCGATAACCGGTTGCGACCTAATACCCATGAATAGTATTCCGGAGAATATCGGATCAGTGCCAAGAGATATAAAAGTTGTAATCTACTGCCGAAGCGGTAACCGTTCGGGCGTTGTTATAAATTATCTGGAAAAGCAACACGGTTATGAGAACCTGCATAACCTGAAAGGCGGTATAATGGCTTACGATAAGGAAATAGGACTTTAAGCTTCCGGAGATATATCCCGCTCCCGTCAATCCATTTCCCTTATAAAGCCCGATAACCATTTCAACGCCTTCCCGCGTTCTGAAAATATTTCCAGGGGATAATGCGGCTTCTCAATCTGCTTATAATTACTTGTAACAAGCCGCTGCCCTAATCTCTTTATAACCACGGCGTGAGCAATGCTCGTTTGAGCAAATTCAGATGCGGCGGCAAGCTCACGCGCCTCTTTTGTAAAATCTACCACAGCATTATAGGTAGTAAGCAAAAGATGCTTTTCATGGCAAACAAGCTTATTCCGGACTTCCAGCATTTCAACAAGCATTTTCTTGTCAATAAGAACGCTTTTATTGAAGTTCAGATAAACTATCGGTTTCTTATATTCCAATGTCAAGTAGGGCAGTGTAGCTATCTTAACTTGATTTTTCATAAAATACGGGAACAATTGAATTTACGCCGTTATTCTTTCATCCAAAAGTAATCAAATCAAAATATACCGGCCACAATTGAACCCGGTAGCTATCGGGTTGTTAAAATTCGCAGATGCAAAGCATCGCAATAACCACCAGTACCGAAACTTCGCCTTGCGCCAGCGATAACTAAGGCGTCCAGATAGCTATCGGGATGCAGTCGCGAAATCGCTTACGAGCCGTATAAATCAAAATTGTTAAATTTGCACTTATAAAAGAACATATAAACCCTATGCTACCCGTTATATTTAAGCGCAACCACATACTTTTTTTCACTCTATTGCTTATTGCAGCCGGCTGTAATGAGAAGCTTAATTTACTTGCGCCTTATAAAGACATTACAGTAGTGTATGGGCTATTGGATCAAAACGACACCACCCATTATATCCGTATAAATAAAGCTTATGAAGGACCCGGTAACGCGCTTACAATGGCACAGCAATACGACTCCATTAACTACCCGCCTGGCACGCTTAATGTGATATTACAAGATTATGATATTTACGGCAACCTTGCTGCAACTATCCCCCTAAAAACAACCATGGGTATAGCTGTTGTTTCAGGCACTTTTTCATACCCGAACCAGATTGAATACTATACTAAGGCGATTCTTAATCCCAATGACACATATAAACTTGTAATAACTAATGTCAAAACAGGCAAGGTAGTTACCGGCTCAACCTATCTTCTGTCCGATATTGCCCCGTCAATAGGCGTTTCCAATAATTTTCCGCTTAGCTGGGTAGCTATTTATCCCACCAGTATTTCGTGGACCACAGTACCTTCCGCCGCAATATACCAGATGACGCTGCGATTTTTTTATTCTGAAATGTCAGGCGCAAATACTACGCATCATTCAGTCGATTGGGTATTTCCTCCCGAAAATGCAACCAATAACTTAGGCGGACAAACACTGGTTTATACCTATAATGGCACCGGTTTTCTGCAGTTTCTTAAATCTTCCATTTCACCTGCCCCGGCAGGCGTTACCAGAACAGCCGATTCAATTGAGATGCGATTTTCGAGCGGCTCGACAGATTTTCAAACCTATTCCAACCTTAGTCAGCCGTCTCTCGGTGTAAATCAAAATCAGCCGTTTTATACCGATCTTACTAACGGTATTGGTATCTTTACCTCAAGACATACGCAGGTTTTTAACAAACTATTCAGCGGAGTTGATTTGGACTCCATCCAATCAGATGCACTTACCAGTAATCTGGGATTTATTCTCTAATTCCGCTCCTACCCTTACTAAGAGCGGGACACGGAATTTTAAAATCTTCAAACGCAGTGGAAAAAATAAACAATAAGGAAGTAAACGCCCTGATTGACCTGCTTGACGACCCGGACGACAATATATTCGTAACGGTTAAAGACCGGCTTCTTGATATTGGAGAAAAGGTAATTCCAACTCTCGAAAGCGTGTGGGAAACATCTTTTAACCCTACGGTACAGACGCGCATTGAAAATATTATCCACCGGATTCAGTTCGAAAAAATTACGGAAAGTTTAAAAATCTGGAAGAAGGATATAAACGCCGACCTATGGTACGGCTCTATGCTGATAGCAAAATATCAGTACCCCGACCTTAATGAAGAACAACTTAAAAAGCTAATTCAGCTTATACGCCAGGATGTATGGCTTGAACTAAACGAACAACTTACAGCGCTTGAGAAGGTAAAGGTAATAAACCATATCATTTTTGATGTTCACCAGTTCAAAGGCAATACTGAAAACTACAATTCACCTGAAAATTCCTATCTGAACCGTGTAATTGAGAACAAAAAAGGCAATCCCCTTACGCTTGGGATATTATATCTGCTTATTGCACGGCAACTGAACCTGCCCCTATATGGGGTAAACTTGCCCGAACATTTTGTGCTTGCCTATATGAATGAAAACGATGACGAGGAAAAGAAATGGGTCGATAAAATATTGTTTTATGTAAATCCCTTCAGCCGGGGAGCGATTTTCAGCCGGAAGGAGATTGATATTTTTCTGCGGCAGCTGAATATACCTGCAAGAGAAATGTATTACGCACCCTGCACCAATGTAGATATTATTCAGCGTCTGATACGTAATCTTATGAGCGCCTATACCAAATTAGGCAATATTGAGAAAGTGAACGAACTGGATGAACTGCTTAAAATCTTGAACTGATAGTATTCGGTAATTACCATTTTATTAATTTTCCTCTCATCTCCCGGATTGAATAAATTCCGGTGAAATAACTATTGTTATAGTCGCTGCCTTAATTCCCGATGTGGTAGCCGAAAGCAACCGTTAGATTTATAAGCGAATAAGGGCAGTTTACATCACCCGTGCCTCCGGTAGATATTCCATTCTCTGCAAAAACGGAACTTATATTCAATGTCGGGAACGCTTGCATGTAATCTATATTTATTCCTGCAAACCATTTTTCTGTGATTTTAAATCTGATACTCATACCTGCGCTGAAAGCGAAAGCGGCAGTAGTTGCAGGTTCTAACCGGCGTGATATTGTTGCGGTATCAAGGGTAGAGTTCTGAAAATTCGGATATATGCTGTCGCCCGAATACGTTATGTTCGGCGATTGTAAGATCATCAATCCTGCCGAAATTCTGAATACAAGCGATACCTTTTCATCGCTGAAACCTGCGAATAAACCCGGCATTATTGTAAAAGAATTATAATAAACGGGTGAATTATAATTGTAACCGTATGCATAATCGTTCATATTGAACTGGTTCCTGTAATATCCTATGTTGCCCGTTATACCCAAAAAAGAGTTTTTCAAAGCATATTCCGCACAGAGATTAAACGAACTCCCCGGCGCAGCAAAGCCACCCTCACCTTTAAAACCTGTTACTCCTCCACCGCCGGTAGAGTTAAGGTAATCAAAGTAGTTCACGCTAAATTTACCTGCCGGTAAACCCACTCCCCCGTTAATTACGATGTTCATTTTCAGCGGCTCCTTGCGCTTGACTGTATCAGTGGTATGGGTAGAGCCGGTATCGGGCGGGAAAATAATTGGGCTGATTAGATAGCTATCCTCCTCCCTTGCAAAACCGGATATGGAAAACAGGATAATCAAAACCGCTATTGAGATGAACGACCTCATTGCAACAAAAGTAGGATTTTCCTATATAAGGCAACTTTACCGTAATATGGACATCGGTAGCGCCATATTTGCCTTCAGTACGTTATTTTCACCACATCCTTACCTGCTTATCATAACTTTCTTAACCGACTGACCATCGGCGTTTGAAATGATAACGCAATATAAACCGGCGGACAGTCCGGATATGTTTATATTGACAAAGTCGGCGCCGGCGGGTATTATTGACTGATAAACCAACTGCCCAACGGATGAATAAATATGAAGTTCCTTGCTCTTTGAAGAACCGTTCAATCCGGCAACTGTTAATTGTTGAGAAGCGGGATTGGGATAAACATCGTAATCAATATTGCTTGACAGCTCATCGAAACCGGTTAAATTACCCACATAAAAGTTCTGTTCGACAGAAGTACCGAAGTCGGTCTGGAAGTTATTAAAAAGTACTCCGTTAGTCCTCCTAAAATATAATCGCCCCGCACCGTAACTGTTATCCCAGAATTCAAGCCCCTGTTCGTTTGAGGCATCCAGCTCAAAATGATAGCAACCCGGCGTTAAGTGAACCGTATCGAGGTAGGTAGTGGAATTGGCAAAGTTCGACTTACTGTCTATCGTATTTCCGCCTGCATCTTTAATAAAATAGGAATAGGAGGAGGCGTCAAGATTAGTTACCAAATCTATAATAAATGATGACGGATAGGTAGGTACCGTATCGTAAGATACCTGCATGTAATTGTTGTTGGCATACTGGTCAACGCCGCCATTCGGGTTGCTTATAGTAACGCCGAAGAGATTTGTGGGCGAGGATTTCAGATATACCGCCGGTAAATCTACCAGTGTAGTATCGTCAAAGGCAAGCGAACCATGCCAGGTGTAATTATAGGTTTGTCCGCCCACTTCACCGTAGGTAAAATCGAGCGAGGTAAGCGCAGTGGAACCTGTGTTTCTTATAACTACCTGCGGGTCGCCGCATATTGGATTAAATCTAGCATAAGGTGGATATTTATTAGGAGCAAGTATATCCTCTATCGAAGCGTCAAGCGTAAATTTGGGAGCGCTGTAATAAATAAGCGAGGTTCCGAAAATATAAACGCTACCCCCGTTGGGTGAAGTATATGGGTCGCAGGTTATATCCAATGAATCGGTAGTCCCGCGCACCACATACGGAGTCAGGTCATACAGATACGTATTGACAAGAGCCCCCGGACACCAGTTCGCACGGTTAAAGAGCCATGTTCCCGCCTGATGCCACAATGGATTCATGCCGCAGTCATCTCTCCATACAAAAGTGGAATACTGTTGGGTTCCGTTTACCAGAATATGGTTGTAATTGGAGCAAAATTCCTCGCAGTTATTGTTATCTTCCCCATGCCCTGTTTGGGTAACCCGAAGTCGGGTACCATAAGCTCCCGTATCAATCTTAACCCCCTTGGTAACAAGATAATTGGATATGGGATTACCGGAACTCCCATAAGGGAATGTACCATTCCACATATTTACAACCTTGTACGGGTTATGGTCAGGTATTCCGGTAATCATTTCGAACTGGCATGTGGCGTCAAATCCATTCGTCCAGCCGCTGTAAAACACCTCTATCTTGACAGAATCGTGTAACAGGGAAGAAAAATCCGTTATGTCGAATTTATAAGGAAAAGTCCATGCGCCGTTATAATATCCGCCATAAGGCGTTATCATCCTCGATAACTCATAGGTAGCGATAGAATCGTACACTGAATAGTATGGACAATAGCTTATATGCATGGAGGTATCGGGCGTTACAAAAGCGGAATCAATTATCTTGCCTGTTGTATCATAGTAAAAATTGTAATACCCTGCCACCCACCAGTAAACCGTATCGGTAGGAATATTGGGTTTAAGACAGTTTTTGTACTGAACTATAGTATATGCGGTATTAGCTGTGGAATCCGTTTTATGAGTGACCGTATCGTAATGCGTCTTATACGTTGTATCGAATTTTACCTTTACCGAATCAATCACATTGCCGTTCACGGTAAATGAAGGTCCTTGAACTAAAGTAGAATCCAAATGGTGGGTGTTCTGGAGCAGAAATACCTGTACGGTATAATCCCATTGACTGCAACTTCCGCCGCAGCCGAGCGTAAAGTTCAGGTAAACTTTTCTATACGATACCGTATCCGCCGGAAATACGCCCCATCCATAGTAACCGGCAGGAGGCGAGGTCATGCGCACCTGATTCTGTGTGGTAACATATATAGTGTCTGCCTGCTGTGCAAAAGATATATTGCAAAG
Organism: Bacteroidota bacterium; assembly: GCA_021823405.1. GTDB lineage: Bacteria > Bacteroidota > Bacteroidia > JABEUT01 > JABEUT01 > JABEUT01. The sequence goes on along the minus strand of JAKAOA010000074.1, from coordinate 5,272 downwards.
GAGCGTGGCAGCTAAAACAAAGGATGATAAGCTAATCGTGTGTTTCATGGGCTTGATTGATTAAAGTTAGATATGCTCCATTTGAAAATGCTAAATTATACTAAAAATTATAAAATCACGTATAAAATCGATTTAGATTGTAAATAATTCACTCTTTGGCATTTAAATTATCCCTTTAATCGCCCAAAATGCAACTATTTTATAATCCGCCTCAAGGAGTGAAATATTTAACTACCTTAGCCAACCGTTTAAGAAGTTGGAATGCCGGATAAAAGTTTCAAAGTCAGAAGAAGTAAAGATATTATGCTAATATACTGCCCGTAAGCGATTTTAGGACAACATCCCAATAGCTACCGGGACGCTTTAACTATAACGCTGGCGCAATGCAACATATAAGAACAGCTATACCTGCCCGAATGTTTTGCATTTTCATCCATTGACGGCATAATAAATAGAATGCAGGAATCAGACGGTATTGGGAATGAATGATTTGAAAAATTAGACCATATAAACCTTATAAATAAACCTTAAGATGAATATTTTTCCAGTAAAAACAACCCGGAAAGGACTGAAATCGCTACTATTTTCAATACTTGTTTCCTCTCCGTTCCTTACCGTTTTCTCGCAAGACCTTAACAAGCCCATTCCACAGGATTCACTGGTACGTACAGGGGTTCTGCCCAACGGAATGACCTATTTCATCAGAAAAAACGTTAAACCGGAAAAACGCGCTGAACTGCGGCTGGCGGTGAATGCCGGCTCCGTTAACGAAACCGATGAACAACAGGGGCTGGCGCACTTCTGCGAACACATGTGCTTCGATGGCACCAAACACTTCCGCCAAAAAGAGATAATTAACTTTCTTGAATCATCCGGGGTTAAATTTGGCGCCGACCTGAATGCATATACATCCTTCGACGAAACCGTATATAAAATTCAGATCCCTACCGATTCGCAGCAACTGTTTAATAAAGCTATTGAGATTCTGGAGGACTGGACTCACAATGTATCCTTCGACTCCGATGCAATAGATAAGGAACGCGGTATTGTAATATCGGAACGGCGGCTCGGTTTAGGCGCCAATGAAAGAATGAGGGAACAATGGTGGCCTGTTCTGTTTCAGGGATCCAAATATGCCGACCGGATTCCGATAGGTAAACTGAATATACTTGAAAACTGCAAATACTCCACCCTGCGCCGGTTTTATCACGACTGGTACCGCCCCAATTTAATGGCGGTAGTAATAGTAGGCGATTTTAACGTCGACAAGGTAGAGAAAATGGTGAAGGACGATTTCTCTAAAATCCCACCCCAGTCGCCCACTGCTCCGAATAGAACCTATTATCCCGTACCGGATACCAAAAATCTGCTTGTAGCCGAAGCAACCGATAAGGAGGCATCGAATACCATTATCCAGCTTATGTATAAACATGCTCACGAAGAAACCAAAACCCTTGCAGACCTAAGGCGGAACTACATCCACAATCTCTATTCATCCATGTTCAACAGCCGCCTGCAGGAAATAAGCCAAGAGGCAAACCCGCCTCTGCTCTATTCCGGCGTGGATATCGACCCGCTGGTACGTACCAAGGATGTGTATGAAGCTTTTGCTCTGGTAAACGATACCGGCGCCGCAAGAGGACTGGGATGCCTGCTGACCGAAAATGAAAGGGTAAAACGATTCGGTTTTACCCCTACGGAACTCGACAGAGCAAAGAAGGAGATGCTGCGCCGGCTTGAAAACGCAGTCGCAGAAAGAGATAAAACAGAATCAAGAACGTATGTGGAGGAGTATGTGCGCACATTTCTCGAAAATCGACCCTATCCGGGCGTTAATTTTGAATACGGCTTTTTCAAAAAGATAGAAGACGGAATTACCCTTAAAGAGGTGAACGATGTTGCCAAGGACTGGGTTACAGATAGCGGACGCAACGCAGTTATTATAATCACCGGACCACGGAAAGACAGCGCTTACATGCCTTCCGAAGAAAAAATAAGAAAAATGTTCGCTGCCGTTGAAAGCGAACAACTGAAACCTTATATTGATAAGGTAAGCAACAAACCGCTTATGGCTGATATGCCTACACCCGGTACTGTAACTGATGAAAAACAAATTAAAGAACTCGGTATTACTGAATGGACGCTCTCCAACGGAGTAAAGGTGGTTCTTAAGCCGACTGACTTTAAAAATGACGAAATTGTATTCAACTCCTACCGGTGGGGCGGTACCTCCATCTATCCTGACAAGGATTATGAGTCAGCTTCTCACACGGCGTCTATCGAAGATGAAAGCGGCGTCGCGGATTTCAATTCAACGGTTCTTGATAAGATGCTGGCGGGCAAAATTGTGGAACTACACCCGGAAATTAGCGAACTGTCTAATGGCTTTTCGGGTAAATGCGCACCCGAAGACCTTGAAACTACCATGCAACTTATCAACCTCTATTGCACCAAACCCAGAAAAGACGACACTGCATTTCAGTCATATATCGACCGGGAAAAAGGAATAATAGAAAACCAGAATGCCGACCCTAACAAGGCATTCATGGATACCGTGGAAGTTACCATGAGCCAATATAACTTCCGCCGCCGCCCCCTTACAACATCAATACTTAATGAAATAAACGAAAATGAGGCATACCATATCTATAAGGATGTTTTTTCGGATAACGGCGGAATGACATTCTTTTTCGTCGGCAGTTTCAAAATTGATAGTATAAAGCCCCTTATAGAGAAATACCTCGGAAGTTTACCCACTACGCAAAAAAAATCCTCCTGGGAAGACAATAATATCAATCCGCCTGCCGGGTTGGTTACCAAAACCGTCTATAGGGGTAAAGAGCCAAAAAGCGCCGTGCTTCTCGTTTATACCGGACCGTTCGATTATACACGCCGCAATAGGATAGAAATGTCGGCGTTGTCGAGTTTAATAAGCATACGCCTGCGCGAACAGTTACGACAGGTAATGAGCGGTGTTTACGGCGTATTTGCAAACGGAAGTGTAACCCACTATCCAAAACAGCGATACTCCTTTTTTATCTATTTCGGCTGTGCACCCGAAAAGGTAGATACTCTAATTGCAGCAACCTTCAAGGTTATCGATTCCGTTAAACAATTTGGCGCCGGAGCAATAAACCTCCAAAAAATCAAGGAGACATTTAAACGGGAACGAGAGGTGCAATTGAAAGATAACAGATTCTGGCTGAATACCATATCTCAAAATGACCAGAACAACGAAAATCTTTTGGAAATGCAAGATTTTGACAAACAGGTGAACGAACTGAATGACGCTGACTTTAAGCGCCTCGCCTCTAAATATTTATCTAAAACCAATTTCGCAAAGTTCGTTATGATGCCGGAGAAGTAGCAGAACTAATAAAAATATTAGCTTCATTCCAAAATTCCCATTCACTTAATTGTTGATTCTGCCTCTTTAAAATTGTTTCTGCTTCACCGATATTTACCAGTTCATAGCCATCATTATCTTTTCCAAATAAAAAATAAATGCCCGTTTTGCTCAACACGGCTCTATCTAAATATTCTTTTATCTTAATCCGGGGAATTTTATAGGATCTACCCGTCCGGTTAGAAAGTTCTCACCCCACTCGACCCTTTGTATCACCATCTATTAGAAATATTTTATTGTCTTTCCGTATTTCAGACCAAAATTTAATCAATGAATTATCAGATAAAAACTCAAAACCCCCGCATTTCTACGGGGGTTTTGTATTATTTGTTTTTACTTTTTATCGTCTTTCACTTCTTCAAAGTCCACATCTGTTACTTCCTTATCCGCGCCTCCTTGCTGGGCGGAACCGTCAGTACCTCCCGCATTAGGGGCGCCTTCCGGCTTCTGCTGTTCCTGCGATGCCTTATACATCTCTTCCGAGGCATTCTGCCATGCCGCATTCAGGGCGGTCATCGTTTCATCAATCTTTCCGGAGTCTTTTGCCTTATGAGCGTCTTTAAGGTCGCTCAACGCTTTCAGTATGGCTTCTTTCTTTTCTTTAGGCAACTTGTCGCCAAACTCCTTCATCTGCTTTTCGCTTTGGAATATAAGAGCGTCTGCTCCATTCAGTTTATCTATTTCTTCCTTAGCTTTCTTGTCAGCATCGGCATTTGCGGCGGCTTCATCTTTCATACGTTTTACTTCAGCGTCTGTCAGACCTGATTTCGCCTCTATGCGTATGTGCTGATTTTTTCCTGTTGCCTTGTCTTTTGCCGTAACGTTAAGTATTCCGTTGGCGTCAATATCAAAGGTTACCTCTATTTGAGGGGTGCCCCGCATTGCCGGCGGAAGACCGTCCAGGATAAAGCGTCCGAGGGTGCGGTTATCCTTTGCCATTGGGCGTTCACCCTGTAATACATGTATTTCTACTGAAGGTTGATTGTCGGCAGCGGTAGAAAACACCTCCGATTTACGGGTGGGGATGGTAGTATTCGATTCTATAAGCTTGGTGGAAACACCGCCCAAAGTTTCTATTCCGAGCGAGAGCGGGGTTACGTCGAGCAGCAGTACATCTTTAATTTCGCCTGTTAGCACGGCGCCCTGAATTGCCGCGCCCACTGCTACAGCTTCGTCGGGATTAACCCCCATCGACGGTTTCTTGCCGAAGAATTTTTCAACAATCTGTTGTATTGCCGGCTGTCTGGTGGAACCTCCTACAAGCAGCACTTCATCAATGTCGGAGTTTTTAAGTCCGGCGTCGCTCATTGCTTTCTCGCAGGGTGGTATACATGCCTGAACCAGGCGGTCGCACAGTTGTTCAAATTTAGCCCTCGTCAGATTTTTTACAAGGTGTTTGGGCATTCCGTCAACAGGCATGATATAAGGCAGGTTGATTTCGGCGGAGGTAGAACTTGAAAGTTCGATTTTTGCTTTCTCTGCTGCTTCTTTAAGTCGTTGCAACGCCATCGGGTCCTTCCGTAGGTCTAACCCTTCGTCTTTCTTGAACTCTTCGGCAAGCCAGTCAACAATGGTCTGATCGAAGTCGTCGCCGCCAAGGTGCGTGTTCCCGTTGGTGCTTTTTACCTCAAAAACGCCTTCGCCCAGTTCGAGTATGGATATGTCGAACGTGCCGCCGCCAAGGTCGAACACCGCTATTTTCATGTTCTTATGTTTCTTGTCCAGTCCGTAAGCAAGCGCTGCCGCCGTAGGTTCATTTATGATACGGCGTACTTTCAGCCCTGCTATTTCACCTGCTTCTTTGGTCGCTTGACGTTGTGCATCGTTAAAGTATGCGGGTACTGTTATAACGGCTTCTGTTACTTC
>JAKAOA010000181.1 GCA_021823405.1 Bacteroidota bacterium | reverse complement strand
CGGTATCTGTTACTGGCTATGGCATCCCTTTTGTTTGCCTTGCTTGCCAAAGAATACGCCATTACTTTAATAATACTTCTGCCGCTGCTCTTTTATCTGCATGGCGGCAAAACGCCTGTAAAATCGGTAACTGCAAGTTTACCCTACTACGGAATATTTGCAATTTATCTTGCCATGCGCATTCATGCGGTAGGTATTCCGCATACTATGCCTGCCACCGACGCCCTGATAGACCCGTTCTTGTATGCCTCGAAGGCGCAGAAATTCGCTACCGAATGCTGGGCATTGGGCAGATACATGGTCTTTCTTTTCTTCCCATACCCGCTATCCAGCGACTATTCCTATCCTCAAATACCTTATCATTCCTTCAGTGATATGAGCGTAATTACATCGGTTCTGCTTTATGCAGGAATAGCCGTCTGGGCGTTCAGATTACTCCTTAAAAAGAGTGTACTTGCATTCCCGCTATTTTTCTTTCTTGGCTCCATCGCACTGATATCCAATTTTGTAATAGAATTGGGGGCGGTACTCGGCGAGCGTCTTTTGTTTCATGCTTCCTTCGGTTTCGTTACTGTACTTGCATATTACCTGATCAAAGCGGTAAAAAATGTCACATTGCGGCAAAAGAGAATGGTTTTTACAGGGGGGCTGTCAATCCTTATACTGCTGTGCGCCGGAGAAACAATATCCCGTAACAGTCAATGGAAGAACGATGATACATTATTTGTTCATGATGTTTTTGTCTGTCCGAACAGCTCCCTTCTCAACAACAACGTAGGATGGATATATCTCATCAGATACGAAGATGGAGAGAAAAATCACCAGACGGCAATGCCACTGATTGACTCCTCTAAAAGGTACCTCTTTAAAGCAATACATCTGAAGCAGAACTATGTGGCAGCTTACCTTAACCTCACCTATATTTATTACCATCTGGGCAATCCCGACAGCGCAGATTTCTGCCTCGATTCCGTAAGGGCTTTGTATCCGATGCACCCGTCCATCAATAATATAGCGCGCCTTATCGCTTTGCAGTATTTAGACAAATTCCGTGCCCTTGGTTCGCAGAATAAGTCGGGTGACGCCATTGCGGAGTTGCGCAAGGCGCTGACGCTTCCGGTCCCCGATTCGCTCAAGGCGAATTTATGGTATAATATAGGCGGGGCATGTTACACGATACACGACTGGAAAGCGGCGCGTGGCGCATGGGACAGCACCCTGCTATACAACCCCGCTGATAAGGAAGCCCAACGCGGACTCGAGGCGCTGAATGAGTCGCAATTATAAAAACATCGCCGGAAATTAAACGTCTTTTCAGCGCGATGATGTTCTGATTCTTTTAATCGCCAGCCAGACGGCTTCAGCCGATAATAACGCCGCAAAGGCAACCAGAAACATAGCATAATGCCCGCCGGAATTGGCAATTATTCCGTAGAGCGCAAACATAAATACAATCGCCGGCGCCGATACCATTACCGTTAACATCATAGTATTCAAAGGTATTTTGAAAGGTCGCGGGGCATCCGGTTCTTTTATACGGAGGGCGAGCAGCGCTATAAATTCAAGAAACAGTCCCGCCCCATAAAGAAGCACATCAATAACGATAAGTTCGGGTAACGAGAATACAACAAGGCAGCTTACCGCCGCGGCGCATATTATTATTGCTAAATAGGGGGTGTTGAATCTCGGATGGAGTTTGCATAGAAAATGAGGCATTAAATTATCAGTCGCCATTGCAGCCGGAACCCGGGAGATGGAAAGCATTACAGCCGAAAATACCCCATACGCCATTGCCAAACCTCCTGTCGCTGTTAAAGCGCCTAAAAATGGTCCGCCAATCTTTTCACTCAAAAGCGGAAATCCGAAATCATTTAGTTTTAGAAAATCTATGCCGGAGTTAATGGTAATAAGAACAGTAACGAAATAAACCGCAAACGCCAGTGCGAAAGAAATGCAGATGGAGACCAGATAAGAGCGTACCGGTCTGTTTACCTCGCCTGCATAAGTAGTTACATTATCCCAGCCGATAAAATTCCACATAACGGTATAAATTCCCATTCCCAGTGAAGAATAACCGATGCCGTTCAAATTAGGCGAAGGAATAGCAATGTTTAGCGCACCGGATGTAAACGCCATGTAAAACAAAATAAAAAAAGGTATCAGGATTATAACGCCAATGGTCAGCGATATTCTTCCAACATTCAATATGCCGGTAATGTTTAATAAGGCGCATACCCATACAACGGTAAGGCAAACGGGTACTCTAAATTCCGTCAGATAGGGGAAAAAATAAGATATGTATGTTACTGCCAGCGCCGGATATATAGCCATATCGGCAAAGGAATAGAGCCACGACCACCAGCCCTCGTAAAAAGCCCACCGTTCGCCCATGCCCCTGCGTACCCATTTATAGTAGCCGCCTTCGGCTGGCATCATGCTGTTCAGTTCCAGTACTGCAAGTATAGTGGGCACATCCCATAAGAGCGGAACAAGGCACAACAGCAACAAGGAACCGTTCTTCCCGGCATAGTGCATCAATGGCTCAAGACCGTATGGTCCGCCTGAAACGGTAAGAAAAATAACAGCCGACAAGGCAAGGGTTTTTAACAGCGGCTTGGATGATGTTCCTGAAATAAAGCGGCAGCCGGGTAACATCTTTTACTGAAATGATGAATGTTTTTTTTAATCAATAAGTACTATAGCGGAAAAGCGCAGGCATGTTACTTTTTATCATTCGCTCTGAAACAAAGGTATCTAATTTGTTCCACTATTGTCCGGGAAAAATTATTTCGGCAATCAAACTATTGAGTTTATTCTGACTTGCTTCTTCATTCAATTCCATTTTTGGGCGTGCCCCCAAGCTGCGCAAGGGGTCGGGCTATCCGCTGCAAGT
>JAKAOA010000073.1 GCA_021823405.1 Bacteroidota bacterium | reverse complement strand
TCCGATCTTTAAGAAAACTTTTAACTGCGTTTCTATTTCCTTCTCCGGTCTCCAATTTAGTGAAAAAAACTCATCTTCCGTCTGAAACGTGAGTGCCGAAACAATTCCCAAACCGTAAACCTTATGTTGTTCAATGGTTTTAATATCGGCAAGCAGCCCTGCCCCGCCCGAAGGGTCGAAACCGGCTATACTCAATGCTATGGGGCGATTCAGTTGCGGCATATTCGTTGTAATTTTCTGAATGTTTTGATTGCATTTCCGGAATCATTCCAGATAGAACCTAAAACGGCGATTCCGTCAAAGCCCCTTAATAATATATGTTCGGCATTATCCGTTGTAATTCCTCCGAGCGCTATTACCGGCGGGACATTGTCAGATTTGACTAACTTCAATGCGACGAGCTTATTATTTTTATATCCCGGTTTCGACACACTTTCAGCAATAGGACTAAGAAAAACGTAGTCCCAAAAGGCGGAGATGGTTTTAATACTATCCGCATCATGTAACGAGGTGGAAAGGCGTCTGTATGGTGTATCCAAATTCCTCATTATTGGTATTGCCTTAATTTTTAATCGTTTACTCTCTTTAAAGTGAAAACCGACTACCTGATTCTTAATATCTGCTGAATGATGCTGATGAATTGATATATTTTTTAGATATTGCGGTTTAATTCGGGACAGATACATTTCCTGTTCGGCAGGCGAAAAATGCGGTTTGCGAAGGTGAAAATATTGCAGTCCTTCATCAAATAAGGCATTAACTATATTTATTTCTTCATTAACAGTTTCTTCTGGCGATATGATGATAAGATGTTTCATTTATATATTTCACTTCCTTCCTTTATAAATTCTTCTGCCTTTTCAGCCATTCCTTTCTCGGCATATTCCCTAATATCCTGGGTAATTTTCATAGAGCAGAAATGTGGTCCGCACATAGAGCAGAAGTGGGCTATTTTCGCACCTTGCGCAGGCAGGGTTTCATCATGAAAGCTTCTCGCCGTTTCAGGGTCGAGCGAAAGGGCGAACTGGTCCTCCCATCTGAACTCAAAGCGTGCTTTGCTTAAGGCGTTATCCCTGTATTGCGCTCCCGGATGTCCTTTAGCCACATCGGCGGCATGGGCTGCTATTTTGTATGCAATAACGCCATCACGCACATCTTTCTTATCAGGCAATCCCAGATGCTCTTTAGGAGTTACATAACATAGAAGAGCTGTGCCATACCAACCTATCATAGCGGCTCCGATGGCTGATGTAATATGGTCGTAGCCGGGAGCAATGTCGGTAGTAAGGGGACCGAGGGTGTAAAATGGCGCTTCACCGCAGGTGGCAAGCTGTTTATCCATGTTCTCTTTTATTAGTTGCATGGGCACATGTCCGGGTCCCTCTATCATAACCTGTATATCGTGTTTCCATGCTATTTGAGTGAGCTCGCCCAAAGTTTCAAGTTCGGCAAACTGGGCGGCGTCATTTGCATCGGCTATTGAACCCGGGCGCAGCCCGTCACCAAGTGAGAAGGACACATCGTAGTCGTTCATAATTTCGCAGATTTCTTCAAAATGGGTGTACAAGAAGTTCTCTTTATGGTGCGCCAGGCACCATTTAGCCATTATACTTCCGCCGCGCGAAACTATTCCGGTAATGCGTTTGGCGGTAAGAGGGATATAGCGTAGCAACACTCCCGCATGAATAGTGAAATAATCTACTCCCTGTTCAGCTTGTTCGATAAGGGTGTCCCTGAATATTTCCCATGTCAGGTCTTCGGCTTTACCATTCGTTTTTTCGAGCGCCTGATAAATCGGCACAGTACCAATGGGTACCGGCGAATTACGCAAAATCCATTCCCGTGTAAGATGGATATTTTTCCCGGTTGACAAATCCATAATCGTATCGGCTCCCCAGCGGCATGCCCATATTGCCTTTTCCACTTCTTCCTCAACCGATGAAACTACCGCGCTATTACCTATATTGGCATTTATTTTAACCAGAAAGTTTCTGCCGATAATCATCGGCTCGCTTTCGGGATGGTTTATATTGGACGGTATTATAGCCCTGCCTATCGCTATCTCGCTGCGCACAAATTCAGGAGTGATGAAACTGACAGGAGTATTTGCCCCGAAGCTGTTTCCCTGGTGCTGATGGTCTAATGCGCCTCTGGTATCGCTTTTGAGCGCCGGCGGATATATTATTGATTCGCGTCGTTGGTTTTCGCGAATTGCAACGTATTCCATTTCAGGGGTGATAATTCCCTTTCTGGCATAGTGGAGCTGCGTAACATTACAACCTCTTTTTGCCCGCACAGGTTGTTGTTCTTTATTTAGTCCGGTCATCTTAGTCCGCCCGTCATCTGATTTTTTTAAAGCGTTGGCAATGGCGGAGATCTCAATATCCCGAGTATCGCCGCGCTGCCTTATCCACGGCTCCCTCAACCTTGGCAGCCCTTGGTGAATATTGATATTTACAGACGGGTCGGTATATACGCCGCTTGTGTCGTATATTATTATGGGTTCGTTGTTTTCAACTCGCCCCGAAGGTGTAGTTGTAGGAGATAAAGTTACCTCGCGCATGGCTACGTGTATAGGATGTATTTGCCCTGCAACATATACCTTTTTTGAGTTGGGGAATGGTTCGCGGGTGAGGATGTTTTCAGAGACCTTTGTTTTATTTTTCATAACAGATAATTTATTGTTATTGGTTATGTTATCCGCCTTGAGTGGCTTTTATTATGGTTATTTTATCGCCGTTTTGCAGAATAAAGTCATTCCACTTTGCCTTCTGAACCACTTGGGCGTTCACTGCTATAGCTATTCCCTTTGCATCTAAAGCGATGACTTGCCGCAGTACAGAAGAAAGGGCAGAACCCGCGGGGACATCTTTCGAAGTATTATTTAATTTAATTTCCATTCTATTAGCTTGTTAATACGCGGCGATAGAGGTAAATTACAGGCGAATCCGCAGATAAAAATCTTAAATGCTTTGGGATGAAATAAGGGGCTGTACTCCTACTTTTTCCCTTCGGCAGCATTATCTGCATCAGGTTCCAGGGTATGTTCTCAGCTTTTAAAGCACCCCTAAAGCAACTGCAAAGGTAATAAAATTAAGTTACATCCGTCCATGATGACCCTTTAAAGAAGGTTTTGGAATATTGCACCATTAAACTTGCTAAAATTCATAAATTCAAAGCAACCCGGTTATCGCTTATCCGAGCTGCCAAATTCAGGTACCGGCAGCCACATCTGCAAGTGTCTTTCCAAAAATAGCTTACAACCGATATATCAACAATCCAACCGTTAAATTGTTAATAAACTTTGGAATATATTTATAGCCCCGGTAAAGGATAATAGCTTATATTTGTAGATACCCAAAACATAACAAAACATTCATTGAATATGGCAGAAAAAACAGCCGATGTAATTGACAAGGATTTAGAGAAAAGCAAAAGCCGGAAATCATCCGATTATTCTGCCGAAAGCATAACGGTGCTTGAGGGGCTGGAAGCGGTGCGGCTGCGCCCTGCCATGTACATTGGAGATACAGGGCTGCGAGGTTTGCATCATCTTGTTTACGAGGTAGTGGATAACTGTATTGACGAAGCCCTTGCAGGTTTCTGCAAAAATGTGCGCGTAGTCATCCATCCCGATAACTCTGTTAGCGTATATGACGATGGTCGCGGAATACCCACAGGCATAATGGCTAAGGAAAAAAAGTCGGCTTTAGAAGTGGTACTGACGGTATTACATGCGGGGGGTAAGTTCAATAAAGATACTTATAAGGTTTCAGGCGGACTACATGGAGTAGGCGTATCGTGCGTTAATGCGCTGTCGAAACAACTGATAGCGGTAATACAACGCGAAGGAAAAATATTCCGTCAGGAATATAGTTTTGGGAAACCGCTCGGTGAGGTTAAGGTTATAGGAGATACCGACCGTACAGGAACAGAAATAACCTTTTTGCCCGATAATACCATATTCAGCGAATCGGTTTATCATTACGATATTCTCGCCGCACGGTTAAGGGAACTCGCCTATCTGAACAAAGGCGTTCGACTGTCGATAGAAGATGAGCGCGAAAAAAATGAACATGGTGATTACCAGCATGAAACATTCTTTTCGGAAGGAGGGTTGAAGGAGTTTGTAACCTATCTAGATGCCAACCGCGAGAAACTGATAAGCGACCCGATTTATATGGAATCGGAAAAATATGGCGCGCCTATTGAAGTCGCCATGCTGTACAACAGCTCATTTACCGAAAATGTACACTCGTATGTGAATAACATCAATACCCACGAGGGAGGCACGCACCTTGCCGGCTTCCGTAGGGCGCTCACGCGTACGCTCAAAAGTTATGCCGAAAAATCGGGATTGCTTGCAAAGATGAAATTTGAGATTGACGGCGACGATTTCAGGGAAGGGCTTACCGCAGTTATTTCGGTAAAGGTGGCTGAACCCCAGTTTGAGGGACAGACGAAAACAAAACTTGGAAATAAGGAAATCATCGGCGCCGTTGACCAGGCGGTAGGCGAAATGCTCAATAATTACCTTGAAGAACATCCCAAGGAGGCCCGTGTGATAGTGGATAAGGTTATCCTTGCTGCGCAGGCGCGCTATGCAGCCCGCAAGGCAAGAGAATTGGTACAACGCAAAGGGGCCCTTACCGGCGGCGGGCTACCGGGTAAACTGGCTGACTGCTCCGATAAGGACCCGGGTAAATGCGAAATATTCCTGGTTGAGGGCGACTCGGCGGGAGGAACCGCAAAACAGGGTCGTAACCGAAACTTCCAAGCAGTTCTGCCATTGCGCGGTAAAATATTGAACGTGGAGAAAGCTATGGAACATAAAGTATATGAGAATGATGAAATAAAAAATATTTATACCGCCTTAGGCGTTTTTAAAGGTACTGCAGAAGATGAAAGAGCGCTTAACATTGAAAAACTGCGTTACCACAAAATAATTATTATGTGCGATGCCGACGTTGACGGGAGCCATATCACTACGCTGATACTTACGTTCTTCTTCCGTCACATGAAGGAATTGGTTGAACAGGGGCATATATATATAGCTACTCCCCCGCTATACCTCGTTAAAAAAGGCAAAGACCAGCGCTACTGCTGGAGCGACGAGGAGCGCGACAACGCAGTAAAAGAGATAAGCAAGGGCGGCAAGGATACCGCCGGAGTACAGCGTTACAAAGGTTTGGGAGAGATGAATGCCGAACAATTATGGGAAACTACCATTAACCCTGATACGCGAAAACTTCGCAAGGTTACAATTGAAAGCGCTGCTGAAGCCGACAGGATATTTTCAATGCTTATGGGCGACGATGTGGCCCCCCGCCGCGACTTTATTGAAAAGAATGCAAGATATGCGAATATTGACGCTTAGAATTTGAGCTTTAATAATGGCACTTCTTGTTGAATCAATATTAACATACAGCATTCTCTCATTTTATAAAAATTGAATTATCTCCGATAGAATATTGGAGAACTCCTAAAATTTTTTGTTCAGATACCAATACAACATGGCCATTAAAATCAAAAGAAGTAAAATTGTATGCAATTATATTTTTTGTGTTCACATTCCAATCAATTTTTTGACAATTTACTGAAAACTTCTTAGTTTTATAGCACACATTTCCAATAAGTTCCAATTGATTGAATTTATTACTTGTTTTTAAAGTATCACAGGTATAAATTACACCATCCTTATCAGAGTTCATTTTTGTTTGTGCAGGCAGCTTACTGCAATTGCTTATAAATATTATTAAACCCGATATTATATATATGTTCCTTTTCATTATAATTTGATAATTAAAAATGATGCGTTTTTATTAATATCTTGACCAATTTCTTAAGCGTTTTAATCCTGCCTTAAGGTATCTGTATGGACTAAGATAAAGGGCTTATTCGATCAACCGATGGGATCAGTGAACTATGGGCATTTAATCCACAACCGCCACTACAATTAGTTGTTGCACAGTCCACTGTAAAGGGACAACAACTGCCGGTAACACTGCACTGTCCTCCTCCGCTGCAACATTCGCATGAAAAAGTAATTGTCCCGCCCCCAGGTTCAATTTCAGAAGGATTTCGAGGATTATCAAAATAAATAATGAAGTACGTATCTGTTGTCGTTAATGTTGTAGTTACTTCAGTTGTACTAACTTGCACTAATGAATCATCGGTGTAGGATTCATACTTATCGTGAGATAGTGCTTTGCCGGTACTATAATGATAATATACGTTTCCATTGGATTTTCTAACAACAGTAATAGTTCTTGTACTATCCCCTAAACTACATGTAGCCCCGCTTGTATGAATTATTGAGCGGAAAGTTAAACTATCTGAAGTTGTACCAAAAAAATTGGGTCCAGTGTTCCCAAAAGTATCCGGTTTTCTCTTAGATTGCATTGTCGCAGAATTCTTAATTTCCGCTTGTTTTTTATTACACCCTGAAAACAAACCTGTTAATAAAACATAGAAAACCAAACTCAATATTATTGCTGATTTTTTAATAAAAGTGTCCATTGCTTTATGATTTAAGAGTTAATATTAAGATATTTTCTTACACAAAGATAAATATAATCTATTTAACATGACGCGATATTTAAAAAAATTGTTCAGGTTTCCTGAGATTCTGTAAGATGTTCGGTTGAACTTTTTTGAGCTCAGTAATGGGAATTCCCCCAATCTTATCCAAAAAAACGCCCCCTGCTTTTGGCAGAGGGCGTTCAACGAATTTATTGATCGTTCGGTCGCTCTTGTTTATTGATTAAACTTCACCAATTTCTGGTTGTAGAATAATCCGTTGTCGCTCTTCACCTGCATCATATATACGCCTGTCGGAATATTCCCGGTATTAATGATGTGCTGTCCTTGCTCCATCTGCCACGATTCTATGTTCTGTCCCATCATATCATATAGGGTAACTGTAGTGGTACCCGGATTGTTTATGATGATATTCAGATTCTGGCTGAAAGGATTAGGATAGAACTGCACCGCATTATTCTTCGCATCCACTTCATTGATTCCAAGACAGGTGCTGGTTACTATTATCTTAATAGAATCAGTGTTCGTACATCCGTGACCGTTCGTATAGGTATATGTAACTGTATGGCTGCCTATACCGGCTACACTGGGGTCAAAGTTAGTACCGGAAACTCCTGTACCGCTAAATGTACCACCTGATGGTGTGCCTGTAAGCAGATCGTTCGTAACCGATGTACAGGTGCTGTCCTTTGCTGCCATTACGGTAAGCGTTGGCAACGGGTTCACCGTGATTGCGATAGATGTATCCTTGGTACAGGTATCTGTTACCGATACAGAATAGGTGGTATTCACCATAGGTTTTACCATGATGGAGCTTGTAGTAGCTCCGTTGCTCCAGAGGTACGTCTGACCGCCCGTTGCAGTAATCATAGTGCTGTCGCCATGGCAAACTGAATCGTTGCCGCTGAATGTAACGCTCGGCAATGGACGATTACCTATAACTACTGTTACCGAATCTTCGTCGCCTACGCTGTCCATTACCGTTAGGGTATAGGTTCCGGCTTTAAGACCGGTGACGCTGCTATTGGTATTTCCTAAAGGAGCCCAATTATATGTATAAGAACCTGTTCCGCCAGCGGCGCTTACAGAAGCGTTGCCGTTGCTGTCGCCCACGCAAACATTTGTGTGCGAAAGGTTGATTGCGATATAGGAGATTACAGCCCATCCGTTACCCGCTCCGGTATCTTGGGGTGTGCCGATAACAGTTCCGTTGAGGTATGAGCCGCCTCCGTCACCACCATTGCCGCCTGCACTATCATTTCCGCCACCGCCGCCATTATATCCGCCGCCGCCGCCACCTGCATCATAACCGCCGCCGCCGCCGCCGCCGTAACCGCCGCGGTTAGAATCCTGTCCTCCCGGTCCAAGTGGCCAAGTTCCTCCAAAGAATTTGTTTGCCATATCCTTTCCACCATAACTTGTATCAGTTCCCTGTCCGTTTCCGCCGTTGCTTAACCAGCCGGCGCCTCCGGCTCCAGGTCCAGGGCTACCCGTTGCCACACCGCCTGCTCCACCATTTCCACCTGTCCCATCTGCACCATCGCGAGCATCACCGGAACCGGGGTTGCCTGTATTCCCAATAAGGTCAATACCGCCATTACCGCCGATAAAACCGGGACCCTGCCAATACGAACCGCCACCGCCGGCAGCTGCCAAGAGTAAATTTTGAGTATTGGAGTCATACACAAATGTAGCCCCTCCGCCGCCTTCGCCGTCACTTACTACAGACGTACCACCTTTACTTGCCACGGCTATTGACACAGAATCTCCGGGAACTACTCTGCAAACACCAATAAAAGATGCACCGTAGCCGCCAAACCCGACACCGCCGCCGCCGATGGCACCGCTGGCGCCGATGGTTGCCTTTACCACGCCTGCCGGCACTCCCCAGTGCTGCACGACACCATTAAAATAGAATTTTTTTTGTTGCGCTTTAAGCAACATAGGCGCCATGAGAATAGCACCCATTGCCAAAACTTTTTTAAGCGGCAATTTTTTTAATAACCGATTTGTTTTTGTTTTCATGATTTGTTTGTTTTGTCCGTCAATTTTTTAGACGGAATTGATTAGAAGGTATAAATTATAGGATTAACTGAAATTTGATACAAATATATAGAGTATTTTTAACAAGATAAATTAATTTCTCATTAATTCTTATTATTTTAGTCATGTTTATTGTCAAACACCCATATTTATTGCTGATTATTAGTCATATATAACTATTCTATTGAAACCTACTTCCGGATACCTTAACTTGTAATCAATAGTATGGCATTTTATTATAAATCTACTTTCTGAATAATCCTTTTAACTATCTAAAACATCAAAGATTTAGTCATTGCAGTTTCTCGTCTCTGGCCAAACGTACTTTACCGCTATCGCGGCATTCTGCCAAAAGATGCTTCATGCTTTTCCCTAATAGGGGGTGAACAAGCCGGGGCGCTATTTCGCAAAGGGGTTTCAGTACAAACTTTCTTTCAGCCAGATACTGATGCGGCACAGTAAGCACAGGCGATTCAATAATCTCATCGTTATATAACAATATGTCTATATCAATTGTTCGCGATTCATACTCCTTACTGGTGCGAACCCGCCCGAGACGTTTCTCCACTTCCAGAATAAAATCCAGTAATTGAAGAGGTTTAAGCGGTGTAAGAAACGCTATAACCAGATTTATAAAGTTGTTCCCTTCGCGCATGTTCCAGGGTTCAGTTTCATAGTAAGAAGAAGCAAGAAGAACAGTTCCATTCTCTTTAAGCAAGGAGATTGCCTTGTTAATGTTATTGCGGCGATTGCCCAGATTACTGCCTAAAGACAGATATGCTTTGTTCATAATCGTATTATTCTGCAATATTAGGTAAAGTAGGCGATGGAGGATATAGCCGCAATGCACAGGCAAGCCCAAAATAGATTAATTTTGCACCCCTTCTGAAAAATATGTTTAAAGAATACGACATAGTGGTAGTAGGCGCCGGTCACGCCGGATGCGAGGCGGCGGCTGCCGCCGCAAATCTCGGTTCAAGAGTGCTGCTTATAACTATGGATATGACTAAGATTGCACAAATGAGCTGTAATCCTGCCATGGGCGGAATAGCTAAAGGACAAATAGTAAGGGAAATTGACGCACTGGGCGGCTATTCGGGTATTGTAAGCGACCGCACTGCCATACAGTTCCGTATGCTGAACCGCTCCAAGGGACCGGCGGTATGGAGTCCGCGAACGCAGAACGACAGGGCGCTGTTCACACTCGAATGGCGAAGGATGCTTGAAAATACGCCGAATCTGGACTTCTTTCAGGACATGGTAAAAGGGCTCATGGTGAAGAACGACAGGATTTGCGGAGTGAAAACAGGCATGGGCATGGAGATAAAATGCAAGGCGGTGATACTTACCAATGGCACCTTTCTGAACGGTATAATACACATAGGCGAGAAGCAATTTGGGGGAGGGCGGATTGGTGAAAAAGCGGCGAGCGGTATTACTGAAAACCTTATGCAGCTTGGCTTTAAAGGAGGGCGAATGAAAACCGGAACCCCGCCGCGCCTTGACGGACGTTCCATCGACTATGCCAAAATGGAGGAGCAGAAAGGAGATGAGAATCCGGGTAAATTCTCCTTTTCTAATCAAACAAACGCGTTGAAAGAACAGCGCAGCTGTTATATTACCTATACTAATAGCGAAGTACACGAGATACTGCAGACGGGTTTCGATAAGTCACCGATGTTCACAGGCCGGATACAGGGAATCGGTCCGCGCTATTGTCCGTCGATAGAAGATAAGTTAAACAGGTTCGCCGATAAAGAACGCCACCAACTTTTTGTAGAGCCGGAGGGATGGAATACCGTTGAAGTTTACCTTAACGGCTTTTCAACATCACTGCCGGAAGAGGTACAATTTGAGGCGCTGAAACGAATTTCCGGATTAGAGCGCGTTAAAATGTTCCGACCGGGTTACGCAATAGAATATGATTACTTTCCACCCGATCAGCTCTCTAATACGCTGGAAACACGCCGGATTGAAAATCTATATTTTGCCGGTCAAATTAATGGGACAACCGGCTATGAAGAAGCTGCTTGTCAGGGACTTATGGCAGGGATAAATGCCCATCTTAAGCTTCGGAATAGCAAACCTTTTGTGCTATCCCGGTCGGAAGCATACATTGGGGTGTTGATAGATGACCTTATTACCAAAGGCACTGATGAACCCTATCGTATGTTTACGTCGAGGGCTGAATTTAGAATCTTACTGCGACAGGATAATTGTGATATAAGATTAACCCCCCTAAGTTATGCTTTTGGGTTAGCCGATAAAAGGAGATATGACAGGGTTCAGGAGAAAATGAAGGGTACCAGTGAAATAATTGAATATTACAAAAACGAAAGTATTCACCCGGATGAAATAAACGCTTTGTTGCAAAGTGTGGGCTCGATGGAAATAGAACAAAAAATGAAAGCATTTTCAATTCTTTCAAGGCCAAATATTGGAATAGAGGAGATGAATTCGAGTTGTGAACAACTTGCCAGGTTCTCCTCCTCTTACGACAGCGAGACGCTTGAAGAGGCCGGAATTTTAATGAAATATGAGGGCTATATCAGAAAGGAAAAGGAAATTGCGGAAAAGCAGATGCGACTTGAAGGTGTGACATTGAATGACCTCTTAGATTACAACACCATAAAATCACTCTCTATCGAAGCGCGGGAGAAGCTCACCAGATTTATGCCAAAAACTTTAGGACAGGCATCACGCATAAGCGGAGTAAATCCATCCGATATCGCCATTCTAATGGTTCATATTGGCAGATAACGTTCCACGTGGAACATTGACTGATTTGCACGAAAATATCTTCTTCATAAATGTTCCACGTGGAACAGTCCTATTTCTAAATCTACTTATCGAATTATAGGCGACTGCTAATTAATCTAAAAAATGACATGCGCTTCCATAAAAAATAAGGTTTCTATTCTTATCAGATATTCAAATTTCCTCATTTTGCAATTGCAAATCTGCCTCCTACCTCAAATCCCAAACCACCCCAAACGCTCCTTCCTAAGACGGCAGATACTAATTACCTAAACAAATAAATCCTATTTTTCTATATAATCATGCTGATTTGATGTGCTGATGATACCTCTTTCACAATTAATAAAGGTTGGAATAGGGTGAATTGCATCTGTAAACTATATACCTGAACTACTAAACCACTTACGCATATTTTCGGGTGTAGGGCTAAAGGTTAATATGCTATTATTCGACTGTTTCATTAGCCCGATTACTACCCATCCATAACCATTAATGCACTTTTCCTGTAATCTAAATACCCTATGCAAAAACAAGAAGTAATACACCCTGGGCATATGAACCTTTAGTACCATCAAAAATCTATAGTAGCTATTTTACAGGGTAAGTAAGTTATAGCTAAAAATTAATAAAGTTTCTTTACAAAGCGATATATTTACACGATTATAATGGTAAGCCCTATGCCTTTAAAATATAATATAAATACACACCTCGACGACCCGCAGACCACCATCCGGCACAGGGAGATTATTTTATCCAAAAAGTTCCTATGGAAAATATATGTAGAGTGGTACGGCAATTTTATTACAGAAGTAAAAAAAAATCCGGAGGGTAAATACCTTGAAATAGGTTCAGGAGGCGGCTTTCTTAAAGAGATGCTGCCTAATGTTATAACGAGCGATATATTGCCTTTGCCACATGTGGCTATGCAATTTTCAGCCGAAAAATTACCATTTATTAGCAATGAACTGGACGGTATTTTTATGGTAAACGTACTGCATCACATACCTCACCCCGCGTCATTCTTCAGTGAGGCGGAAAGGACTTTGAAGCCCGGCGGGAAGATAATTATGATTGAACCTGCAAATACACTTCTTTCTCGGTTCATTTATAAAAACTTTCATCACGAACCATTTATGCCCGGTGGAGAATGGGACATTGAATCCACCGGTCCATTAAGCGGCGCCAACGGTGCATTGCCTTATATTTTGATGATAAGAGACAGAAAGAAATTTGAGAAGGAATTTCCCGGACTCCGTATTGATTCGATTAATATGCTCACCGCTTTTTTATATACTGTTAGCGGCGGGGTTTCACGAAAATGTCTTGTGCCTGAATGGAGTTACGGCTTATGGCGACTAATAGAAAAAATACCCTTCGTGAACGCAATATGCGGAATGATGGCAACCTATATAGTTAGCAAAAGATAGAAAGCGGCGCAATAATGATATATGAAAAATGATGACTTTTATAAACTGCTCATAAGCGATTGTGCTACTGCGTGTCTGCATAGTTATAGCGGGAGCGCAAAGCAAAATACCCATGCGAGAAGTTATACTTGTATTTTAAATTTATGAATTTTGACAAATCGGATCTTGGTAGGTTAAACTTTAAAATCCGAATAGTATTTAAAAGTGAGTTGAAGGTTTTTTTATTTTTGAACACTTATGGCTCATATAAAAACCATCAGGCCTCCATACCTTAAAGCGGGCGACATAGTCGGCATTGTTGCACCGTCGCGCAAAATTACGGAACCGGAACTGCTACCTGCTATTCGTATATTGGAAAAGTGGGGGCTAAAAGTTAAAACCGGCGCAAATATATATTCTGCCTTTAATCAGTTCGCCGGTAACGATAAGGCGAGAACGTCCGATTTCCAATCGATGCTTGATGACAGTTCAGTCAAAGCCATATTTTGCGCAAGAGGCGGCTACGGAGCTGCACGTATAATTGACAGTTTGGATTTTTCCTGCCTAGTAAATCGTCCTAAATGGATAATAGGTTACAGCGACTCGACTGTATTCCACAGTCATCTATTAAAAAATACGGGAGTAGAAACGCTCCACGGTCCGATGCCCTTTAATTTCGAAAAAGATGCCCATTCCCTCTCATTACTTAAATCCGCGTTGCTCGGTGAGCCGTTGTCGTACGCCATTCCACCGCATTCATTGAACAGGAACGGAATAGGCAGAGGATTACTTGCCGGCGGAAATCTTTCGCTTCTTTATTCCCTCGCCTCTACTCCGTCTGATATGGAATTCGATGATAAAATACTTTTTCTGGAGGACCTAGATGAATATCTATATCACGTGGACAGAATGATGATGCAACTTAAAAGGGCTGGAAAGCTGGCGAAGTTAAAAGGGCTTGTAGCGGGCACTTTTACAGAAATGAAAGATAATGCTGTGCCGTTCGGAAAAACAGCCGAACAGATAATAGTCGATGCAGTTAAGGAGTATAACTTCCCTCTTTGCTTTGGCTTTCCTGCAGGTCATGGTGCGAAAAACTATCCTCTTATCATGGGAACAGAAGTGGGATTATCGGTAAGTCCGGAAGGGACTAAGCTGGCTTTCAGCAGTTGAAATACCGTTATTACTTTTTAAATTCCTTATATCCGAAGGGTATAGCAAAAGTGTCGTCCTTCAGTTCTTTTCTTTCGATACGGGTAACTTTCAGTTCATTCTTTTTAGAGCCGTTTATATCTTCCTCAATGGAGAGCATAGGGAACATTCCTTGCGTCTGCGGGATCTGGAGGAAGT
>JAKAOA010000072.1 GCA_021823405.1 Bacteroidota bacterium | reverse complement strand
GCGATTTTAAGTGAGTCATTTTTGAAGATATATGGATTTTCAATTTGACTTTCAAGAATTTCTTTTAAGCCATTAATGTAAAAATGAGTAGGCATTATTTCATCTTTTGTTGCCATTTCTTTCGTTCCAATTGTCGCACCTAATTTTAATATTGCTCCGGAAAATCTATTCATATTTGCTTCTTCAGAATATTCTGCATTTTGATTGGCAGTATTTTGGGCATTCTCATTTAATTTAAGTTGGTCTTTTAATAGCCCAATTTCCGCATTAAGTTTATCAATTGTCGCATCTGACTTTGATAGGAGAGCATTAAACCCATCAATTTTCACATCTTGATTACTTATATATAATGTTATTTTGATTGAAAGTAAGGCAACCAAGAATCCAACATAAGTGGAAATCCCTATACCTACAATTGCAATTTTATCAGATGTACTCTGATGTTTTTTATGGAAAAACCGAGTAATAAGAAATGATAATACTCCTAATAATATTATGAAAATAATAATGAGCATTTCTTTTTAAATTAAACGGTGATAGTCAGTAATTCACTCCACCGTGTCGTATAGCAGGGTGATTTTTTTTCCTGTCTTAATTTCCATTTCCTGTCAAAGCCCATTACGCTTAACCGAACCTTATCCCTTCCCATTGTCCGGTTAATTTTGTCTATGGATTGCATTACGCTTTTGTTTTTGGCGAACTTAGGATTTTCAAAAATATTGAGTTGTACGGATTGTTCCGGCACAATGCCCGTAACTATTACCCCTGCTTTCTTGAAGTTATATCCTTTGCGGTAAATGATTTTAAGCCCCATTATAGCCGCTTTGGCTAACTCAAAGCTGACATTGGTAGGGACGGGCAATGTAATGCTCTTAGAATTGAAATATTGAGCATCCTGCTCCCTGAATGGGTTGGTATGTACGAATACCTGCAATACACTTGCTACGCTGTGTTGCTTTCGTAGCTTTTCAGAGCAACGGCTGGCAAAGGTGGCAACCGATTCCTCTAATAGCCCGTAATCTTTTACAAGTGCACCAAAGGAACGGGAAGTACAAATGCCTTTCTTTGCCGGGGGTGTCTGCTCCAGGTGGTAACAGGGTGTTCCCTTTAACTCCTTAAGCGTTTTAAGCCCTGTTACATTCAGGTTCTTCCTTACCCACTGCTCATTTGCCAAAGTAAAGTCAAAAGCGGTGTTGATATTGTGCTTTTTCAGAAACTTAGTGTATTGCCCACCGATACCCCAAACATCGCCAATTTCCGAATTGGTAAGGGCTTCTTTAAGCTGTTCCGTTGTCCTTAAAAGGTGAACTCCAATATCCTTTTTGCGCTTCTTAGCGTATTTATTGGCAAGCTTTGCAAGTGTTTTGGTTGGGGCTATGCCTATGGAGACCGGAATGCCTGTTTCCTGTTTTACCGTATTACGGATGTTTGCACAATACTTTTCAATGTCATACAGGGTGAACGTAGTTAAGTCCAAAAAAGCCTCATCAATGCTGTATATTTCAATTTCGGGGGTAAAGCGGGATAATACCTGCATTACCCTGTCGCTCATATCACCATACAGGGCATAATTGGATGAAAATACCTGCACCTTATTCTTTGCAAACATTTCCTCATACTCAAAGGCGGGTGCGCCCATCGGAACACCTACAGCTTTTGCTTCATTGCTCCGGGCAATAACACACCCGTCATTATTTGATAATACCACAATGGGCTTGCCCTCCATCTTTGGATTAAACACACGCTCACAGGAAGCGTAAAAGTTGTTGCAATCTACAAGGGCGAACACTTTCTATTCATTTAATAATTTCATAATTTCAAATCCAATTTTAGTTAATCGGAACTCTGATTCATCATCAACTTTAATACTTTGCACCGATACACTTGCTCCACTCGCTTGACCAGTTCCAGTCCCTTTTATTGTGTTTTTTAGCATACCTAATGAAACTAAATTTGAAGTTACTGTTTTAGCATATTCAGTTTCTAATTTTGCCCAATGGGATATATTCTCTATTCCTATAGACATAGATTCTAAACCTCCATGAAAGTAAGCCTTTATAAACTGAGAATACATATGATCCATTACTCGCGCATCCGCATTAGACATTTTACTTAACACTTCTACCGCCTTTTGCTGAACGACCTCTTCAATCTTTACTGTCAGAATGTTCTTAATGAGTTTGGCCCATTTTAATTGCAAGTCCTCATTTTCCTCCAACGAAGAATGATTTAACAATGGGAACATTACTTTGAGGTTCACTTGCTTTAATTCCATATTATGCTCATCTATGAAATCTTTAACCTTTTCAAGTATTGATATTTGGTTTTTAAGTCGGCGGTATCTAATATTATCAGTCATGATTTCTCCATATTCGGTAATTGAATTACCAAATAACGATCTGATTAATCCATCCGACTCTTCGATAAGCTTTTTGCCAGCTTCAATTGCAACTTTACCAGCAACATTTTCAAGTCCTGCCATAAATTTATTTTTTAACGGGTTTATATGTTTTCATGCCTTATGAATTATATACGTTACCACTCCCCATACTTTAAAATCCATTTCAGGGCTTATTTTAATGGGTTTGTATGCTTTGTTCTCCGGTAACAGGTAAAGCGCGGTTTTATCTTTTTTTATTCGTTTAACCGTAAATTCTCCGTCAATAATGGCAATTACAATATTGTTATTTGCCGGGGTAAGGGATTTATCTACTATCAGTACATCGCCCGTATTTATACCTGCTTCCTTCATGGAATCGCCTTTAACCATTACTAAGTAGGTTGCCTGCGGGTGCTTAATCAAATGCTCATCGAGGCTAAGTAATTGCTCCACGTATTCCTCTGCCGGGGAAGGGAATCCCGCACTAACCGGAACGGTAAACAGGGGTAATTTTATTTTACCTTCGGTCTTTAGCTTATATATTTCAAGGTCTTTCAAGTTATTATTTCCATTCGTTTTATTTCTTCCGTTTCCGGTAGCGCCTCATAGCACCCTTTGCATATATAAAGGTTAGCAGGGGGTACCTCCTCACTTGTTACCACTTTCACCGAGTATGTTTCTTCCCGCTTAAAATGCCCACAGCATTTGAGGCAAAAGACTATGAGATTATCATTAATCATTTTCAATTATTACTTCGTTATTCCTACGATAAAGCCTTTGCTGCTGCGCTTGATTGTTAGTTCTCACGGTTGTCCTCAATAAAAGAACGGTTGTAATTATTGTTAGGAATAGCAAACTGATTGTTTTTACCAGACCATAATTATTTAATAAGTAATTAAAGGTTTTTACAATTTCGGTTTCCAAAATTGAAGAAACCAAAAGCATTAACCAAATGAAACACAAAAAGTAACACACAATAATATTGATTCTCGAAATTCTATAATGCTTTCTATCGAAAATATCATTACCTGAATCACGTATGTTTAGTTTGTATAGGGGCAATTCCAGTTCATCTTCGATTTTATCTACAAGAGCCTCCCAATTTTCTTTCCAATGAGTACTTGCTCTATTGACAAGTAACCAACTCAGGGCAAAAATGAAGCCCATGCAAGAGACCATCAATTTAATATGCGGCGAATTGGAGTATTTATCCGCAACCAAAAAATAGGCTGTAAAGGAAGCGGCAATAAATCCCCAAAAATATAACGCTCTTTGCCAAAACAAACCAATTTCAAATTTCCGTACATCATAGGCACGGTCAAGTAATTTTTCCAGTGCTTTCTTTCTTTCGGAATCTTTGTCATTTAATCCTTTAAAAATATTGTCAATAGTTGTTTTCATATTGTATTTTATTTTGATTTCTTATTTTTCTTCCCTTCAGCTGCAAACAGCCCCGCCGTGTATTTTTCGTACAACTCAAACAGGTATTCTATCCGCTTCGTTTCGCTTTCAAAGGGGGCAGGGCGGTAACATTTATCTACTGCCTTATCTAACTCTTGGTGCGCTTTAGCAAGGGCAGGGGGCATGGTAAGCGGGTCGTACAAGTCGGCTAAGGAACTATTGGGGAACTGTTTACGTGCATCTAAAACCGCCTGCGCTGCATCCTCAACCGCTTTCTTTTGCTTATCACTTGGGTTCTCTGCCCAAGGAAAGTTATTATAAACAATAAATTTTGAATAACGAAAATCACTTTTTAATCGCCCACATACATATTTTACCCATGCCATGTGCATCAAAGATGTTAAAACACCGAAATGGTACAAAGTGCCATTGGGTATAGACATACAAGTATCACTTACAATTGAATTTTTATCAAAAAATCCCATAGGGATATACTCCCTGTTTTCAGATGAAACCCTCGGTATAACAATAAAGGTATTAGGTTGATTACGGTCTCTAAATAGGGTTGGGGTCGCTGCAAATTTTTGGGTTGAAGGTGCCACACTTTTTAACCGAAACTGTTTAACTGCTTCAACCCTTTCCATAATTTGAGGGATTCGCTTTATTTCGCTTGGTTCAGCATTCACTAACCATATACACCAACGTTTTCCATTATTCAGAAATTCTTGGGCTGAAATTAAAGGCTTAATAAACTTTTTTGCGACAGGGTCTTTTGAAACTAATTCATTTTTTTCTTCATTTGAAAGCAGCAAGTTCCCTCCATCCAAAGGCATATTGCCAAAACTCATTTTAGGAACATTGCAAATCGGGTTACTGTTATTCTCAATTACTATATCCCTACCATCTATTAAGTACGGGTTAATGTTTCTAACTATTCTTTCATGTGGCTCACCTTTTATGTCCTCGTATTCGTATAAGCGCTTATCAGGTATATCATAATTGGCAAATCCAATAATAACACAATATACAGCCGCATTACCTTTTGCCTCATTTCTCCACTTAAAAGTACGGTGTGCGAAATGTATTTTAATTCCATTATTGTATAGTAATGGCTTCCAAAGTACGCTCACTTGTTCTCCTTGTGCTATTGAGTTTGTTGAAACAAAGGCAACTTTAATCCGTGTTCCCTGAATATAATGTGCAGCTTTTATATACCATCCAGTTACATAATCTAAAATCCCTGTACCTTCACTATTCCCAAATAACTTAACAATATCGTCCCTTTGCTCTTGCTTCATTAACTTTGAGCCAATAAACGGCGGATTACCCAAAATATAAGAAAGTTCATCTTTCTTTACAATACTTTCCCAATCAGTACGCAAGGCGTTATTTTGTATTATCGTTGCACTCTTTTTTAATGGCAGGCGTACAAAGTATTCACCAAATTCTTCACTTATTTTCATGTTCATTTGGTGGTCAATGAGCCACATAGCGACCTGGGCTATCTGGGCAGGCCAATCGTCATACTCAATTCCGTAAAACTGGTTAATATCAATTAATACATATTCATTTACATTAAGCACCCTTTGTACATTATGCAGCAAATTCTTAATCACCTCAATTTCCAGTAAGCGTAATTCCCTGTATGTAATAACTAAAAAATTACCGCACCCGCAGGCAGGATCTAAAAATTTCAGGGTAGATAGCTTTTTGTGAAAGTCCACAAGCCTGTTACGGTTATCCTTTACTTTTTCAAACTCTGCATATAGTTCATCAAGAAATAATGGCTTTATAAGGCGCAATATGTTTTTCTCAGAGGTATAGTGCGCTCCAATGCTGCGGCGTTCCTGCGGGTTCATCACGCTTTGGAACATGGAGCCGAATATGGCAGGGGATATTTTACCCCAATTCAAAGCGCAACAATCTAAGAGCGTTTTCCGCATCTTGCTATCAAAAGAAGCGTGTTGCAAGTTTGTTTCAAACAACTTGCCATTTACATAGGGGAAGGCATTCAGCGTTTCATCAATGTTCTTTAAGCGTTCCCGCTTATCGGTATTCAACACTTCATACAATTCAGCAAGGCGGGCGGCAAGGTCGCTGCCATCCTCTTTGGTGCTATTGCGTATAAAGTCCTCAAATATTCCTTTATCAAAAATGGTGGTATCGTCTGCAAAGAGGCAAAAGAGCAGGCGCACCAAATAAACCTCTAATTGGTGCCCGGTGTAACCAACTGCCTTTAGCATATCGTGCAGCTTACCCATCAATTCAGCCGCTTCTATGTTTACAGGGTCTTCGGGCTTAGATACCTGTTTTTGGTAGCCCGCAATAAAACCAAAATGTTTTACGTTCTTGTAAAACTCTTTTAAATGAAATTCAAAGTGAGTATTATCTTCAAGGTCGTACAGCCGGAAGCGGTCAAAATCGCTAACTAAAATGTACTTGGGTAGGTCATTCTCCTTTATCCCGGCAAAGTATTCTTTTGCCTGCACGTAGGCTTTATTTAAGTCCTTGCCCCGTGATTTCTGCTCAATAAGTATAGTTCCCTTCCATAGAAGGTCAATATAACCGTTGCGGTCGCCGTTGGTATGTACTCTTGTTTCAAAAGTGGCTACTCGGCGGCGGGTAATGCCAAAGACATTAAAAAAGCCGTCTAAGAATGATTTTGCCTCAGCATCCTCGCTGGTTTCATGCTCCCATTCTTTTGAGAAAGCAACCGCCCTTGTTTTTATTTCATTCCAGCTTAATGCCATATTTATTTAATCGGTAAAAGCGAAAATAAACAAATGCCAATTACCTGATAGAAAATGCTAAGAATATTAGCAGTAATATGTAATCCGGAATGCCTTGCTTTTTACTAAGTTATTTTACCATTCTGTTGCTGCAATAAAACAGATGCGCCGGTGGGCGCTCAACGGCATTTACCCGGCACATAATACCCATTATTTTTCATGCTGACGTAAGCGCACCGACCGGAACGGCGGGCAGCAAGGAAGATAGCTGAAAGCCATGCGAAAATAATATGTATTATGTTAAATGCCTAATGTATTTTGGGCTGTTTGGCTGTTGGCTTCTCTGGTGCGCACCATTAAACAGGTGTCCTGGCATACAGTAAAGCCCTGCTCTGAGGGCGGTGGATGCCTTCCTACTGATTATTTGAACGCTTGAAATTCATTATTACAGACGCAATTGCGTATTCTTTCGAATTATTGGTGACGAAATATTTTATGATAAAAGTTGTTTTAAAATTTGTGAAAATATGCGAGTGTATTTGGCTCATCGCTACTTATCATTATTAATTGAGAGTTGCTTATGGAATAATGGCACACGTAAGGTTTACGTTCTTTTGTATTATAGCAGTATATAGAATCTCCCTTTGTATACCATGTTGACCTGGATCTGTCTTTTCCTCGAAATTCGATTACAGTTGCATCCAAGTTAAAAGATATTGAATCGTGGTAATCCTCTGGGGAAATGTTTTTCATTTTCTGAAAATCAACCAAAGAATCTGCCGCCCATATGCCTATTAAATCGGCATCATGGTTCCTGTGCCCCTGAGAGGAGGGATTACAAGCAGTGAGTAGTGCTATACTCGTTACGGTAACTAATATCAAGGGCCTCATGTGATGAATGTTCTGTTATTGCATTATTAGTCTTTTAGTAGAAATTAGTTTTTCACCGTAAGAAACCTTGACCAGATAAACCCCTTTAGGTTTATCTGAAAGGTCAATATTCAATGTTTGAGATTTTACTCGTTCGGAATAAACAAGTTTTCCGCTCAACTCGTAAACATCCACCTTGGCGCCGGGAATAACCTTTGATGACGAAATAGTAAAGATTCCTGACGTGGGGTTTGGGTAAATATCAAGTTTACTATTTATTGAAATATTCTCTAACCCAACCGTATTCTTTGTTAGTTTTCTGATGGTATTGTTCCCGTAATCGGAAACATATAGATTACCAGATTTATCAATGGCAATACCCCAAGGTTGAGTAAGTTCTGCTGCCGTAGCACTACCACCATCACCGGAATATCCCGAAGAACCATTTCCGGCAATAGTTGTGATAGTACCATTGGCTGCAATTTTTCTAACACGGCTGTTGCCAACATCAGCGAAATAAATATTTCCTATACCGTCAATAGCCATAGAACCAGGGTTGCTTAATTCTGCTGCTGTTGCATTGCCACCATCGCCTGAATATCCATTTACTCCGGTTCCTGCTACAGTAGTAATAACTCCTCCTGCATTTACTTTCCTTATGCAGCAATTCACCTGGTCGGCAATGTAGGTATTTCCTGAGCCATCTACCGCAATTCCCCAAGGATGATATAATTCTGCTGCTGTTGCCTGACTATTATCACCGCTATAACCAGCTGTTCCGCTCCCGGCGAATGTTGTTATAACACCCCCTGAACTTATTTTGCGGCCCCGGCTACTTTGGTCATCGCCTATATACAAGTTCCCCGACGCGTTTCTTGCAATACCTTCAGGAATGTTGAGTTCAGCCGCCGTTGCTTGTGCGCCATCGCCGGAATATCCAAATGAACCGTTCCCTGCAAATGTGCTTATGGTACCACTTGTGTTAATCATCCTTATCCGGTCGTTCCCGTTGTCAGAAAAGTAGATATTTCCGGAGTTGTCAACGGCAAGCCCGGCACCCATCCAGGTGGCAGTATTTATTTCAGCCGCCGTAGCTTGACCACCATCGCCTGAAAAAGATGCTGTTCCATTGCCTGCAATTGTTGTAATGTGGCCGTTGGTGCTTACCTTTCTTATCCGATTGTTTCCATTGTCAACAAAGTAAATATTGCCCGACGTGTCAATGGCAATACCATTAGGAGCACTAAGTTCGGCGGCGGTGGCTTGGCCTCCGTCTCCAGTGTATCCTGCTGTGCCGTTACCTGCAATAGTACTGATAGTATAAGATTGCCCATTTGCAAAGTGAAGTAATGAGCAATAAGCGATGATTAATAGTATAATGTTTTTCATTAGGGCTAATATTTTTAACTCATAGCCCCAAAGAGTTGGTTATTCATACAGCGTGGGGCTTACAGCCTCACCCTCTGTCTGTGGTACTCGTACACCTGCATAAAAGGAATGAAACAAGCCCACGCTGTTTACGTGGTCTGTCCATATCCTTGTTATGCCTTGAAGATTACGAGTTTTCAGACACAAGGGTATAGCTGGACGCTATATTTATAGCTACAAAAATAGAAATAAAACTTTACAAAATATCGGTAGCTTGAATTTACTGTAACCTCCTTATTCCTTCATTATGGAACTTTGAAATGTTCTTGGAACCGTACTTGTTCTTAATCTCATCCAGGCTTAACATGTGCCTGTTATGGGTCTTAAACTCATCGGTACGGAAGTACCATGCGACCTTCTTGTGAGCGAACATGAAGCCAGCCTGCTTTAATGCCGCCCTGTGCGGATAGGTAGAGCCTGTTACCCATATCCAGGCGCCGCATAACTCTATAATAATACCGTCCAGATTGGCAATCTTCTCAAGGGCTTCCCTGTACTTTTCGGCTTTTAGTATCTCGTCCTCGGTTTCCTCCGGGCTCATATCTTCTCCTGCAAGTACCTTTGCACAGGCGATAGGATATTCGGCATTTATTGCCTGCATGGTTTGCAGATTTCCACCTTTATCCGGATGGTGCTGCATTGCTAAAGCCCTGTAAAGGGACTTTACCTCGTCAATGGTATGACAGTCTTGAAAGAATTTCATAATTCAAAAGTTTAATATTGGTTGTGAATCCTCGTTGAATATCTCTGCGTCAAGCGCAACCTGTAACTCATCAAGCTCATCTTGAAGTTGCTGTATGCGCTCCTTTTGATCCCGGACAATCTTCCGGTCAAAGGATAACTCCCGGATAAGATTGCGTAGTTCTCTGATTTTCTCCTGTTTCTCGTTCATAGGGTTGAGGTTTAAAGGGTTTGTAAATGAAAACTTCCATTCCCCCGTACTTGCTGAATCAGAGGGGAATAAGTTTTTGTTATTTTTTGCCTGCTGCCCAGAGGGCAAACAAGGGACATGAAGGAAAATTTCCAAAAGGAAACGGAATAAGAGTTATGCCGTAGTCTTTTGGAAAGGCATAGCCCGCATAGTCATAAAGTAACATTCAGAATATGCGTTTTCCGGTGCCCCTTAGCTTTGCAGGCAAAAAAGACGATTAAGGGTGTAGCCGTAATGATGAAGGAATGAAACCCGGTCGAGTAGTGAAACGTATCGCGGGTGAATGTATGAAAGAGTAAGGTTACTCCCTTTCCCGGTCAGTAGCGAACATGTCTTTCAATTCAGGACAGACCATATCCTTAGAGAAAAAGAATTGAAAGTTATGTTCGTGTGAAGCCGAATAAAAGGGTACCGGCTCTCAGGGTATATCAGCCGGAACGCTTTTTCCCCTTCATTGCGACAAGTGCAAGGTCAATGGAAGCGTTATTTCAAGGCTATTGAAACCTTCGCTTGACGTTCTGCGCTGATGCTGTGTTTATTCAGGCAGGTAGCAAAGCAGGACCTGGCTGAATGAACTCAGCGGTCGCCCAAACCATCATTGACACAATAAAAAAGGGCGGAAAAACTGAATTTCCCGCCCTTCAGAAGAATCCCTGTTACAGCGCCTGCACTACCAGGTTGCCCGCCGTATATCCGATTCGGACGTTTAAGATTACGTCCTTGCCATTCATCACCAAAGGCTTGAGCGCCTCCGATGCGGTTGCATAAATCCGGTCAAGGCTAACAGTAATCCTGCGGTCGGCTTTTTTGAAAGATAAGGTAACTCCCATGAAGTCGGTAGTTGTACCGTCTTCCTTCTTCCTGTTGGAATAGTAAACGGATTGCACAATAGGTTGTTCCGGCTCGAAGGTAATTTGCGTATTGCCATCAACAAATCGTGCGAACTTCTCGTTGTCCTTTAATGGACGAGGCAATCGGGCAGCTTTAAAGGTTTCCATAAAACTTTGGGGTTTAATTTGGACGTTGATTGTAACTCACCGTGAGTTACTTTTGGGTACGGGCGGTACAGCCTGGGGTGGGTTGTGTATACGGGAATACACAGGAAATTGATATTGGGGGGTAGGGGGTATCTAATAGGGAAAACTAAAATGGTACCGGGATTCACAAACACACCGGGGGTATTATTGAGGTAGGGAGTATCGAGAATACTTTTTTTATAAAGAAATATCCTAGGGGGAAAAAAATATTATTACTCATAACAAATTGAATATCAATATGTTATGTTATTTTCTTAACGGGGATAACTATTGGAAATACGGAGCATATGGGGAATGGTAGAATCCACACTAACGGTTAAACGAAATTCCCGGGAACTATAAAAATTTTCAAGGGCAATTATCAATTTGCATAAAGTAATACTTTTACTCCATGCTTTCAAAATTAAAATATTTTCTTTTTCTTGCGGGTGGATTGATTTGCGGAATCACACCAGCCCAAAACCTCAAGATAGATTCACTACGGAAACTGGTCGCTACTTATAATGCGGATACCAATAAAGTAATCACATTAAATGCGCTTGCGGATCAGTACCTGAATCTTGCTGATTACCCAAAAGTGGATTCACTTTGCAGAATCGCAATAGTGCTTTCAAAAAAAATTAATTACGAGCTTGGCTTAGCTAATGCATATAACAAACTTGCGAGTAGCTATTATTATGAGGACAGAGAAGACACGGTTACAGATATTTACCTGGAGGCACTCCGTATTTCAAATAAACTAAAATATTATCCGGGTATTGCCACAGCTTATATTGGAATTGGCGAAGTATATGAAGATATACAGGAATATGACGAGGCTCGGGCAAAGTTTGATACGGCGCTCACCTTTGCAGATAAGGTACATGATAGCACCGATATAGCGTCAGCGTTACAGGATATAGGAAATTTGTTTGAGGAACAAAAAGATTATAGTTCCGCTCTAAATTATCACAACAAAGCAGTAAGTTTATTTCTAAGCCAAGAAGATACTGCAGATGCTGCAATGGCTATAAATGATATTGGCTTTATATATTTAGATATTAAAAACTATCCTCTGGCTTTGCAGAACCTTAACAAAGCAATTATGCTTGGAAGACAAGATTCAGATTTATTATCCACTGCCTTAACTGGAATGGGGTATGTCTATTATTTGCAAGGTGATTATTACAAGGCTTTAAAGTTTTGCAATACAAGTTATGAAATAAGCCAAGAAAGGAAACAAATAAATGATCTAATAAATGTAGATAGTACGTTGAGCAAAGTTTACGAAAAGACCGGAAATATTGCATTATCGTTCAAATATTTTAAGGATTATGTTTTATTAAATGAAAAAATATTTGGCGGTAAAAACCAAAATAAAATTCTTAAATCGAACTTAAAATACATAACAGAACTAAAGCAGGTTGCTGCCAAGGCCGAACAAGATAAAAAGGAGTTAATCGCTGAGCAAGATAAACGACGTGAGGATATTATCCGTAATTCCTTTATCGTTGGCTTTGCACTTACTCTTGCGCTTGCTTTCTTTATATTCCGTAACTACCTACAGAAGCGAAGGGACAACATTGTTATTCTAAAGCAAAAGGATGAAGTTGAGCGCCAAAAGAACCTTATTGAAGAGCAAAAATCAAAGGTTGAACAAAAAAATGTTGAGATTCAAGAAAAAAACAAAGACATCCTTGATTCCATCACCTACGCCAAACGTTTGCAGGATGCTATACTGCCACCATTGAACTTAATCAAGCAATACTTGCCAGAAAGCTTTGTTCTTTATAAACCAAAGGATATTGTTGCCGGGGATTTCTATTGGCTTGAGAGGGTGAATGACACCATCCTCATCGCTGCCTGCGACTGTACCGGTCATGGTGTACCAGGTGCAATGGTAAGTGTAGTGTGTAGCAATGCGTTAAACCGTGCCGTAAAAGAGTTTAAATTATACAGTACCGGACCTGTCTTGACAAAAGTACGTGAATTGGTGTTAGAAACCTTTGAGAAAAGCGAAGGGGAAGTTAAGGACGGTATGGATTGTTCTTTCTGCACTATTAACACCAAGTCAAGAGAAATAGAATGGAGCGGGGCTTACAACCCATTATGGTACGTGGTAAATGGTGAAATAAAGGAACTGGCGCCCGACAAGCAACCGATTGGCAAAACTGATAGCCCGAAGCCCTTCGGCACCCAAAGTCTGAATCTACCAACTGGCTCTATGCTCTATCTTTTTTCAGACGGTTATGCCGATCAGTTTGGCGGACCAAAGGGTAAGAAATATAAATATAAACAATTACAGGAGCTTTTGTTGGCAAATGCAAGCAAACCCATGAATGAGCAAAAAGCATTGCTTGAGGAGGCTTTAAATGAATGGAAGGGCAGTCTTGAACAAGTTGATGACATCCTCGTAATTGGAATACGAACATAAACCTGTAAGACTGTTCCCATGTTTGCCGTAAGTAAAAGTACTGCGAAATAATGGAATTTTTGCTCCTTTCTTTGCGATATAATTGATAACTTCGCATTTTTTCTCAATGCTCATATAGGTAAGTAATTACCTAAAGTAAAATTATAGTATTCTGTATTATTTACCTATACTGAAAAACGATAGCGCCGAAAATCGCCTGAAAAGCCGGTTTTGAGGGACCCACGAATATAAACTGATACGGTACCGGATTCTTAATGATTCCGGCGGGGCGGGTAATACTCATGGTGCATTTTTAACTCAGCTTGAAACAGCTCCTCCGTCTTGCCGGTAAACCGGACCATATAAATGTTCTTTGATTCATTGAACACTCTACCCGTGATAGTCGGTTGGTAGTGTGTTTCCCAGTGAGTAGTGTCAAGTTTGGGATATTTCCGGTTGTATATATTCTTGATGGTAATGAACCCGATGTTACGCCCCGGGAACACGTAGCAGTTATTGTTCATGATGAGGTCTTCGCAAATCATCTTAAAATACTCGAATGCTACCAGCCTGATCTCTTCTTTAGTGAGATGGGCATCTAATACCGCAGGCAGGTAGTCAAGACCTGCTATCAGGTCGTCAAGGTCATACTCGACATAATTGATTTTGACCCCTTCAATTTCCTCGCTTTTGTGTTTCATCTTGAGACATGTATTTTTTTATTGAGCTTTCTTGAACCTTTTTAATGTATTTCGCCTTGGCGGATTTGTTAACCATAATGTTCAGGCAATCCTCAATGTGAATGTCATCGCCTTGCTCAATATGCTTAATTATGCGCAGACTGCAACTTTTGGCAATTTGATAGACTGCGTTTCCGTCCAAATTTTGTTGGAGGGCGATAAGGCTGGCGTAATCCCGAGTGTAGGTTTTTTGTTTCATAATTGTTCCAA
>JAKAOA010000071.1 GCA_021823405.1 Bacteroidota bacterium | reverse complement strand
CGACAATCATGTGGTCAACTTTTATATGAATGATAAATGCGCCGCCGGAACCGGAGCGTTCCTGTCCGAGATAGCGGAACGAGCAGGGATAAAAATAAGCGAGATGAGCTCCCTTGCTGCACAATCGGATTTTGATAAGGAACTGAACAGCTTTTGTACGGTATTTGCTAAAACGGAAATAATGAATTGGATTTTTGATGGTATGGCGCGTCAGGATGTGGCGCGTGGCATTTATATATCTATTGCCAATAAGGTGGCTAAAATGAGATTATCGCCGGGTATAAACGTATTTTTAGTTGGCGGTGTAATTGAACATCACCCTTATCTGAAGGAAATATTAGCCGGAAAATTCAACCGCGAAATTCATACCGTAGAGGAATCGCAATACATTGTTTCATACGGCGCCGCTTTAAGCGCCAGGCAAGATTATATGAAAAGCGGAGTTAAAGCATTGGCGGCTGATGTTCCTTGAAGTTTGTTAGAAAATAAAATAATGAATTTATACTGATTATATGAAGGCATATCACAACAAGAGAAAAGGTATAGGCATAATATTCGACGAGATTTATTTACTGAACGGAGCCCGTACTCCATTCGGAAAGTTTTGCGGAACGCTGGCGAATGTTTCGCCCACCGACTTGGGCATCTTCGCCGGTAGGGCGGCATTGGAAAAGGCGAATATTAAACCCGAAGAAATAGACCAGGCTATCATTGCAAATATCGGGCAAAGCTCTTGTGATGCATATTTTCTTCCCCGGCATATAGGGCTCTATTGCGGCGTTCCTATTGAAGTTCCCGAACTGATGGTGCAAAGGATATGCGGCTCCGGATTTGAAACCATTATTACTGCCGCGGAACAGATTACACTTGGCAAAGCTGAAACGGCTCTATGCGTGGGAGCGGAAAACATGTCACTCTCGCCTACAGTCAGTTACGGCAACCGAATGGGTTATTCACTCGGCAGACCGTCTTTCCATGATATGCTTTGGGAGGCGTTGGATGATACGGCAGCCGGATACCCTATGGGATTTACGGCTGAAAACGTAGCTAAAAAATATTCCATCACCCGAAAGGATTCAGACGAATTTGCCAAACTTTCCTTCGACAGAGCGGTAGCGGCATGGAGGGATAATCTTTTCAGAGATGAGGTCATACCATTGAATTCTTCGGTTTTTGAGGCGCATGGCTTAAAGCCGAGAAAAGCGAATCTCCCGCGCGGCATTAAAAATTTTGCAGCAGATGAACATGTGCGTCCCACCGACATGGAAACTTTGGCTAAGCTGCCTACCGTTTTCAGTGATACTGGAGTACTTACTGCAGGCAATTGCAGCGGTATTGTCGATGGTGGAGCCGCTGCCGTGATAACAACAGGACAAACTGCTAAAAGGCACGCCGCAATACCATTGGCAAAAATAGTAGCTGGGGCAAGTTGCGGTGTAAACCCGCGTGAAATGGGGTTAGGTCCGGTACCGGCTATACGCCTGCTGCTTGAGATGACAGGAATTAAATTGGACGAGGTCGGACTGATAGAGATAAACGAAGCATTTTCGGCGCAGGTTATCGGCTGTGAAAGGGAATTAAATCTTGACAGAAACCGGCTCAACGTGAACGGTGGCGCTATTGCCTATGGGCATCCGCTGGCTGCAACAGGACTGCGGCTTTCGCTTACCATTTCACATGAGTTGAAGAGACGAAAGTTGAAATACGGAATCGCATCCGCATGCATCGGCGGTGGGCAAGGTACAGCTATACTTTACGAAAATATAGAATTATAAATTAGCGAAACAGTAAGGAGGTATATTTATGGAAGCTAAATTGTTACAGTGGCAAATGATAGAACCCCGAAAGGAGTTCCGACTTACTGAATCTGCCTTGCCTATAACTAAAGAGGGTGAAGTTTTGGTGAAAATAGCCGGCTGCGGCGTATGCCATACCGATATTAGCTTCTGGCATTACGGGGTTCAGACCAAACATGCCCTGCCGCTTACTCTCGGGCATGAAATAAGCGGTAAAGTGATAGCCGGAGATAAGGAATGGCTTGGCAAGAATGTTATTATTCCTGCTGTTCTTC
This sequence comes from Bacteroidota bacterium, assembly GCA_021823405.1. GTDB lineage: Bacteria > Bacteroidota > Bacteroidia > JABEUT01 > JABEUT01 > JABEUT01. Next base: position 12,203 of record JAKAOA010000071.1, on the reverse strand, counting down.
CCTGCGGGGAATGCGACCTTTGCAAAAAGGGCAGAAGTAACATTTGCCGCCATCAGTTGATGCCGGGCAATGATTTTCACGGGGGATTCGCTTCTCATATAACAGTTCCAAGCCGATTTCTCTGTAATGTTCCCGATAAGGTGTTAAGAAAATATACGCTGGAACAGCTTGCTGTTATAGCAGATGCAGTTACAACGCCCTATCAGGTGGTAAAGAAATCGGAGCTCGAGCCGGGCGATTTGGCAATAGTGATTGGTGTTGGCGGAGTGGGTATGTACGGCGCCCAAATCGCAAAAATCTTCGGAGCTAAGGTCATCGCCCTTGATGTAAATGATGAAAAATTGGCTATCGTTAAGCAGAATGGCATTGACGCAGTTCTTAATATCAAAGAACTCGATATTAAAGCAGTGAAAGAAAGGGTAAAAGAACTTACTACAGCTCTGAACGCGCCCAAATTGGGTTGGAAAATTTTTGAAATATCGGGTACAAAGACAGGGCAGGAATTGGCATTTAATTTAATAACATTTGCATCCACTCTATCAATAGTAGGATTTACGATGGACAAAACGGAGACAAGGTTAAGCAACCTGATGGCGTTCGACGCCAAAATAATAGGCACCTGGGGCTGCAAACCGGAACTTTATGCCGAAGTGGTGGAATTGGTTGCCGATGATAAATTGAAAATAGACCGGTTTATACAACTTTTCCCTATGTCTAAAATTAATGAAGTTTTTAAAAACACCCTGGAACATAAATACACTAAGCGTTCAATCCTTACACCTGATTTTAAATGAAATAATATGCTAAAATAAAACAATATGAACACACTGAAAGACCATAATCTGGTAAAAAGGGAATACAAAGAAATAATTTATGAAGAACACCCGTGCTACGACCGGAAGGGAGACGCAATAAGCGGCATACATACCACATGGATATGGCTCAATAACCCCGCACAGTACAATTCGTACACCACACAGGCAGTAAAGGAAATAATATCGGCTTTCGGACAGGCATCGAACGACCGCGGTACTGTTGCCGTAGTATTTACAGGTAAGGGTGATAAAGCATTCTGCACAGGCGGTAATACCAAAGAATACGCCGAATATTATGCGGGTAACCCCCAAGAATATTCGCAATATATGCGCTTATTCAACGATATGGTGAGCGCAATACTGAAGTGCGAAAAACCCGTAATATGCAGGGTGAACGGCATGCGCATTGGCGGCGGTCAGGAAATTGGCATGGCTTGCGACTTCAGCATTTCATCGGATATGGCAAGATTCGGGCAGGCGGGACCCAAGCATGGCAGCGCACCTATTGGCGGTTCTACCGATTTTCTGCCTCTATATACAGGCATTGAGAGGGCAATGGGTTCGCTAACCCTTTGCGAACAATGGTCCGCTCACCAGGCGTATTATTACGGTGTGATAAGTGAAATAGCGCCAGTGACCAAGGTAGGCGGTAAATTTATTCCCAATCCTCTGGTAATTACCGACAGGATAGTAAACGAATATGGTCATTTCGTATTCGGAAGCGCTAAAAAAGGCAAGGAGTTGGAACAGGCAAAAGAACTTCTATCGATGGCGGAAACCGATTTTACCTTGCTCGACGAAGCTGTAAACCGCCTGATAAATAAATTGCTTTACACCTTCCCGAACTGTACTGTTAAAACCATAAGTGAGGCAAGAAAATTCAAACTGGAGCATTGGGATAGAAATAAAGAGAACAGCCGCGAATGGCTTGCCTTGAACATGATGACGGAAGCTAAAGCGGGTTTTCAGGCGTTTAACTTTGGGACAAAAGACAACAGGGAGGTGGATTTTATTCGGCTAAGGCAACTTCTTGCCGAAGGGAAAGAATGGAATGACGCAATGTTTCAAGCTATTTCGCCCCAATATAAGCATAGTAAAGTATAAAACCAGATATAATGAGCAAAATACATTGTGAATATCGGAAAAACGGCTCTGTTGCAGCTATTACGCTGAATGATGGTAAGGGTAATATTGTTGACAGGGCGATGATGGAGGAAATTCAGACGCTTCTTAATTCTTTAAAAGAGAACAGTGCGCTCAAGTTAATTGTATTTGCTGGCGCAGGAAAGCATTTTTCCTATGGCGCGAGCGTAGAGGAGCATAAGAAGGAAAATGCTGCCGCTATGCTAAAATCTTTTCATGCTTTGTTCTATACCATACGTGATTTATCCATTCCTTGTATGGCAAAAATAACGGGGCAATGCCTTGGCGGAGGACTTGAACTGGCGCTGATGTGCGACATTCTTTTCGCAGACCGAACAGCGCGTCTCGGGCAGCCCGAAATTGCGCTCGGTGTATTTCCCCCGCCGGCTTCCATTATTCTACCCGAAAAAATAGGTTTGGCGCGGGCAGAAGATTTGTTGATAACCGGAAAAATCATTTCCGCCGACGAGGGATACATGTACGGACTGCTAAACAGTGTATCGGAAAGCCGCGAGGCAATGGATGCAATGGCAGAGGAGTGGATAAACGCATATATACTTCCGAGAAGCGCCTCATCATTGCGGTTTGCGGTAAGGGCAGCCCGTATAAAATTCAATCACGTATTATCGAATTTTCTTCCTCAACTCGAATCTCTATATCTCGATAAACTGATGGAAACAAAAGACGCAAACGAAGGTATTAATTCATTTATTGAAAAGAGAAAACCAAATTGGTATAATAATTAATTCGAAATATGAGGACTATTAAAACAGTTGGTGTTGTTGGAGCAGGAACTATGGGAGCGGCAATTGCCCAAAAATTTTCACAAGAAGGGTTTAAAGTTATTCTGGCGGACAGGGCTATGAATTTTGTTGAGAAGGGAATGAGTAATATACGCTCCATGCTTAACGAAGGTGTGGAGCGAAGGGTAATGACCGCAGCACAGGCGGATTCATTCATGAATAGAATTACAGGTACCGACAAATTACAGTCACTTTCCGGCTGCGACCTTGTTGTAGAAGCCATTTTCGAAAACTTTGACGCCAAGCGTTCGTTATTTAAGGATTTATGCGAAATTGTAAGTGATGAATGTATTATTGCTACCAATACATCATCGTATTCAATCGGCGAGCTTTCTGCATCAGTGGAAAAGCCATCGAGATTCATCGGTCTTCATTTTTTTTATCATGCTGCCAAAAACCGGTTAGTGGAGGTTATTCCGGGAAAGGATACATCGCCTGAAGTATTCGAGAAAGTAAGGGAGTTTGCAATAACTGCGGGTAAAGACCCCATTACCTGCCTCGATAAGTATGGATTTGCGGTGAACAGGTTTTTTGTTCCCTGGCTGAATGAGTCCGTGCGACTGCTGGAAGAGGGCATAGCATCTAAAGAAACAATCGACTATGTTTGCTGTAAGGTATTCGGAATAGGAATGGGTCCTTTCGCATTGATGAATGCCACGGGGGTTCCTGTCGCTTATCATGCTGAAAAAACGCTTGAGGCATTTGGCAAATTATACCATGTATCCCCATTATTACAAACGCAGGCGTTGGCAAATAAACAGTGGGAAATGCATGGTGAGGTGACTGCCGCAGTGGAAGCGGATAAGGAGAAAAAAATAAGAGAAAGAATGTTCGGTGCGGTATTTTTTGTCTGTTCCCAGATGCTTGATGAGAAGGTATGCACGGCGACAGATTTGAACAGAGGATCTAAAATCGGGTTAAGGTGGAGGCGTGGACCGGTTGACTTAATGAAATCGGCAGGCAGGCATGAAGTACAGCGTCTGATAACCGATACAGCCGAAAGGTATGACATGAAGATGCCCTCATCAATTAACGAAAAATACTGGAATTTAGAGACCGTTCGCCTTGAGATAAATGGAAACAGAGCGGTAATTACAATGGATGAACCCGAAACAATGAACGCCTTGAGCGTGGAAACGATGAAACAACTTGGCGATCGATTCAGAGAAGCGAATAACGATACCCGGGTCAAAACCATCTATATCACCGGTTCGGGCAAAGCATTTGTAGCCGGAGCTGATATACGTTTTTTTATCAATAACATAAAGAACAACAAGATTGTCGATATAGAATCATTTACGGCTGCGGGTCAGAATTTATTTGACGAAATTGATAAATCACCAAAACTGGTGGTTGCCGTGCTCAATGGGCTGACCTTGGGCGGTGGTATGGAACTGGCGCTTTGCGCCGACCATATTATTGCCTTACCGAAAGCGCAACTTGCATTCCCTGAAACAGGTATTGGCATTTATCCGGGACTTGGCGGAACCCAACGTTTGGCGCGAAGAATAGGGAAGGGGTTAGCCAAATACCTTGTACTTACCGGTAAAATGCTTACAGCTGACGAAGCCCAAGAAATAGGGCTAACGGATAAGGTAATATCTATGGAGGAAATGTTCAATTTATTTAAATCTGAAGCCGCTTTGCCTGATTTTACTATCGGAAGGAAAGCTGATAAGTGGCTTGGTTTCGAACGTTTTTTTGATAAAAATTCGTTGAGTAAAATATTGGAAAATAATTATATAGCCGGAGATATATCGGACGATGATGCGAGGAAACTTACAAGTGCGATGAAAAGAAAAGCGCCCATAGCCCTGAAACTTGCCGACCAACTGATAGAAGAGGCGAAAGGATGTTCTTCAGAACTTACCTATCTGAACAAAATTTTTTCAACATCCGACGCCTTGCTGGGACTAAGCTCCATCGGTAAGAGCGTGCAGTTTACCGGTAAGTAATCCGCTTCTACATTAGACAGTTCTGTAAAACACCCATTCTAAAAGATAGTTTTAGAAGAGTTTAGGAACGGTCATAAAGGGAAATGAACTATCTACTTCTGCTTTAAATTTGTGGATTTTAACAACTCGATAGCTATCGGGTTTAATTGTGGTCGGTATAATTACTTACCTTCGCTTTGGAAGTAAAATAGAATCCCTTACGATTGAAGACATTAGAAAAAGGATATATGACGAAGGGAATGCGCCGAGGTTTAAACATTGAGTTCAGGATTTGGATTTACAAGGGCGATGTAAAATTGCTTGGTAAAGGTCGTGTTGAGATTCTGGAAAGGATAAAAAGAACAGGATCTATTTTAAGTGCATCCAAAGAGATGAAAATGTCGTATCGCCAGGCATGGCAAATGGTAAAGGAAATGAATGAACGGGCTGTTTCCCCTCTGGTGGAAAAGAAACCAGGTGGGAAAAATGGAGGCGGCGCTGTGTTAACCGAAGCGGGTGAGAAAGCAATTGTTATGTTTCGGAAATTGGAAAAAAGGGTAGAGGTATTTATAAAAAAAAATAGTGAGCGCATGGAATTATAATTTTTTTTATTTTCGTTATTCATTTAAAAGCATAACGAATAAATTGAGATGGAATAAGAACCCACTAAATTGAAATAATAGGAAGAGCCATGCGGAATATTCAATAAAATCCATTAAAAAAAGAATATCAATGAAATACATCCCTTGCATGACGAAAAATTTGCAGTTATATCTACCGCATTTGAATTTGCAAAAATTTGCAAATTCAAACCATCGGTATAGCTGCTCGTACAGGTATTTTACCTTTGCAAAATTGCTTACGATCAGTATACTCATTACCCTGCTACTATTTTCTGCCACAATTGGTGCTCAATCCTTCAGCGGTATCGTCAGGGATTCGGCAGACGGGAGCGGAATATCAGGTGCGGTGGTGTTTATTCCACAGCTTAACCTTAAGGCAATTACAAACAGTGAAGGTAAATTCAGAATAACACCGGCACCCTGCGGAACCTATTTGGTTGAAATTAAAATGCTTGGATATGCAACTGTTACGAGGCAGGTAAATTTAAAAGGAGATGTGACTGAAAAATTTACTTTGGTATTTTCCACATCGACTCAAAAGGAGGTAGTTATTACCGGCTTGGGTAATATAACGAGCGTACAACTATCTCCTGTTCCGGTCGATATTGTTTCTCACGAAACATTGTTACATGAAACATACACCAATGCAATTGACGCAATTGCAAAAGAACCCGGGGTTGATGAAACCACCTTCGGACCGGGAATTTCCAAACCGGAGGTAAATGGTTTGGGCTTTTATCGCATAGTCACGCTCTTCGACGGGGTATTACAGGAGGATTTTCAGTTCGGGAACGAGCACAATGTGATGATAAGCCCCTATAGTATTTATGATGCCGAAATAATTAGAGGGGCTGCTTCACTGCAATATGGTTCGGGGGCAGTAGGCGGGGTGGTGAACTTTAAGTCGGAGCCATTCCCGCAAAGCGGAACAGTTGAAGGCAGCATTTACAACGAATATCAAACTAACAATGGACTTATTGGCAATTATGCTGACATAGCGGGAAATAATAATGGATTTGTGTGGCATTTGGAAGCAGGGCAGATCGCGGCACATTGTTATTCCGACCCCAAAGATGGTTACGTGTGGGGTACAGCTTATAATAATGAGAACGCACGATTGACCATTGGGATCGAAAAATCATGGGGATATAGCCGCTTAACCTTCAGCGCTTATCATCAAATCAATGAAATTGCCGAAGGAACAAGGACGGACTCTGGAAGGGCTACTTTTGATATTTTTGATAACAATTTCATCAATGGTCAGGAATCGCCTAACCGGTCTAATTATTTTTCCTATAATCCTACCGATGTGCTGTACCAGCAAATCGAGCACGATGTAGTGTCATGGCAGAATAGTATCAACCTTGGCAGTGGACGTATCATCGCCGACATTGCCTACACCCAAGACCACAGGGCGGTAATTGATACGGGTACTATTGCCCGTCTGAATATGTGGCTTACAGATATTCCTTATACCCTTAAATACCAGATTACCACAAATTCAGGTATTAAATTAACCGCTGGAGTGAACGGATTTTACGAAATGATGCATAATAATGAAGAGCCGCCGGCGCCATACTATTCCAAGGTTATTATTCCGAATTATAATTTTCTTGATGCAGGAGGGTTTGCTATTGCAGAAAAGGATTTTAAGAAGCTTACTTTAAGCGGTGGTTTCAGATACGATTTGAGAAGTGAGACAGTTGATGCTATGTATGCGAGGAATTTCAAAACGGCAAGCCAAACCCTATCAGCCGACAGCACCCCCGGTGCAAAAAACCTCTTTACAGGCGCTTCTCAATTCTTCAACGGGTTGTCGGGAAGTATTGGAGGAACATATCAGCTGCCCGATAATAGCTATGTTAAATTAAACCTTGCCAAAAGCTACCGTGCTCCGGCTATCACGGAACTGGAAGAGCAAAGGGTTGACCCCAGCTTGCGCCAGTATCTGATCGGCGACCCAACTTTAAAGCCCGAAGCGGGTTACGAAGCCGATTTGGCATTCGGTTGCAACGGCAACGACATAAGCTTTGAGGCAGACGGATTTTACAACTACATGAAGAATTTTATTTTTCTGGTTGGCGTGAACAGTAAAGCGAACCCAGCTATGGATTCTCTTAATTCAGGCGCTCCCGTTTTTAAATACGTAGCAAGTACAGCTGAAATATATGGCGCCACAGGCGTTTTTGATATTCATCCCGCCGATACACGATGGCTGGAATTAGATAACGGATTGACATACATATACACCTCTTTGCCCAATTCAACACCTTCTACCAGCCATCTCCCTTTTACACCCGCACCGCGCCTTACATCCGAGGTAAGGATTAAAATGAAGAACCGACCCAATTCCGTTTTAAAGAGTAATTATTTTTCATTCGGATTGGAAAAAGATTGGGCGCAAAACAATATTTACAGCGCTGCCTTCACCGAACTGCCTTCCGGCGCTTATGTAATCTATAACGCCGGACTGGGAACCGACTTTGTTAGTCCTAAAACCGGCAGGGTGATATGTACCTTTCTGGCTAATGTTATGAACCTTACCAATGTGGCTTATGTCGACCATTTAAATTACCTTCAATATGTTTGGACACAGGTTACACCCGGACCAAAACCCACACAGAAAAGTGAAGTGGTGACGCAACCTTCTCAAGGTATTTACGATATGGGAAGGAATATAGGATTTAAACTGATATTCCCGATTGGCGAAAGTTCACGTTAAGAAAGGTACCGCCGCTAAAACTACGGCGGGCGAAGGCGGAGAGAAAGGGATTCGAACCCCTGATACCCGTGAAGGTACTCCTGATTTCGAATCAGGTGCATTCAACCGCTCTGCCATCTCTCCGAAATGAACAGTGCGCAAAGATAGAGGATAATCAATATCCTTTGTTATAATTATTCACGTTTAACTCCTTAGCGGTATGCTGATATTAGCCACCATTCACTGTTATATTTTCGTAACTTTGCGTATATGAGCATTAAAGAAAATCTGGTGCCTGTAATTGCCTCTTTGCCCGATTCACCGGGGGTTTACCAATACTTCGATAAGGATGGTAAAGTGATATATGTAGGCAAAGCAAAAAATCTGAAAAAAAGGGTAAACTCTTATTTCCAGAAAGACCACGGCAACACTAAAATTGGTCTGCTTGTACGCAAAATAGAAAAGATAAACTGCGTAGTGGTAAAAACTGAATGGGATGCGCTACTGCTGGAAAATAATCTGATAAAGAAATATCAGCCGCGATATAATGTAATGCTCAAGGACGATAAAACTTACCCGTGGATATGCATTAAAAATGAGCCCTTCCCGCGTATATTTCCTACACGGCGCATTATTCGTGACGGTTCTGCCTACTTCGGTCCCTATACATCGGTACGGCTGATGAATACTGTGCTCGAATTTATTAAACAGCTCTATCCGCTTCGAACCTGTAACCTGAATCTTACCGATGAGAACATAAAAATGGGAAAGTTCAAAAGGTGCCTCGAATACCATCTGGGCAACTGCAAAGCGCCTTGTGAAGGGATTCAAACAAAAGAAGATTACAGTTACTCCGTATCGCAGATAAAGCTTATCCTACAAGGTAACATAAGCGGAGTGATGCGCTACCTGAAAAAGCAGATGGAGGAGGAGGCGGCTAAATGGAATTTCGATAAAGCGCAGCAACTGAAGGAAAAGCTGGAATTAATGGAGAGATTCCAGAGCCGCTCCACCGTGGTCAACCCTTCGCTTACAGATATTGATGTATTCTCGGTTCGAACTGATGAAAAATGCGGATACGTAAACTTTCTTAAAATCGTTAATGGCGCTGTTATACAGTGTCAGACCATCGAACTTGATAAGAAGTTGGATGAATCGGAACAGGAACTTCTGATGATGGGCATTGCTGAATTGCGCCAGCATAATCCGGCTACAGGTTTTGTTCCCGCACCCGAAATAATTGCGCCTTTTGAACTAAATGCTGAAATACCCGGAGCGCTGATTACTGTACCCCAGATTGGTGATAAAAAGCGGCTACTCGAACTCTCGCAGAACAATTTGGTATATTATATTCGCGAGAAGGAACTTGCGTCAACCCTCGTAAGTCCCGAAATTAGAACCGATGAACTTATGAGCCGCATGCAGAAGGACCTGCGTCTCGTTAAACCACCACTTCGCATAGAATGTTTTGATAATTCTAACATACAGGGCGCCTTCCCTGTAGCCGCCATGACTGTATTTAAAAACGGAAAACCAAGTAAAAGCGATTACCGCCTCTTTAATATACGCACTGTCCAGGGTCCCAACGATTTTGCATCAATGGAGGAGGTGATATACAGACGTTACAAACGACTTATCGAAGAAAAACAGGAACTACCACAACTTATTGTAATAGACGGAGGAAAAGGACAGATAAGTTCTGCGATGAAAAGCATTGAGAGGGTGGGGTTATCAGGTAAAATAACCGTAATCGGTATTGCAAAACGCCTGGAGGAAATTTTCTTTCCGGGCGACGCTGTTCCGCTATACCTCGATAAGCGCTCGCCCACGCTTCGCATTATACAGCAGATAAGGGATGAGGCGCATCGTTTTGGCATAATGCATCACCGGAACAGGCGTAGTAAGGGCGCTATTCAGTCCTCGCTCACCACTATTGCGGGCATAGGAGGTAAAACAGCAGAAAAGCTGTTGAAGAAATTCGGCTCGGTAGAACAGCTTAAAGCTGTTCCGGAAACTGAAATTGCAGCTGTAGTAGGTAAAGCAAAAGCAGCGCTGGTGAAAAACGGTGCCGGAAAACAATGACGCGAACTGCCTGCAACTGTCTTTTATCTTGACGCAACTCCTATTTCTCCATCATTTCCTTCCTGAATGAGCCGGTCTGGTGGGCAAGAATCCCGAAAAAGTAAAGCATGAAACCGGTAATGATACCTAGCATGGCGCCTACGCTTACGCCATTGCCGCGGAAGAAGATGGGCGCCTCCCAGATGAGCGAAATCGCAATCAGCAGCGTCCCGAGTGGAAAAAATATGCGAATAGGGTCAAATAGAACTACTATGTTTACAATCTCCCGCAGGGTATCCATTGCCGTATGCATTCCTATCGTGCTTTTGCCGTCGGTACGCGGGTTTATGGTGATAGGAACTTCTTTAACAAGACAGCGTTTATAAACGAAAGTAAGAAGTATGATGTCGCTGTATGCCATGGTATCCGGGCAAATGCTAATGTATTTTTTTCCCAATTTGGCATTGTATAGTTTCATGCCGGAGTTTATGTCGGAACATGGCAGGGGCATTAGTAACGATGCTGTTTTTCTGATAAACCATTTGCCCAGCCGTCTGTATCTGCCTGATGCCTTGCCTCTGTCGCCTACAACCATATCGGCATCGGTTTCCAGCGCTACTTGGTATAATTTCTCCACATCGTCTAATCTATGTTGTCCATCTGCGTCCAACGTTACCACATATTTCGTTTCGGAATGACGTATTCCGTTCTTTATGGCGGCGCCATAGCCGGCATTCATTTTGTTGTGGAGAATGGTGAGGCAGCTTTCACGGGAGTGCTTGTTCAGTTCATTGAGCGTATTATCGGTGGAACCGTCATTTACTACTATAAGCTTATAACCCTTTTTATTGCAGAAGGCAATAGTTTCAGGAAGAAATTTCTGCAAAGATTTCTCTTCATTGTACGCAGGCATTATAAGGGTTAGCGAATGCATATTTTCTGCATATTGCGGAAAAATTGATAACCGGAAGTTAATACAGGCAAACGCACTGCACTGACAGATGGCTGCCGGTTTAATTGCCGATAATCTTGAATTCGGTTCTTCGGTTCAGTTGTCTGCCTTCATCAGTTTCATTGGTTGCAATGGGATTCGCCATGCCGTATCCTTTATAGGTAAGACGACCTGCGGCTATTCCGTGAGCAACTAAGTAATCCACCACCGATTTGGAGCGTGATTCGGAGAGTGTCTGGTTATATGTCTGCGAACCATGATTGTCCGTATATCCCGATATTTCAATCTTCAGTTTTGGATACTGGTTAAGTAGGGCAATAAGCCGATCAAGTTCAGCAGTTGATTCGGGGCGCAACGTTGCCTTATCGTAGTCGAAGAATACATTACGCAACACAATACGACTTCCTATGTTGATAGATTGCAGCGGTATGTTTTTTTCTATTACCTGATAACTCGCAGTATCGGGCAGGTTGAAGTTTGCGGAATAAAACAGGTAATTTTCCGCCTTCACTGCTATACCGTAGTTTTTACCTGAAGGTAATGTTACAAGGTATTTTCCCGTTGCACTGTTTGAAAGAAAGCTGGCTATAACCTGGTTTTTCTCGTTATCCACCAATTCTATGGACGCTTCGAGAGGGGCGTGGCTTATTGAATCGTAAATTATACCTTTCAGCAGGGTTGTCTTGGTTGTATGTACCGCTACCGCTTGCGCCATTACATCTGCTACACTGGATGAACTGCCGGTAAGCAGGTTATCCTCGTCACTCAATGCAACCGGCTTTTCAGGTCCGAGGAATGTAATCATATAAATATCCTTTTCACCATAACCACCAGCGCGGATGGAAGCATAATAGCCGTGTTTACCGCTGGCAGCCATTACAAAGAACACATCGTCGTCGGGAGAATTAACCGGGTAGCCGATATTTTCTGGCTGACTCCAGGTCCCGTTTTCATTTACCGATTTAAAAATATCATATCCACCCATCGAATTATGTCCTTGTGAGCTGAAATAAAGCGTCTTTCCGTCTGCCTGAATGTCGGCGCCCTCTTCGCCATATTCGGTGTTGATGGTAGGACCGAGATTAACAGGGTCTGTCCATTTTCCTTTATTATCCATCGTAATCACATATATGTCTCTGTCGCCATAACCTCCGGGGCGGTCACTCACGAA
>JAKAOA010000070.1 GCA_021823405.1 Bacteroidota bacterium | reverse complement strand
TGCACTACCATTCTGCTCATGGTGTTCAACCTGTCCTGCCCGTAATAGTGGTTGACAAACGCCGCGCCAAGGTGCGGATACCTGCTCCAGTAACGGGGCCTGTAAAAGTACCAGTTAGTAAAGTAGTAGGATGGCATGCCAAATACCACCATATTACCGCCGGCTCCATAATAAAATCCCCAGTCGTACCAATAGGGATAGGGGTACCAGTAATCGTAAGGATACCAGTAAGGATAGCCGAACCAGTATGTATAGGGTACCACATTATAGTCATCCACATTCACATCATCCATCGACTGGTCAACCTGGTTGGTATTGTATCCGTTACTGTCTGCATATTCATTGGCGGCTGCCTGCATTTCGTTGCGTGCATTAGAATCGGTCTGCATGGTATTTTTCCAGTCCTGTACATCTTTCGCCTGCTGTTGTTGCATGGCGGTTGCTACCGAATCCATTTTATGAATCAATTGTTGCGGTTCGCGTTTGTAATGGTCGCCCACCCTAACCGTAAGGCTTAAATCCTCGTTTAGCAGGTTGAACAACGCCGGTAATTGAATGAGTTGATTGAATAATTGCTGAACGTCCTGCGGATAGCTTGCAAGCATCTGCTGGAATTGCCGGTCAATATTTTTTTGAAGGTCGTCTATGTTTTTAAGTATCTCGTAATTATTAAGGGCGTATTTCTCGGCTACATCATGTATGTCGGATGGATAATTTGTAAGAATGCTGTCAACATGCGGCTTCGATTTCTGTCCTCCCTCAACAAGTTCGGATATCAGGTTTGGATAGCGGCTTAAGTTCCATAAATCTTCCTGCTGGCTTTTGGAATAGCTGTTTATCAGATTGGCAAAAGCCGTGCTGGAATTTTTTTGCAAACTTGCCGCATTTACTATGATTGCCGGGTATTCGCATGCCTGATAAATCTTTAACCTTGTGGAGTCGGGGTATAGAGCAAGAGCGTTTATGGCTGCCGAATCCTCTTTAGTCCAGGGCACATGGGTTGACACCTTCTGCGATTGAGAATAAGCGAAATTAATTAACAGAAACAGCTGGCAAATGGAGATATAAAATGTTTTCATTGGATAATGGATTTTGTTGCTTTGCTTGCACCCGACGGTAAGAAACGCACCCAATAATAAGATACGATTCACGGGATTCGAAACTCTATGGATTTTCGCAAAAATATCAAAATAAAGAGAACTTATGAAAGTCATTGAATCAGAGATTTTAATGATTCTTCTCATAGGAAGAGGATATTTTTGTATTTTAAGCCCATGGAAATGCAACAGTCAGAACCGCAATTCAGGCGCTCCCTCACATTATTTGATGCAACAATGATAGTTGCCGGCTCCATGATTGGTTCGGGCATATTTATCGTTAGCGCGAATATGAGCCGCCAACTTGGGTCGCCGGGGTACTTGTTGCTCGCTTGGGTTGCCAGCGCATCAGTAACTGTTATCGCCGCTTTAAGTTACGGCGAACTGGCGGGTATGATGCCTAAGGCGGGCGGGCAATATATTTATCTGAAAGAGGCGTGGAATCCTTTTGTGGCATTTCTGTTCGGCTGGACTTCCTTCACCGTAATTCAGACCGGTTTTATTGCTGCCGTAGCAGTCGCCTTCGCCAAATTTGCAGCTGTGTTCGTTCCGGCTTTCGGCTCCGGAAATATACTTTTTGAAGCAGGAATTTTAAAAATAACGGCAGGTCAGCTTGTCGCCATTTCCATCATTATATTGCTTACTGTTATCAATATGGGTGGTGTGAAATCGGGTAAGACGGTACAGGGGATATTTACTACTGCTAAATTGATTGCACTCGCTATTCTAATAATTGCAGGGCTGACGATGGCTGCAAAGGGACATTTTGTTTCAGAAAACTTCAGAGATATGTGGAACGCCTATTCAGCGCAGGTGAATAGCAAGGGCGAGGTGATACAGAAACCCCTCTGGGGCTTGCCGCTCGCTGCGGCATTCGGCGTTGCCATGGTCGGCTCACTTTTTTCGAGCGACGCATGGAATAATGTAACCTTTATATCCGCCGAAATAAAGAACCCGGAAAAAAATATCCGCCGTTCCCTGCTATTCGGTACACTACTGGTCGGCGTTCTTTATATACTTGTGAACCTTACCTATCTTACCATACTGCCGTTGAACGGTTTTCCCCATGGTGCCGGAGTTATGCCGCACGGCATCTCCTTCGCAAAGGACGACCGTGTGGCGACAGCAGCTACATCCGTAATTTTCGGCAACAGCGCTGCATATATAATGGCTGCACTTATTATGCTTTCCACTTTCGGCTGTAACAACGGAATTATTCTCTCCGGCGCGCGGCTTTATTATGCCATGGCGGAGGATAAGCTTTTCTTTAAACAGGCGAAGCATCTGAACAAAAATGGAGCGCCTGCCAAATCGCTCCTTTTCCAGAGTATCTGGGCTATAGTATTATGTCTGTCGGGTAAATACAGCGACTTATTGGAATACATCACCATCGCCTCTCTTATTTTTTACGCTCTTACTATTGCTGGCGTTTTTATCCTCCGGAAGAAAGAGCCGTTAGCGCCCCGCCCCTATAAAGTTATCGGCTACCCTGTATTGCCCGCGGTCTATGTGATTGTGGCGCTTGCCATTGCCGCCGACCTTCTTATAATGATTCCGCGCACCACCCTGCCGGGTATTATTATCGTGCTTCTCGGCATTCCATTTTATTTTATTTTGCATAAAAGAGCGGTGTGAGTTGTGGGTAAAGTAATTGAAGTAAAGGATTTTTTCGGACTATCGGCGCATTATCCTTTGATAGATGTGCGTACGCCGGCGGAGTTCGAGCACGGTCACATTCCCGGAGCGGTGAATATTCCGCTCTTCAGTAACGAAGAGCGGGCGGAAATAGGCATTTTGTATAAGAGCAGGGGCAGAGAAACGGCGACTGAACGGGGCATGGAATTGGTAAAACCGAAATTTAGAGAATTTATAAGGATGGCTGCCGCCTTGGGCGAGAACGGGTCACCATTACTTATTCACTGCTGGCGAGGCGGTATGCGCAGTGCCGGAATGGCATTGCTTTTGGAGTGGTGGGGGTATAAAGTTTTCATACTGAAAGGCGGATATAAGGCATTCCGCAGATTGGCGCTTGAAGCGTTTGCACAGCCGCGAAATTTAATTGTACTAGGCGGCAGGACAGGGTCGGGAAAGACAATGATTCTAAACGAACTTGCCAAACAAGGTAAAACCATTTTAAATCTTGAAACATTAGCCCGTCATAAAGGGTCGGCGTTCGGCTCGCTCGGCGAGATGCCTCAACCATCGCAGGAGATGTTCGAAAACGAGGCGGCGGCGCAGATTTTATCCGTTCCCGTATCGGAAACATTATGGGTGGAAGATGAAAGCCAGAACATTGGCAAACGGATAATCCCCAATGCTTTCTTTGAACAGATGCGCTCATCCAAGGTCTGTTTTGTAGATATTCCGCCGGAGGAAAGAATAGAGTATCTTACGAAAGAGTATGGTAAATTCTCCAAAGAGGAACTTATCGGCTCGATTGAGAAGATAATTAAACGCGTTGGTCCGCAACATGCAAAAGCCGCAATTGAGGCAATTCAAAAGGGAGACCTGAAAAAGGCCTGCGAGATATGTTTAGTATATTACGACAAGAGCTATACACACGGAATATCAAAGCGACCTGCCACCAATGTAATTAAAAAATCGTATGCACGTATGGATCCGAAAAGGATAGCAATGGAGATTAGCCGGGAGTTCTGAAGTCCACTCTCTAATTGTGGCTGCAATTACCCGGAAGGACTTAATGTTTTACCGGGAGCGCCGCTTTCTTTTTCTGCTCTCTCACCTTATTATATGGGCTTTAATTCGTAGTTACTTTGAACGACTTTGCTGCGTTTAACCCAATACCCGATTATTAATCCTGCCCGAATGGTTAGAATAGGTCAGCTTGCCATACGTTATCGTTTTCAAGCCGTTTGTTATTCTGATTGTAGAAGATTTTGCGGTGAAAAATCCTCTACACGAAGTTATACTGATGCTTTGAATTTGTGCAATTTCAGCGACCCCATAGCTATCGGGTTCAATTGTAGTCGGCATAACTCTGAATTGGAATATACAGTTTCTTGCAGTTAACCGTTTACATCGAATTCTGGAAGATTATTTTTAAGCGAACCAAGTGAATAAGAGCCAATAGAAATTAGATGAACGCTATATTCCCGATTTATCAGGTCAATTAAAGCGAAATTAAGAGATTTGTGTATTTTTGCGTTTTGCTGTAATTCATTCAATTTGCTGATTATTCATTATTAATCTCTTATCCCCGGTTCCGACTGTGCCTCACCTGAATTTGATTATCGTCTTTATTATTGCCGCCACCCTTGCCGGGTTTTACGGAATTTTTACAAAAGCGGGCGAAAAGGGCTGGAAGGCGTTCATTCCCGTATATAACTTTTATATCTGGCTCAAGATTCTGAAAAAGCCGGCATGGTGGACAATCATTTTCCTAATACCGGGCGTAGGATACATGATGACCATGGTTATGGCAGGCGTAACCTCTCTTCAAATGCAGAAGAAGAGAGAGGTGGATTTGGTAAGTGCATTGATAGCTATACCTGTTGAATTGTATGTTTTTTTCTCACTTCTCCCTTCGGTAAAAAGCAGTATGCTATCTCTGGGGTTCGAAATATTATTGGCATTTCTGGCATATTCCACAATCAGGATATTTCTGTCGCTCACTTCAAGCGGAAAACAACCCGCCTCGGGAAGCGAAAATATAAGAATGGTCATTGGCGGTATCCTGTTTTTCATTTCATTGCCATATTACGGATTCAGCAAACTTACCTTTATTACTCCGGCTTCGGGCAAAAAGGACAAGGAAAAACGCTCCTCCGGAAGGGAGTGGGCGGAAGCGCTCTCGTTTGCAGTTATCGCCGCAACCATCATACGCACCTTTTTTCTTGAAGCATATACCATTCCATCATCATCCATGGAGAAATCGTTGATGATAGGAGATTACCTGTTTGTAAGCAAGGCGGATTACGGCGCTCGCATACCAATGACTCCGCTATCCTTCCCTTTCGCCCATAATTCGCTGCCGGGTACTCGTAATGCCGTATCATATCTTAACTGGCTCACCTATCCTTATATGCGTCTGCCCGGCTTCAGAAAAATCAAACGGCACGATATTGTGGTATTTAATTTCCCTGACGGCGATACAGTATGCAGCAATCCGGGCATGGATAATCCGGGATATTATGCCTATTGCCGCGAATTTGGGAGAGATTATGTGCTCTCCAACGGCGCTATACAAATGCCTGACGGACCTGAAAGCTTCGGACGCCTGATTATTCGCCCGGTTGACAAGGAGGAGAATTACATTAAACGGTGCATAGGCACTCCCGGAGATTCCCTGTTGATTAAACGCGCCAAAGTTTATATCAACAATGAAGCAGACGACATACCCTCCGAAGCCCAATTCGCCTATAGCGTAGCCACAAGCGACGGCCAACCCCTTGCTCAAAATTTTGCCGACCGGCTCGACATAACGGAAACGGTATATTCCGATCCGGATAAGCCGAACGCCTTTATTTATATTCTAACACGCAAGGGAGCTGAAATTGTCAAACAATCGCCCGGTGTTGTATCAGTTACGCCGGTAGTACAGGACAGCGGCAAATTTGACCGCGATGTTTTCCCATTCACTCCGGATTATAAATGGAATGTCGATAACTTCGGACCCCTATACATCCCTAAAGAAGGCGCTACTATAAAACTCGACACCGTGAACCTTCACATTTATCGCCGCATAATAACCGCTTATGAACATAATGACCTTCTGGTGAAAGGGGCGGATATCTTTATCAATGGGAAAAAAACTAATGATTATACCTTTAAAATGAACTATTACTTTATGATGGGTGATAACCGGCACCGGTCGGAGGATTCACGTTACTGGGGCTTTGTACCCGTTGACCATGTAGTAGGTAAAGCATCGTTTATATGGATGTCGCTAAAAGAAAATACAACGCTTGCGAAAAGGTTCAGATGGAGGCGTTTCTTTACCTTCATCAATACCGAAGGTCTTTCCAATTCTTTTCTTATTCCCGGACTGATTGTTATTCTACTAACCATAGGATATTTTTACATAGCCGGACGTAGGCGCGCAGATAAGAAAAATTAAAAAATAGCCGCCTTCAGGATGACTAACGATAAATTCGCCGTCGCCGAAATTTTATCTTTCCTAATGTACAAATAATTCGCTTAAACAGAAGAGAAAATAACAGACAATCAGAGAGCTTAGTACCGATTGAAAAAGATATGACATTGGCTGGAAAACGGCGCTTTGCACTATCCTGACGAAAATTTATCAAAAAGAGAACTTTCTTCAGTTTTTCTGTAAGGAAAAAAAATTATCTTCGCACCACTTAAAAAAACAGGATAATGAATAATGATGTAAAAAAGGGTAAAACGGTGCAAATTATCGGACCCGTTGTAGACGTGAGATTTGAAAGCGGATATCTTCCCAATATTCTGGATGCTTTGGAAGTTACAAGACCCGACGGGCAGAAGATTATTCTTGAATGTGAACAGCACATAGGAGAAGATACAGTGCGAACCGTGGCAATGGATTCAACAGACGGTATAAAACGCGGATTGGAGGTAAGGGCGCATGGGTCGCCTATCCGCATGCCCGTTGGCGAAAAGATAAAGGGCAGATTATTCAATGTTGTAGGCGAAGCGATAGATGGCATAGGGAACGTGACTGATGAAGGCGGTTATTCCATACACAGAGAACCACCTAAATTTAAAGACCTTTCCACCTCCACCGAAGTGCTTTTTACGGGGATAAAGGTGATTGACCTTTTGGAACCTTATGCAAAAGGCGGAAAGATTGGATTGTTCGGCGGTGCAGGAGTCGGCAAGACAGTTTTAATAATGGAATTAATTAACAATATTGCTAAGAATTATTCCGGTTTGTCGGTATTCGCCGGCGTTGGCGAGAGGACCCGCGAAGGTAACGACTTATTGCGCGAGATGATTGAATCGAGCGTAATTCGTTATGGCGATGCCTTTAGACAATCAATGGAAAAAGGAGGATGGGACCTATCTAAAGTAGATATGAACGAACTTGCAAAATCTCAAGCTACCCTCGTGTTTGGTCAGATGAACGAACCGCCGGGAGCTCGCGCACGGGTGGCTCTTTCCGGGCTTACCGTAGCAGAGTACTTCCGCGATGGGGACGAAAAGTCGGGTGGAAGGGATATACTCTTCTTCATAGATAATATATTCCGTTTTACACAGGCGGGTTCCGAAGTATCGGCGCTCCTTGGACGCATGCCCTCTGCCGTAGGTTATCAGCCCACGCTCGCCACAGAGATGGGCGCTATGCAAGAAAGAATAACCTCAACCAAAAGAGGTTCCATTACCTCGGTACAAGCGGTATATGTTCCGGCAGACGACCTTACCGACCCGGCACCGGCTACCACCTTCGCCCACCTTGATGCAACAACCGTATTAAGCCGCAAGATAGCGGAATTAGGTATATATCCCGCTGTTGACCCGCTTGATTCAACATCGAGGATTTTGTCTCCCGCAGTACTGGGAGACGCCCATTACAATACAGCCCAAAGAGTAAAAATGATATTGCAGAGATACAAGGAACTTCAGGATATTATAGCTATCCTTGGAATGGATGAACTCTCGGAAGAAGATAAACTTGTGGTAAGCAGGGCAAGGCGCGTTCAGCGTTTCCTCTCACAGCCCTTTCATGTTGCCGAACAGTTCACCGGATTAAAGGGCGTGTTTGTGAGCATAGAAGACACGATAAAGGGATTTAATATGATAATGGATGGCGAGGTAGACCAATACCCTGAAGCCGCCTTCAATCTGGTAGGTAACATAGAACAGGCGATTGAAAAGGGTAAAAAACTTATGGCAGAAGCCAAATAATTTTATTACATATATACCTAACCTCATAAGATATCCCGGAAGAAAGTGTTTGTAGAGATTCTAACCCCTGATAAAAAATTGTACAGCGGCGAAGCCGAATATGTTGACGTACCCGGCAGTGCAGGCAGAACAGGAGTGTTAAATCATCACGCCCCCATTATTAGCTCTCTTATATCAGGACATATAATGGTAAAAGAATCCACAGGTAAAGAATCTCTCTTTGAAATCAGAAGCGGTATAATGGAGGTGTCAAACAATCATGTTATTGTATTGGCGGAATAAGATTTCCCGCCTGAAAGCGAAACATTATCTATCTGCAAAAATGAATTGGAGCAAATGGGATTTAGCTCCGTTCAAGAATCGGTGAGATTAAGCAGACGGTTTAGCAGCTGGATAGTGCAAATGACCGGGGGAACACGAGGAATAGAGAATTCACCATAGCAAGGTAAAGGCATCAGATAGCTGCTCCAAAAATGAAAAAACGGCTTGGGATTCCGATTGCCGTACCATTCTGGTTATTAATACAGTAATGAATACCTAACTATTTTTTCATAGCTTTGCGCTATATAAAAAATCCGATAAAAAAATGGAAACAATTACATCCTCACCATCAACCCCTGCCGCACCCACCGGCAATGTAAGAAACACTTTTCTAACTGTTATATGCATTCTTTCATTCCTTGGCAGCGGCTGGGGGGTTATCAAAGCCATTCGCAGTTACGCTACAGCCGATTATATAGCCCAGATAGGCGACATGGCGATACAGAATGCCCAGAAGGAGGTGAATCAGGCAACCAATCCACCCGGATTTGTGCAAGCCATAATAGGTTCGGTAGAGAAAGATATGAATCCGGACTTTTTAAGAAAAATGGCTATCTTCCAATTCATCTCCAACGTATTGACTTTATCCGGAGCTATTCTTATGTGGAAGTTGAAAAAGACGGGATTTTATCTCTATGTAACGGGAATAGCCGTTTTGGTGATTGCCCCTTTAGCTATGGGGAGATTGGTAGGCGCAATCGGAGCATCGCTTATCGGCTTTTTCGGCGTCATTTTTATTGTAATGTATGCGGTAAACCTAAAGCAGATGAACAGATAGCCATGCGCTAAGGTTTTCCAATTAAGGTAATGCGGTATATTACAATAAAATAACCCACTGCTATATTTGCATTTATTTCTGCGATATAGTATTCAGTCCCCTGCGAAAGAAGTTAATTGAATAGAATAATGAGGCAAGACGAGAAACTGGAATTTTGGGACCGGCGATGGAAAGATAATAATACCGGTTGGGACCTTCACTCCGTATCGTCACCGATAAAAGAATATATCGACTCACTGCGCGATAAGAATATAGCCATCCTTATACCCGGCTGTGGTAACGCCTATGAAGCGGAATACCTGCTCGGCGCGCATTTCAGCAATGTTACGGTAATAGATATTTCTCCAACCTTAGTAAATAAACTAAAGCAAAAATTTTCCGGTAAACCAATTCGTATTCTTTGCGGCGACTTTTTCCTACACAACGGAAAATACGACCTTATTCTGGAACAAACCTTTTTCTGCGCCATCGACCCTTCGGCAAGAAACAGATACGTGGAAAAATGTTACGAACTTCTTAACGCACGCGGTAAAATTGCGGGAGTGCTCTTCGGGATAGAATTTGAGAAGGAAGGTCCGCCATACGGAGGCAACAAGGCGGAATATGAAAAATTATTTTCGCCAAAGTTCAACTTAAATCGGTTGAGCGTTTGCAAAAATTCCGTAGAGCCGCGGCTGGACAATGAATTATTCATTGAATTCGAAAGAAAATAGCCCGGACCACGTTCTTATTCACAACACTGAATCATAAGTCCCTTCTGCTTAGCAGCAGATAACTGCCTGCAATAAACAGCAGCGAATAACCTACTGTAAAAGCAAAGTGGATTCCCAGAGGCGATTCGGGAACCGCAAAACCTATCATTTTCAGGGCGGGATTCTGAATTAATCCTGAAATGGTATGAAAGGGAAGATAATTTGAAATTGCGTCCGGCATTTTCCATCCGGCAAGCGGCTCTATTATTTTGCTGTAAAGTAAAAATATACCTATTGCAAGCCCCGATTTTTTAACAAGCATACCGGTAAATAAGGCGAAACAGAGGTAAGCCATCGTTTGTACGAAATAAGCGACCACAAAATCCATTTTTGCCAATATCATAGAGGTAACGGGATTATCTGTCTGGAGCAAACCATTTACCATTCCGGTAATAAAAACAATGGCAGTCGCAAACAAAGCAATAAGCAAAAGCAGCAACAACTTTCCTGCCAGAAAATCGGCTTTGCTCAACCCGTCAATTATGTTCTGCCTTGCGGTTCGGAAAGTGAATTCATTGGTGATTAAAATGATTACTAATATTCCGAGAAGCAGGGTAAAAAAGCTTGCGATGTATGTAAGCGTATGCCATAAGTCGGGGAAGGTATAGTATGATTTCAGATTCAGGAAGGAGAGCTTGTTGTTGAGCTTAATGGTATGAGCCAGAAAAAAAACTACGAAAATCAAAGCTACATATAGGGCAAGAATAACCCAAAATGTAAGATAGGGAATAACCTTTTTCAATTCTATGGAGACAAGCTTTTTCATGTTTTGGTGAGTTCAAGGAAACGCTCTTCCAATGATTTTTTACGGAGCGCAAGATGATTAAGAATAATCCCGTTTTTGTAAAAATAGTCGTTCAGCCGCGCTGCTGTAACGTTGGTATTAAACGTTAATTCCAGCTTACCCATATCATTTTTGGTAAGCAGCTTAATTTCCGGATTCGCCTTGGCTACAGTAATAAGTTTAGCCATATCTTCGGCGCCTGCCTCAATAACACTTTCGCCTGCAAGCACTTCGGCAACGCTTCCAGCCGTTATCAATCTGCCCTTTTGCAGCACTGCAACATGTGTGCATACCTTCTCTACTTCATCCAGAAGATGGCTTGCAAGTATTATGGTATGTCCTTCTTTTGCAATATCTTTTATAAGCCCTCTTATCTCCGCAATACCGGCGGGGTCAAGACCATTTGTCGGTTCATCCAATACTATCACTTCAGGTTTACCTAACAGAGCAGAAGCGATAGAGAGCCGCTGTTTCATTCCGAGCGAATAGGTGGAGAATTGCGAATTTTTCCGGGAAGAAAGACCAACGATTTCAAGTACTCTTTCTATTGCTGAATAATCTACGCCTTTGATATCCGCCGCTATACGAAGATTATTGGCTGCTGACAGGTAGGGATAGAAATTGGGCGTTTCCAGAATAGAACCAATTCTCCTTCTCTCATTACCGGAATGCGGCTGTCCGAACCATATAACCTGTCCGGAAGTCGGTCGTATCACGCCGAGCGTCATACCAAGGGTAGTCGTTTTACCGCTTCCATTCGGACCAAGGATGCCGTATATGGTTCCCTGCTCAACTGAAAGATTTAGAGCTGTAACGGCGAACATCGGTCCGAACTGCTTACTTAAATCAACCAATTGCAATACCATAACTATTAATTCTGATGGGTGAATACGATTCTTTTATACTGCGTAAGCGATTTTGCGACCGCGTCCCGATAGCTATCGGGTTTAGTTGTGGTCGGTATTTCAGTCGCAAAATTAAAATACTTTTTACCGAAAAGCCACCGTTCCCCATTATTCCTTTTATTTAAAATTCGAGAGAGATACCTACCGATACTTCTATTAAACCTATGTTCATATACTTCGGATAATTATAGAGATAGGCATTGGTGGCGGCGGCGTTACTGACGAGCGTGCTATAATCGGCATACTTTATTATGGCGCCGTTGTAAGCGGTGTTTAAATGGAAAGCGACTCCAAGCGCACCGCCTGTAGCTATGTTGTAGCTTATCCCCGCGCCCACAGAGTAACCGAATCCGCTGCCGAGCGGATAAGAATATGTCACTGTATCTGTCAATCCATTGTAGGTTAACGCCGGACAGAACATTCCCGTATATCCGGCTAATGCGTGAAAATCTATGCTGCAAACCTTTGAAATAGGATAATCGAATTGGGGACCGCCAAGTATTTGCCACAAATAATATTGCTGGCTGGTATAAATGGAAACCGTATTCGGTGGGTAAGCCCCATCATATTGGGCGTTCAGGGCATTCATATCATAGCTGTCCTGGTCGCCGGAAAATGACACCATGATACTTAAATGTCCGATGATTCGGCAAGCAGCGTGTATATCGTAATGGAATCCCGGCTTTGCATATCCGCTTATCCTGTCGGTATCCTTACCGTTGAACCTGCTCATAGGCAACCGGGATGCGGAAATGCTGCCATATTCTCCCATAGGATATCCGTTACCTACACTGAACCCGATGGCAAATCTCTTGGGGCCGCTTTCACCATCGTCCGCCGTATCATCCTGCGCATAACAGAGTTTTGATATGAGCAGAAGCGAAAGAATAATTGGCAGAAATATTTTCATCGGCGCCGGTTAGTTGTTATGAGGTTGCTTTAGATTTCGGTTATTGAGCATAATTACAAAGCCAAACTGCGAATAGTAGGGCGAACCGAAACCAAAGCCCGCCTCCAGTTGCGCTCCGATATGCGGTGTGAAGAAATACCTTGCGCCTCCTATGAAAGTCATGCTGAATTGCGAATTGTTTGGTAAAATAAGTCCGTCTGTCGAGGAAACAATTACTGGAATATACTGACTGTTGGAGCCGTTGTTCCAGTTATCTGTTTCATTCCATACGCATATATCCAGCCGACCGCCAAGGTAAAATTGGAGGTTCTTGCTATATCTCCCTTCAAAGTAATAGATGCTCCGCACCCCAAGAGAATATTCCTGAAATAGTACCGAGCCGGGATAGAACGGCTGTACATTCTGCGAGGAACAACGGATGGATTGGTAACTTGCCGCCAAGCCCACGCTCGCATTATCCGATTTATAGTAATCAGCCGCTAATTGAATTGCGGGGGCTATATTGAATGAGTATGGATTTGAGGCATACTGGTAATAGTAATATTGTTCTATAACCATTGACGAAAATGGCGCCGGCTGATAAGAAACAGCCGCTTCAATGTTCAGAAAAGGCGTAAGAAGGTAGTCAACCGAACAGTTGATAAGAGCCGAGCCGGTTTTATGGTATTCGTCATTATAATAGATGGCTCCTGCCATCGGTCCTTCTAAAAATGGAAGTTCGCCATAGCCGAAAGATGGAGTAATTACCAGAGCATGCTTGAGGTTCGAGTCGCCGCTGATTGCCGAATCGGTAGGGGTAATGCCTGATACAGGAATGGTAGAGTAAAGTATAATCAGGGATGACAAAAGGTATATCCTTCTCACCTTTGCAAATAATAATATGGCTACTCGTATCAGGATTATCACAAATATAGGTGATTTTACCGCCTCAATCAGAAGTAATTGTTTTAAGAAAATCTTTACGACCTTAATGGGTTAATGCACAAAAGGAGGGTGCATGGGTATACCTTTTTTGAGGTATCCTTTAAGATATTTATTTGATTTTCAAGCATTAACAATTTAAAATGGGTATCCAAAGGTATACCCTGCTGAACCATCGGAGGTGTTCTCATTGTTTTCACTATTCGCACCTTGCCAAAGGGCAGGTACAAAATATAGGTCCCCCGTACCCGCTAAGGTCAATTCACCTGCATTTGTTTTGTGCCCGCCTGCTACAGTTCGGGCAGGAATTGCCTTAATGGGTAAATAGTCCTTTAAGTTATACTTAAAAATAGTTTTCATATTGCAAATATAATAAGCACAGCTTACTTTTTACTAACCCACTAAGCCAGCCCGCAAAACAAATTACAGCGGGGTGGGCATAGCGGGTACTGGGTAATCTTCGCCAGCAAAATCAGTGGTCAGTTTGCTTCGGTCTCAGGTGGTCAGTTTAATCGGTTTACGCACTTCTCCATGGAATGCGAGCATCAGGGAGATGTCCTGAAGCAGGATAATATCCGAAAACTGCTTCAGTTTTTGATACTCCTTTCTGAGTTCTGTTACTTCATCACTGGTTGCTTCTATCCCTTTGTTTAGCTTATATCTCCGTAACTCAATAACTCAACCCAAGTTTTATTTTTTAGTCTCTTTAAAAGGTAAAAGTCCCTTCTACCGGTAAGAGAACCAGAAATAGTTTGAATTCTTATGATTGCATAGGTTCCATTTTTTGAAAATACAGGATAAGACATAGATATTATCTCCTCTTTTTCTTTATTAGATTGAATAATGTTTCCTTTCTCATCTTTATATGTATTTTCCATTCCCACAATAATTTGACCAGCTTCTGAATCTGGAATTATTTCTGCAAAATTTATAAGGCTTCGGGACCATTTAAACTTAATAGGAGGATTAAAACT
>JAKAOA010000069.1 GCA_021823405.1 Bacteroidota bacterium | reverse complement strand
AAGCCCAAACCGCAAGGGGACATAAAAAAGGAAAATTAATCATGGACGATGATACAATCCCGTTTCGCAGCCATGTGAGACGGGATTTGTTATTGTTATTTGCCGCATATCAATTCTAAATTCTTTTACCAATTGAATACATATTCCGACAGAGGCGTTTCGGCATCGAAAGAAGATGTTCATAAAGCCATTGAAAAAATAGATAAAGGCGTATTCCCGAATGCCTTTTGTAAAGTGGTAGCTGACCAACTGGCGTGCGATACCGATTATTGTACAATAATGCATGCCGACGGCGCAGGCACCAAATCATCACTCGCATACATATATTGGAAAGAAACAGGTGATATGTCAGTGTGGAAAAACATTGCCCAGGATGCTATCGTAATGAATACTGATGACCTGCTTTGCGCAGGCGCCACAGATAATATGCTGCTATCATCTACTATTGGTCGGAACAAAAACCTTATACCAGGTAGCGTAATCTCTGAAATTATAAACGGTTCCGAAACGTTTTTGGAAAAACTAAGAAAATTTGGCGTTACCATTCATTCAACGGGAGGAGAAACAGCAGATGTGGGGGATGTGGTAAGAACCGTTCTCGTCGATTCTACAATAATTACACGGCTAAGGCGCAGTTCTGTTATCACCCCCGACCGGATAAAGGATGGAGACGTTATTGTCGGCCTTGCATCGTTTGGACAAGCTACCTACGAGGATACCTACAATAGCGGTATCGGCAGCAATGGACTTACCTCCGCCCGACATGATACATTAGAGCATAGTTATGCAACGGCATTTAAAGAATCTTACGACCCCTCCATTCCAGCTGAATTGGTTTATTGCGGAAAACGAAAACTGACAGATAAAATAAGTATCAACTCACAGTTGGGTACATATACCACCGATATTGGAAAACTTCTCCTATCCCCTACCCGAACCTATTTTCCTGTAATACGGGAAGTATTACGCGCCTATCGCCCACACATCCATGCCATAATACATTGTTCGGGCGGAGGACAAACCAAAATTCTTCATTTTACCGAAAACCACCACATTATTAAGGATAATCTTTTTACCCACCCTCTAGTATTTGATATCATTAAGGAAAGTGCAAATACCAGTTGGAAGGAGATGTATCAGGTATTTAACATGGGGCACCGTATGGAATTATATGTACCTGCCGATGCCGCAAAACTGCTCATAGAAGTGTCCGCAAAATTTAATATAGAAGCTAAAGTGGTTGGCAGGGTTGAGAAGTATGCAGGTAAAAAACTCACGATAAAAAGTCCATTCGGAGTGTTCGAGTACTAAATTACAATGATGTACTGCTCAAATGTGATTTTGCGACCACGTCCCGATAGATATCAGGTTCAATTGTAGTATGTATAGCGTTGGCGTAATGCAAAATACTTGTACGGGCAGTTATACACTGCCTTCACAGATGATTGGCGGGTCAAACTGCATTAACTAAATTCTTACCTTTGCCGTCACTATGATGATACATATATTAAAATCGAAATTGCACCGCGTGCGTGTTACAGAAGCCAATCCCGATTATGTAGGAAGCATTACAATCGACGAAAATTTGATGGATGCCGCCCATTTACTGGAAAATGAAAAAGTTCAAGTGCTCAACCAGAATAACGGAGAGCGCCTTGAAACCTACGTTATAAAGGGCAAAAGAGGTTCAGGTATTATCTGCCTGAACGGACCTGCCGCTCGAAAAGCGCTCGTGAACGACCAACTGATAGTTATCTCCTATGCCATTATGACAGAGGAAGAGGCGGTAACCTATAAACCCATACTGGTTTATCCTGACAGTAAAACCAACAAGCTGAAATCTTGAGTTCCCGCCTCAAAAACATCCTTAAATTCCTGCTCTTTTTTTGCGTAGGATTAGGTCTTGTTTATTTGAGCATAAGAGGGATAACAGCCGACGAGCGTTTGAATATTGCAAATGCCTTTAAACAGGCTAGTTACTTTTGGCTGGCACTATCGCTTGCAGTAGGTATTTTCAGTCACTTTTTACGGGCTGTACGCTGGCGTATGCTGATAGAACCTATTGATAAAAAGCCGCGACTGAACAATACTTTTTTTGCGGTAGTAATCGGTTATATGGCGAACTACGCCATTAACAGGATTGGCGAAGTTTCTCGCTGCGGTGTACTTGCCCGATATGAAAAGATGTCCTTCACTGAACTATTCGGAACAGTAATTGTAGAAAGGTTTATAGACGTTCTGATGCTATTCATCTTCTTCGCCACCACAATAGCTCTTGAATCAAAGAAAGCGTTCGAGATGATGAATGAAGTAGACCTCGCTGGTAAGTTTAACAAATGGGTTCATTCCCATCTTATCATAGTTTCCGCCCTGCTCGTTATATTAGGTGTCGGAATCTTTATTATTCTTAAAAGCAAGAATAAGGTACTTGCGTTAGTTAAAAAGTACGTCCAAAGCTTCTGGCTTGGAATAAAGAGCGTGGGCAAGGTAAAGCAACCCATTCTATTTTGGGTCTATTCTGTTGTAATATGGCTATGTTATCTCGCTGCTACCTATTTATGTTTTTTCTGTTTCGCAGGCACCTCACAACTTACCATAGGCGATAGTTTAGTTATTCTAATAGTGGGAGCAGTTGCGGTTATTATAACCCCCGGCGGCACCGGGGCATACCAATTGTTAATCGGTAATGTATTGGTAGCGCTCTACCCTGCCCTTCATCTTAAGGAAAACGGATTGTCTGTTGCCCTGCCATGGCTTATTTGGGGCTCACAGCTTGTATTAATAGTATTTTTAGGACTCATATCATTAGTCCTTTTGCCGATAGTAAATAAATCAAACGAAGATGAACAAACTTGAAATCATTAAATCCAAAATATTAAGCTGGGAAAAACTTGCCAACGAGGTTCTGCAATGGAGGTTTAAAAACAATAATATTGTATTTACAAATGGAGTATTCGACCTGTTGCACAGAGGGCATGTTACTTATCTTTCACAGGCAGCTGACCTTGGTGATATTCTTATTCTTGGAATTAACTCGGATTACTCGGTTAAGAAGTTGAATAAAGGCGCTAACCGACCGATTCAGGATGAACAAACGAGGGCTCTTATTGCGGCATCGCTGCATGTGGTATCTGCTGTAACGATTTTCGACCAGGAAACACCTGACGAACTTATAAAAATGGTAAAACCGGATGTACTGGTGAAAGGTGGCGACTGGAAACCCGAACAGATTGCGGGATACGATACTGTTATTGCATCAGGGGGAAAGGTATTAACTATTGACTTTGTACCCGGTTACTCAACAACAGGATTGGAAAAGAAAATAAGAAGTATCAATTAACATGAAATTATGATCGGTCACAGAACTATATCAGTTGATATATAGCTGATTATGACTACTTTTGGTAAAAATGCAAGAGGAAAGAATTAAATATACACCAATAAGTGAATTAGGTGAATTCGGCTTGATAGAACGGCTTACCTGTAATATCGAGTTGCAACGCAATTCAACCCTTAAAGGCGTCGGAGATGATGCTGCGGTTATAGCACCGCTCGAGAAAGACGAAGTATTGTTATTCTCTACTGACCTACTCGCAGAGGGAATTCATTTCGATTTTGCCTATACTCCATTAAGGCACCTAGGTTATAAGTCCGTTGCCGTTAATGTATCCGACATTTGTGCGATGAATGGAGAACCGACGCAGTTATTGGTAAGTATCGCACTATCTAATCAATACTCGGTGGAGACGCTGGAGGAAATTTATGCAGGAATACGGATTGCCTGCAAGGAATATAAAGTTGACCTGGTTGGAGGTAATACCTCTTCTTTGCGGTCAGGATTGATAATTAATATATCGATACTTGGCAAAGGTAAAAAAGATAGAATAACATTCCGCAACGGAGCAAAAGTCGGCAATTACCTATGTGTAACAGGAGACCTCGGCGCTGCTTATGCGGGATTATCTGTACTCGAAAAGGGTAAAACGAACTTCGCTCGTGAACCTTCCGTAAAGCCCGATTTAAAAAGTTACACCCATGTATTACAACGCCAGCTCATGCCACGCCCTCGTCTTGATATAGTTGAAATGTTTGCACATTCTGACGTAAAACCCACCTCTATGATTGATGTTTCAGACGGGCTTTCGTCCGAGATAAATCACTTATGCACCGAAAGCTCCGTTGGCTGCCTGATTGACGAAACCCAGATACCAATTCACGATGAGACAATTAAAATTGCAAGGGAGGCAGAGGTATCGCCGACCATTTTTGCCTTGAACGGAGGCGAAGATTATCAGTTGCTATTTACAGTATCGCCGGCGGATTATAAAAAGCTGAAGGACATATCTGACATATCATTAATCGGGGAAATTCTCGCACCTGCATCCGGAATAAAACTTGCAGACAAAGACGGAAATTTGCATGAACTACCGGTAAATGGCTGGGATGCTCTAAAGAAAAAATAATTTTAATAGTTGTAATAATCGCCCCAGTTTCTTTTCAGGTATTTCCTGAATTCGTCTTCGCTGTTGTTGGCGCCCGGCTCATAAAATACCGTATTCTTGAGTTCGGCCGGTAGGAAGTCCTGAACTAAAAAATTCCCTTCGTAAGAGTGAGCGTACTTATAATCCTTACCGTAATTCAACTGTTTCATCAGTCCGGTTGGCGCATTACGTAAATGCAGTGGTACAGGAAGATTACCCGTTTCCGCCGCTCTGCTCATGGCTTTATCAATAGCATTAATAGCGCTGTTGCTTTTAGGCGAACAAGCAAGATAAACAGCGGTCTGCGACAGAATAATACGGGCTTCCGGCATACCGATGGAATTAATCGCCTGAAAGCAGTTATTCGCAATAACCAGAGCGAATGGATTGGCATTTCCTATATCTTCCGACGCAAGTATTGTCATTCGGCGTGCTATAAAAAGGATGTCTTCACCGCCGTTCAGCATGCGTGCGAGCCAATATACAGCGGCATTTGGGTCGCTTCCGCGTATCGATTTTATAAATGCTGAAATAATGTCATAATGCTGTTCGCCTGTTTTATCATATAATGGGATAATCTGCTGGGCAACTTGCATTACCATTTCGTCGGTAACGGGTATCTTTTTAGTTGCACCGTTTGCCATAATTACCGCCTCTAACAGGTTGAGCAGCTTTCTGCCATCACCTCCCGAAAGCCGTAAAAGAGCATCGGTTTCAAGTATCTCAATCTGTTTTATTCTCAACGCTTCATCCTTTTCAATGGCTCTCATAAGAAGTTGCAACAGGTCTTCTTTATCAAGCGGATGTAACACATATACCTGACAACGCGATAATAAAGCAGAAATTACTTCAAAGGAGGGGTTTTCAGTAGTTGCTCCAATTAAAGTAATGCTTCCCCTCTCAACAGCTCCAAGCAAAGCGTCTTGTTGAGCTTTATTAAACCGGTGAATTTCATCAATAAATACAATTGGGGCGCTTTTAAATAAGCCGGATTCCTCGCTTTTACTGATGATTTCCCTTACCTCTTTTACGCTTGATGAAATAGCGCTTAAGGCATAGAATTCTTTGTCGAGTTCGCACGCAAGAATACTGGCAAGAGTGGTTTTCCCGACACCCGGAGGTCCCCAGAAAATAATAGATGGTAAATTACGGGATTCGATAAATTTCCTTAACACCCCGTTGGGACCCGCAAGACGCTTTTGACCCAAAAAATCTTCCAATTTAATGGGGCGCATTCGTTCGGCAAGAGGACGATTTTCCCTCATAATACTACCTGTCGTTAGCTATTTCAACCTTTCCCCGCCCCAGCAGATTTCCATTCTGGTCAATAACCCTATAAAGATAGAGACCTGAAGAGAAGTAAGAAAAATTAACGCTATTTAACCCTGATTTAACCTGAACCTTAGCGAGCATATCCCCTATTACATTATATATTTCGAATAAGTAAGGGTCTCTATCTATAATTAATGGGATCTGAATAGTGAATCTCCCGTCATTTGGATTGGGATAAAGCGTTAGGTTCCCGTTAGCTGTATTTATGTTATTGGCTCCAAGTGGCACTGCACTGCTTAAAGCAATACTATCCACTGCAAACGAAGGATAATCCAGATTGTTATCAGCCACAGCAGTAGTGTCATTGAACCAAAGGAATCCGATTTTGACATTCGGATTGTTATTCGCGCTTGAAGGTAATGGTATTGTATCGTAAGTCCATAAACCTGGAGAGATGGGAAAACCGGGGCAAATAGGCGGGGTTTGCGCAGGTTTATTAAGTTTTGTCCAAACGGAGCCGTTAAAATACCAGATAGTGGCATAATCATGTAAGGTATCACCCTTCATTATGTAGTTAAAAGATAGGGTAATATTCGATTTACCCGTGCAATTTATAACTGGTGATTCAAGCCGGATATTGGTGTAAGTGGACGAGGGCGCATCGTCGTTCAAAGCACCGCAATCACCGTACGGGCAAAGGATACTCGCTTGCGGCGAGGTAGAAACATTGCCAACATGAGCCGATGCACGGGTGCCCGCTCCGGAGCCGCACGCTCCTCTACCCAAACCCTGTTCCTTATAGCTGAAATACCATGCATTGGCGGCAGAGCCGTTGTAACCAACATTTGTTATTGCCCACGGACCGTTGGGACCCGTATATGATTTACATAAGGAGTCACAAGTGCAGCTTGTCCAGTTTTCCAACCAGAATACCTGTGCATGACTTTGTAAAACATACGCCACCGAAGTGATAATAAGGAGCAGTACCTTTTTCATAATTTGTAGATAATTGTTTGAAACGCTAAATTACAAGATATTGAACAATCAGCATGATTGTTCACCTACAAAGTTATCTGCTATATACATTTCCTTATTTTATCTATTGTGAAAGGCAGTGTAGGCAGGGGTATAGTAGTTAAAGTTTTGATAAGTATGCCGTGTTTCCGGAAAATAAATTGTAACTTTGTTATATGGAGCTACGTAACAGATGATTACGTTTTTTTGAATAAAGCCGGAACCGGATGCAAAAAACTACATTTACAGCATATTCCTCTCATAAGCAACTTCGTTATTTTCGGGTTAACCTTTTTACATACGCAGCTGCAGTAATATTATCTGCATTTCATTATTCTACGGGTTGGTGTCAGTTTCAAAAAAGCGATTCGCCAAGACCTTGGTGGGAATACGCTGACACAAGCAAATTTACTTCAACCGGATACATGGGTGCAAGCTTTGGATTTGTGGACAACAGCAGCCTTTCTTTTAATCCCGCCATATTTATTTCCGCAGCAAAACCTTTTTGGGACAATTTTCTTGGTATCGCCTGCCGGGTAGGATATAATGCAGTTCCGGCAACTGTTGCTAATACTTGGTTTACCCAATATTACATAGCCACAGGTCCATTTATAACTTACCAGTTAAATAAAAAGTATGCTTTTGATATAAGAATTCTCGGAGGGTTGATGTACTGTCATTACCCCGAACAGGTTTACCTTAATTCTACTACTACCAATAATTATGGAGGACAGTCGAACAGCGATTCTACCATCTATTATAAATTTGACTTAAAAAGCTCTAATGCCCTTGCACTTTTTTATATGGCAGGTATTGGGTTCAGGTTACCGCTTATGAAGCGTACCGGCTTATTATTAAATGCCGACTATATGGGACTTAGAGCCGATTTTAATACAACAATCACCACTTATGTTAGCGGAGCTACAGTTAATACTACCAATGGTTCTACAGTAACAACACACAATTATCAACTAAATTCCAGCCCTGTAACCTCACCATTAACAATTGAACCAACTGACCAGCATCATAACGGTTACTTCCTTTTTACACTGGGGTTATTTTACCGTCTGGGCGATCCGCTTCTGATTAACTAAATCACTACAAATACGGAGCGCTCGATATTCTCTTTAGATATCAAAAGCTAAAGCAGTTGATACTGTTCTAATCCTTCATTTTGAAAGCCCCTTAAAAATTCAGCGGCGCTCATTCTTTTCTTTCCTTCCTGTTGGAGTTCCAAAAGCTGTATCCTCCCGCCTGAACAGCTCGCATACATATCTTGTCCACTAATCATAATTGAGCCAAGGTTACCCGGAATATAGTCGGCAGGAGAGCATTTGTAAATTTTGAGAACTGTTCTATGCCGTACCGTTTCGTTAACTTTTATAAACTCTGTCCATGCGCCGGGATAAGGACTTAACCCGCGCACAAAGTCGTATATTGTCTTAGAAGATGAATTCCAATTTATCCTGCAATCGTTACGAAATATTTTCGGAGCTGTCTTTAATACTGCAAGCGAGAAGCTTTGTTGTCTAATAGGTTTAAGCGTCTTAGTAGAGAGTCCGTCCACAGTTTTAACTAATAAAGAAGCGCCCTTCATCATCAGCCGGTCATGAAGAATCGCAGCATTGTCATTATCGCTAATAGGCACCCTTTCCTGCATAAGTATGTCACCGCTATCTATCTCACTATTAATAAAAAATGTTGTAACCCCCGTCTCCTTTTCGCCATTCATAATTGCCCGGTTTATTGGTGCCGCACCTCTATATTGGGGCAAGAGCGAGGCATGCAAATTGATGGTTCCGAAGCGGGGAAGCTTCCATACCGCTTCAGGCAGCATACGGAACGCTACTACCACTTGAATATCTGGGGATAATTCTTTGATTTTCATTAAAAATACCGGATCCTTAAGATTTTCTGGTTGGAGGATGGGGATATTCCTTTGTAAGGCATACTCCTTCACTGCCGAGGAATGTATTTTTAATCCGCGACTCGCCGGCTTATCGGGCGCAGTAACAACTGTTACTACATGGTGGGTAGAATTACACAAGGCATCAAGTGAGGCGACCGCGAATTCGGGAGTACCCATAAATACAATGCGTAACGGATTAATCATTTTATGCTCTTTATTTTGGAAAATGCAAAAGTATTCAATTAGGTCAACAAGGTACGCAACAAACAAAATAGCGCAAATGATACCCGATAAATGAGTAAACCACTATAATTTATCCCGGTTTTCATTATTTAGGGCGTACCTAATGAAATTGACACGCAATATTGAATATACTACAAAAGAACCTTAAATATCATTCATTAATAGTTCAAAATCTCATACTTATACCGACTACGCTTGAATTTGCCAAAGTATGTAATTTCAAAACATCGATATAACTGCTTACCTCGTGTCTGTATTTGGCGACGCGTACAAGTATTTTATTTTGCGTCAAGGCAATAGCTAATGCGGTATGTAGTCGCAAAATCACTTAAGAGCATTGTATTTTAATAGAAACATTCTTCTTATCTTTGTACATTCAGCGCAAAAGGATGGAAGATTTTATAGTTTCTGCTCGAAAATACAGACCTTCAACATTTAAAAGCGTCGTAGGACAGGACGCCATTGTTAGCACCTTAAAGAATGCCATTACTAACCGGCATCTTGCTCATTCATTTCTTTTCTGCGGGCAGCGCGGAGTGGGTAAGACAAGTTGCGCCCGTATTCTTGCGAAGACAATTAACTGCGAACACCAGACACCTGACGGGGAGGCGTGTAATAAGTGTGATTCATGCCGTAGTTTTAACGAAGGACGTTCCCTGAATATCCATGAACTGGATGCAGCATCAAATAATTCGGTAGACGATATACGGCTTCTTATTGAACAGGTAAGGTCGGCTCCCCAAGCGGGTAAATACAAGGTTTATATCATTGATGAGGTGCATATGCTTTCGACACAAGCATTCAATGCATTTCTGAAGACGCTCGAAGAACCACCGCCTTATGCAATATTTATACTAGCCACCACAGAAAAACACAAGATAATTCCAACAATTCTTTCCAGATGTCAGATTTTCGATTTCAAAAGAATACAATTAAAAGACGTTGCGGGTCACCTCGCCTATATTTCCACACAGGAAGGAGTCGAAACCGATATGGAAGCTCTGCACATTATAGCGGAAAAATCTGACGGTTCCATGCGTGATGCGCTTTCGATATATGACCAGATGGTAAGTTTTGCAGGGCGCCAGCTTACCTACAAGAAGGTTATAGACAATTTGAATATTCTCGACTACGACTACTATTTTAAAATCACATCTGATATCATTAATGGAGATGTATCAGCAGCACTGCTCGTTTTTGATGAAATACTTTCCAATGGATTCGATAGTTATTTATTTATTGGCGGGCTAAGCGAGCACCTGCGCAACCTGATTGTAGCAAAAAATCCTACCACGGCTCCCCTTGTAGAAAAAGGTTCGCAGATGAAGGAAAAATACATTATCCAAGCGGCGCTCTGTCCAGAAAGTTTTCTTTTTAGCGGACTCACCCTCTTAAATCAATGCGGTATTAATTATAAAATGGCTGTAAATCAGCGGCTGCTTGTCGAAATCGCACTAATTCGTCTTTGCA
The DNA here is from genome assembly GCA_021823405.1 of Bacteroidota bacterium. Classification (GTDB taxonomy): domain Bacteria; phylum Bacteroidota; class Bacteroidia; order JABEUT01; family JABEUT01; genus JABEUT01. Next base: position 4,330 of record JAKAOA010000069.1, on the reverse strand, counting down.
CACCCTCTCTGCAACAAACTGCATCCTCACCCGTACAGCAAGCCCCACATGTAAGTTTGACTCCAAAATCTCATCCGGCTTCTGTCTCAAAAGTATCAACTTCTGAAACATCCTCGGGGGTTCCTAAAGATAAGCTTACTGCAGTGCACACACCGATTCCCGAAGCTAAAGAACAGAAGTCAACTTCGAAATTGAATTTTCTCTCTGTTCAGAAAATAATTGGCGATATACCGATGCCGCTAAGCGTTACAACAGCAGAACATGCGAGTACTGACCATAAACCTGTTGCTATCACTTCTGAACAAATTCACCAGGCATGGAGCAATTATATCAATACCCATAAGGAAAAGAAAAGAAATTTATGCAGTATCATGACATTGGTAGAACCTGTACTAAATACTGATGATAACTCTTACATTGAGATAATATTAGGAAATACAGTTCAGCAACAGACAATGGAGGAGCATAAAACCGAACTGCTTGATTTTTTGCGCCAACAATTAAATCATCCGATACTAAAGATACATACGATAGTTTCAAAGTCAGAAAGCAAGACCAAACCATATACGGCACAGGAAAAATACGAGCACATGAAAAATAAAAATTCCGATGTAGAGAAATTGTCTAGCCAGTTAGGACTTGAATTACCTTAATAAATTAAGTAATTAAATCCTGAATTCAATTCCCTTGTTACCTATATTTGCACACCCAAATTACAGTTAAATGAGGAGACATTTTAGTAACATTTGAAGTATCCAGAAGCTGCATAAAATCAATTACTCGCTTAAACTGCCTATTCTATAGGTCATAAAAAACTGAAAGATATGGATTATTCACAGTTTATCAAATTACAAGTGAAATGATATACGAGCTTAGAGACCTTTATTAGTCAAGTTAAGACCACGAACACAAACCTTAAATCAAAAAAGAATACACCATGAGCGCAGACAAAATCACCCTCAAGAATGGTCATTTGAATGTACCTGATAAAACAATTATACCCTATATAGAAGGTGACGGCACAGGAAAGGATATATGGCAGGCGTCGGTTCGGGTATTCGATGCTGCTGTAAGAATGGCATACGGCGGATCCCGTAAAATAGAATGGAAGGAGGTACTTGCAGGCGAGAAGGCATTTAACAAAACAGGTAACTGGCTGCCGGAAGATACCCTTACTGCATTTAAAGAATACCTCGTAGGCATTAAAGGTCCATTAACCACACCCATAGGAGGCGGAATACGCTCGCTAAACGTTGCATTACGCCAGATCTTAGACCTTTATGTATGTCTGCGTCCTGTAAGGTGGTTTGAAGGAGTACCGTCTCCTGTAAAAAATCCCGGAGCGGTGGATATGGTTATATTCCGCGAGAATACCGAGGATATATATGCGGGTATAGAATATGTAGCCGGAAGTCAGGAAGCCCAGAAAATATTGGACTTCATAGCCAAAGAGTTCCCAAAGGACTTTGAGAAAATCCGTTTCGGAACGAAGCAGAAAGCAGAAGATTTCTGGAAAATGGCAGACGCTGATGAAGTGGATCAATCCATAGCAGTCGGTATAGGTATAAAGCCCGTAAGCCGTTCCGGAAGTATGCGTCTTGTTCAAAGCGCGATAGAATATGCTATAAAGCATAAGCGCAAATCGGTTACACTTGTTCATAAGGGGAATATAATGAAATATACCGAAGGAGCATTCCGCGACTGGGGTTACGATGTATCAGAACGTTGTTTTAAAGACGCTGTATACACATGGAGAAAATGGGAAGCGACCAAAAAGGAAAAGGGAGAAGAAGCTGCCAATGCAGAACTGAAACAGGCGCTTGCTTCCGGTAAAATATTAATCAAAGACGCAATCGCCGACATAACTTTGCAACAAGTTCTTACGCGTCCTGAAGATTTTGACGTGATTGCCACACTGAATCTTAACGGAGATTATCTAAGTGATGCACTTGCAGCGCAAGTAGGAGGAATAGGAATAGCTCCAGGCGCCAACATTAATTATGTTACCGGACATGCTATATTTGAAGCTACACACGGTACTGCGCCTAAATATGCAAATCTTGATAAAGTAAATCCGGGTTCTGTAATACTTTCCGGTGCGATGTTATTCGAACACCTGGGATGGATAGAAGCCGCTGAACTCATTTACAAGAGTATGGAACGCGCTATTGCATCAAAACGGGTAACTTATGATTTTGAAAGACAGATGAAGGGCGCCACGCTTTTAAAGTGTTCAGAATTCGGTACCGAGCTAATTAAGAATATGCAGGAGGTAAGGGTTTAGTGCAAGCCGAAATAGAAAAAGTATTTCTCCGGCAAGATGAGGTCGTAGATGAAGTCCTTGCGCTCTGCGATGTATATCGTTTACAGATAAAGATGGTCCAAAATAATATGCAGTGCCGTTTGATGGAAACACTCAACTATTCCGTAGCTCTTTACAGGGACAATAATATTGGCATTCCCTAATTTACCAAGAGAATTATCATGACTGAATCCTGAAAGCGTAATCACCTTTCCATTCATTTCAATCGCCTGCCGGGTGGCATTCAATATATTTTTAGATTCGCCCGAACTACTTATCGATACAAGGAGAGAACCGGCGCTGAACTGAAATTTTATCCATTCTGTAATTGCATTTTCCCAGCCATAATCATTAGCAAAGCAGGTTATCATTGCGGCATCGGTAAAGGAGGCGGTTTTTTTACCGAGCATCTTCATATAATCCTCCATCATGTGGGAGCAAATGGAGTTTGACCCCCCGTTTCCGATAAAAAATATGCGTTCATGGCTACGCACAAGCTCAATCGATTTTTCCATTTCCTCCTGAACTGAAACGGAGCCGAAATAGTTATCGAATTCTTTATGGTAGTTATCGAAGTGTTTTATCATTGTTCTGGTATTTATTTAAAATGTAAAGATAAGCATCTTTGGGATAGTCGTTAGTGATTCCGCTTGCTGTTCCCGGTTCAGGGTTTGTTCATACCTTTGTTTAATTTTAGATTCAATGGTTAACTCCAAATTAACGGATATTTTTAACATTGCCTCGAGTTTTTCGGTGCGCAAAAGCTGGAATGCCGGTAAAGTTTTTATCAGCTACCACCTGTCGAACCTTATTGGACGCCCCATTCATTGGGGTATGCCCATAAGTGTATCCATAGAGCCGACTACCTCTTGCAATTTGCGCTGCCCCGAATGCCCTAGCGGCAAAAGGGAGTTCTCCCGTAATACCGGTATGCTTGAAAGTGAGTTCTTTCATAAAATAATTGATGAACTGTCGCCACATATATCGTACCTTACTTTTTATTTTCAGGGAGAACCATATTTGAATACCGGATTTACTGATATGGTTAGCTACGCCTCCGCCAAAAACATTTACACTGCCACCTCTACCAACGGACATTATCTGACACCTGAAAACGCCCGTAAAACAGTTCAGTGCGGGCTTAAACGACTGATTATCTCCATAGATGGAACTACACAAGAAACCTATTCTGCATATAGGATTGGCGGGCAGCTTGACAAGGTTCTGGAGGGAGCTAAGAATTTGGTGGAATGGAAAAGAAAACTTCACTCCACTACCCCATATCTTATCTTTCAATTTCTGGTAAACAGAGCTAACCAGAGCCAGATCCAGGACATTATAAAACTCGGTAAAGAGATTGGTGTTGATGAAGTGAAACTGAAAACACTTCAGGTTTATGACTATTCGGAGGGCAATGACCTGTTGCCGTCCGATGAGCAATACTCCCGCTATAAGAAGGATGGTTCGGGTAAATATGTAATCAAAAATAAGCTGCTGAACCATTGCTGGCGCTCGTGGCAGGGGTGTGTTTTCACTTGGGACGGGCAGGTAGTTCCCTGTTGCTTCGATAAGGATGCAAAACATACATTGGGTAATGTAAACGGGGCATCGTTTGCATCTATCTGGCATGGTGACGAGTATCGTAGTTTCAGGCGGGCAATATTGCATTCGCGCAAGAATATTGACATCTGTAAAAATTGTACCGAGGGCGCTACTGCGTGGCTTTAGTTTTTTCAAAGAACCGTAATTTTTATAATTGTCGTGCACAATCATCTATGAATTAGAATATGAACTTATGGTATGTTCCTTGTATTACAAAAATAGTACACCACGCCAGTAGGCGGGCATGCTTTGGCATAGTTTAACGGTCAAAAATGTTCAATTTTTTAATTTCATAATAACTTCCTTTTATCTTGTGTGAATATACCGATGCTTTGGATTTGCGAAAAGCGCAAACTCATTTGGCGGACATATCTTGCTATCTGTGTTTTTGTCATCAAGTATAGAATTTAGAACTATAAATCACCG
>JAKAOA010000003.1 GCA_021823405.1 Bacteroidota bacterium | reverse complement strand
CACTTTGGTAGTTTTGGAATACCGCATCAAATCGGCGGTGCATTGCCGCACCTGCGATATGCTGCCCGGGGTTGAATCTATAAGGTTGGTATTCAGGGTTTGGATGGAATCGATAACGAGCAGGTCCGGTTTCACCAGTTCCGCCTGGTGGAATACATTTTGTATCAGGGTTTCTGTAAGTATGTAGCAATTCTTGTTTTTAATACCGGTGCGTTCTGCGCGCATGCGGATCTGATCCTGACTTTCCTCACCCGATACATACAATACTTTAAGTCCGCCGGCTGAAAGAGCTATCTGTAATAAAAGAGTGGACTTGCCGATACCCGGTTCTCCGCCGAATAACACCAGCGAGCCCTGCACAAGTCCGCCGCCCAATACCCTGTTTAGTTCCTTATCGGGCAAGGGGATACGGAAGGTATTACCCGGCAGAATGTCGGAAATAAGATAGGGTTTATCGGAGGTGACGGTATAGGGTTTCTTTTCCTCTTTTTCGTTTTTAATCACTTCTTCTACAAAAGTGTTCCATTCACCGCATGAGGGGCATTTGCCTACCCATTTTGCAGATTGAGCGCCGCAGTTCTGGCAGAAAAAAGCTGTTTTGGTTTTAGCCATATCACACAAATTTTATTTTCCTTGCTGCAAAAAGGCACATTTTAAGTAGCAGGAAACCGTGTTTAAACCGCGAGATGTTAGTAGTTCCGTAGGTTCTTTCCCGGTAACGCACAGGCACTTCAACTATTTTCAGGTTCAGTTTATGAGCGCCGAATATCAGGTCGAAGTCGCCGAAAGGGTCAAAGTCGCCGAAAAAAGAGCGGTTAGCTATAAGCCGTTTGTAGTCATCCCGGAAAATAACCTTTGTGCCGCAAAGGGTGTCTTTAAACGGACGGTCGAGCAGCCAGGAAAATAGTGCGCTGAAAAATTTGTTGCCCAACAGGTTTAAAAAACGCATTGCCTGCTTTTCCATAGGATAAACGAGCCGTGAGCCATTGATAAAATCACCTTTTCCGGAGACAATGGCATTGTAGAATTTCACAAGGTCTTCGGGCGGTACGGTAAGGTCGGCATCCAGAATCATCAGGATATCACCGGAGGCAATGTCAAAACCAGCCCTTACGGCATCCGCTTTCCCTTTACCGCTTTGCCGTATGGCTTTTATGGAATGGGTTGCGGCATATTTCTTCTCTACATCTAAAATGGTCTGCCATGTATTGTCAGTTGAATGTCCTTCCACGAAAATTATTTCGGTATGGCTGCCGAGCGCCGGAAGCCGCTTTATTGCGTTTTCAATGTTGCCGCTTTCATTTCGCGCAGGTATAACAACCGATACCGAATATTTGCCGGAATTACTTTGGCGTACATCCTTCAATTCAGGCGTTTCATCGGGCAATGGTTTAGCAAAAGCGTACTGGTTTATGCAAAAATGCCTGAAAAATGGCATCTTGGCAATAAATCCATTGAAAAGCGGCGAAATGACTAACAGGCGAAACGGAACAATCATCCGCCGTACATTACGATACACATCGAAGCCGGCTAAATACATCAGATTATTAATATCCTTCAAGCTCAACCAATTTTGCCTGTCGGTAGGGGTTTTAAGCCGCAGCCACTCGGCAAATTTCAGAACCGGCTCCCACAAATAATTATAATACGTTACGATGATTTTGGTGCGCGGATGACATAGTTTCTGCAAACCGGATAGAGCTTTCTGAACATCCTCAAGATGACCTATTACGTTGGAAAGCAGGATGAGATCGTATTGCCCGTTCAGGGTGATGTTTTCAGCATCCATGCAATAAAATTCAATGTCGGGGAAATTTTTCTTCGCCAGCTCAATCATGGAAGGGCTGAAATCAATGGCTGTTTTACGTTTTCCTTTTATCCTGCCTATCAGTTCACCCGTACCGCAACCCACTTCGAGAACAGAGAGGTCGTCGTGCGCAAAATAGTTGCAGAAGTATGTTATGTCTTTCCAGTAATAGGAATGGGCTTTCCTTTTATCGGGGCGCTTTTTAGCTACCCACTCAAAGTATTCGAGGCGGGAATTAAATTGCATTTATCAGCTATTAGTTCATAGTTTATAGCTATTTCTTTCCCGTATGTCCGAACCCGCCGCTGCCTCTGTTGGTTTCCTGCAACTGTTCGGTTTCTTGCCATTGCACACGTTCGTGTTTTGCTACAATCACCTGGGCGATGCGCTCGCTGTCGTTAACAGTAAATACTTCATTGGAGAGGTTGATTAGTATTACCTTCAGCTCACCCCTGTAATCGGCATCGATTGTGCCGGGAGAGTTGAGCACAGTGATACCGTGTTTCAGAGCGAGTCCGCTGCGGGGACGCACCTGCGCTTCATATCCTTCAGGCAGTTCAATAAACAATCCGGTAGGCACCAATGTTCGTTCCATTGGTTTTAAAATGATTGGAGAATCGATATTCGCACGCACATCAAAGCCGGCTGATTCCTCGGTGGCATATTCGGGCAGGGTATGCTTCGATTTATTTACAATTTTCACTTTCATCTTTTCGTTTTATTTTTAATTCGTCCAGCAGTGCAAAGGTTGGTTTTTCCATAAAGAAAACAACAGCCACGAAGATAAGGATTAAGCTGTTATTTACAATCAATGATAATAATTTAGAATCTAAAACTATCCGGACGCTCAAGAAGTACAAAATTAAGGATAAGGCGAAGTAAATACCAATACGCGTAAGGTCAAACTTAACGGGGAAGTATTTTCTGCTCCAGAGGTAACATGCTATCATGCAGGCGGCATAACAGATAAGGGTTGCCCACGCCGAACCCATATAGCCAATTTTTGGAATCCAATATACATTCAGGGCGATGGTAATAGCGGCGCCAAAGAATGTAAGAATTGCGCCATAGATTGTCTTATGAATCAATTTATACCAGATGGACAGCGTATAAAATACGCCAAGACATACATTAGCCAACAGCAGGATAGGCACAATCTTAATCCCGCTCCAGTATGCCGGACCAACAAAGTGTTTCAACCATGAAAGATTGGCAAGAGTTCCCAGCGAAATGAACAGACAACCTATTACAAAGTATTTGACAATGTCGGCGTATGTCTTATGAAAATCCTTTTCGTGCGCGTTGGCGAAGAAATATGGCTCTGCGGCGTATTTGAACGCCTGAACGAACATGGTAATAATGATAGATAACTTATAGCAGGCACTGTAAATTCCACCCTGTTGCCAATGCACCTCGGCGGGTAATAAATACTGCAATAAAACGCGGTCGAGGGTTTCGTTCACCATACCGGCAAGCCCCGCTACGATAAGCGGCATGGCGTAAGGTAAAATCCGTTTCCACAGAGCGGAGTCGAACTCGAAACCTGCCATGACCATGAAAGGCGATAACATTAGCAGGGTGAGCAAACTGGCAATAATATTTGAAATAAGAATGTATCCAATGCCTATGGAGGGATTATAAACAGCATGAATAAACGGGGATAAAAATCCATCGGGGTTCTTACAAACAGCAGGGCAAAGCAAAATAAAAAACAGATTGCAGGAGATATAAATAAGAATATTCAGGGTTTTAATAATTGCAAAGATGCGCGCTTTATTCAGCTGCCTTAATTTGGCAAACACTATTGCCGAAACCGCATCACTGCATAAAATAAGCGCCAGCCATGTTATATATTCCGGATGGTTTCCGATAAGGGCGAAGTTCGCAATAGGTTGACGGAATAAATAGAAAACGATTAAAAAAAATGCGGAACTTGCGCTTACGGATAATAGTATGGTGCTGTATACTTTCTTTTTGTTCTCCTCCAATCGGGAAAAATTGAAAAGAGAGGTTTCCATACCGTATGTCAAGATGATATTGATAAAAGAAATGTAGGCGTAGATATATGTTATCTTACCGTATTCACCGGTGGCAAAGGTGTAAGTATAGAGCGGAACAAGCAGGTAGCTCAAGGACCTACCCACAATGCTCGGAAGCCCATATACTGTGGTTTGACCGGCTAAATCCTTGAGTGGTTTCAAGTGTAATAATTAATTAAACTGCGGTTTTCTTTTCTCTAAAAACGCATTAATCCCTTCCTTTATTTCTTCTGAAGCAAAACATTTACCGAATTCGTCCAATTCCGTATCATATCCATTGGATGCGCCGGTGTATGCGTTGGCGGCTCTTATTACGGCTCCTATTGCGAATGGCGATTTGGTTTTTATCTCATTAAGTAATTCCAAACATTTGGGGTATAACTGTTCCTGCGGAACAACGTAGTTCACCAAACCGAGCCGTAGGGCATCTTCTGCTTTCAGCATTTCGGCAGTCATCATCAGTTCCAACGCTTTAGCTCTGCCTATGTAACGGATAAGTCGCTGTGTGCCGCCATAGCCGGGTATCAATCCGAGGTTTACCTCCGGCTGACCGAATTTTGCATTAACAGCAGCCACCCTTACATGACAAGCCATCGCCAGTTCGCAGCCGCCTCCGAGGGCAAAACCGTTCACGGCGGCTATTACAGGTTTAGGGCAATCTTCAATGCTTCTGAAAACATCCTGCCCCGCTTTCGCCATTGCCTTTCCTTGTTCAAGGGTCAGCCCTATAAATTCCTTAATATCGGCTCCGGCGGCGAATGCTTTCTGCCCTTCGCCGGTAAGGATAATGCCATAGACCGACCTGTCTTTCCGCGCTTCAGCTATGGCTGCACCAATCTCCTGTACCGTATCGCGGTTCAGGGCATTCAGCTTGTCGGGGCGATTGATGGTAATGGTGCAGATACCGTTCTCGATACCGACTTTAAGATTTGCGTATGTGTTCATATAGGCGTAATTACAACTTCCTGTTTTCTTTTACCCATTTTTGGATATATTCTACTATTTCCCGGGTATCGGTTCCGGGAGCGAACAACTTACCAACGCCCATCTTCCGCAAATTATCGGCATCTTTTTCGGGTACTATGCCTCCGCCGGTTAGTAGCACATCATTTAATCCCTTTTCCTTCATCAGTTTCAATATCTTCGGGAATACGGTTAAATGAGCTCCTGAAAGGATGCTTATCCCTATTGCGTCCACATCCTCCTGTAGAGCGGTATTTACAACACTTTCCGGCGTTTGGTGCAAACCGGTGTAAATCACCTCCATTCCGGCATTCCTCAAAAATGAGGCGATCACCTTTGCACCGCGGTCATGTCCGTCCAGTCCTACCTTTGCCACCAGTACGCGTATCGGGCGGGTTGTTTTCTGTTCTTCTGCCATAACCGGACAAATTTAAGATATATTTCGCAGCCGCCTGTGCTTTGCCGTAATACCGTCTTCGGAGCCGGAGTAATATTTATAGGTTTTCAGAGGTACTTTTAACGTTTTGTACCTTTTGCCCGCTCTTTCATAAAAATCGGAGTCGAGGGAATAGATATTCTTAAATCCTATATCAGTAAATACCTCGCGCTTCCCGAACAGGGTGCCGAAGATGATGCAATCATCTATGTGTATGTCTTTATGCAAATCATACTTATCGGGTACATAATAATCCTCCGGCTTATTAGCTGCTATTTCGGGTATGGAGGCAATCAGGTCGCTACCCGCGCTGATGCTCTTCAGACATTGTGAAATATGGTTGGGTTTGTATTCGTCATCCGAATCTATCAATCCGATATAACGCGCCTTGCTTATGGCTACCGCCTGGTTTACGGAATCCGCCTGACCGATGTTGGCATGGCGCAGGTAGGTTATATTTGATTCATTGCGAATCGCATATTCCAATAATTTCTCACCGAGCGCAAGCGTGCTTCCGTCATCGGCAATAATTATCTCGGTACTCTTGAAATCCTGTCCCAGAACCGAGTTCAGCGCCCGTTCCACCAACCGGAAATCGCGGTTAAAAACCGCCATAACTATTGAAACTTCAGGAATAACCATCTCACCTTGCCTTTTTTTATGTCAATTTTTTAACTGCCGGCATAAACCCTTTTGATGCGCTCTAACGACATGTACCTATCCTTAAACTTCCTATCAATAGCGAATATATCAGGATGAAGCAATGATGCAAGCAGTTCAATTCCATCCACTAATCGGGCGCTCGGACAGGTAAATAAATCGGCATTGGCAATAAATACCTTATTGTTTTTTACCGCCTGCAAGTTCTCCCAGTCCTCCTGTTTGTATAGTTTTCCGATTTCTTTAACGGTACGTTCAATGGTAAATCCGCATGGGGCGATAATCAAAACCTCCGGATTGTAATTCCTGACCTTTTCCCATGGAGTAATAACGGAATAACCTGAAGGATTAGAAAGCATGTCCACGCCGCCTGCCTGCGCTATCTGGTAAGGTATCCAATGACCGCAATTGTATATGGGGTCCAGCCATTCCATCAGCATTACCCGCTTCAAAGGCGCTTTATGCTGCCGGAGTGTATCAATAATTCTGTCTGTGCGCTGCTCCAGTGAGGCGAGAAGTGAGTAAGCCGCTTCTTCTTTACCCAGTGTCTGGGCTACGGTGAGGGCGTTCAGATAGACATCGCTTAGGTTCCGCGGGGTTAAAGGAACCACCAGCGGCTGCTTCTTCAGTTTATGTAATGCGCGCTGAACAACGCTTGTGCTTATCTGACATACTTCGCAAACGTCCTGTGTAAAGATTACATCAGGTTCGATTTTCTGTAAGAGTTCCTCGTCTATATAGTAGAGGGGTCTGCCTGCTTTAGCTGCATCGGATACTATCTTTTCTATCTCCATGCTGGAATAGCAGTTGCCTTCCAAATGCGACCTGACTACTTTTGGTTTATCGGAATGGCACTCAAACGTAACGCCATAAAGGTATTGCTCCAGCCCCATCTGGTAAATCATACTTGTAGCAGCGGGGAGAAACGAACAGACCTTCATATCATATTTATGTAAGATGCAATTTTAAAGATGTTCCAAGAGCTTTTTCTTAAATGAAGTTTTATGATAATTCATATAACTTACCCCATTTTCCGTGCAGGTTGAATAAGCATCAATGCTTATTGCTTTGCGGTAACCGGGTCCATCCAGCGTCATGGTGTGATATTCGCCCTGCTCGCCGCAGTGGTCAAGATTCTTAATGTTGCGAAACTTCTTTTGTGTCCCATCATTGAGTACTGTTCCAAGCCATGAAGCATCAAACCAAGGTTGCTTTACAAAGGTAAAAATTACTTTATAATTCAGCGTGAACAGTTGGTTCAAAATATCTTCTCTATCACGATGCCAAAGGGGCAGGATGACCTTAACCCCCATCGGCTTACACCGTTCGGTAATCCAATTGGTGTTGCCGTTTACTTCGGCTATATCGCCTGTTACAAGCGTTTCAATGCCATATTCCTTATTTAGTTTTCTAATTGCCTTCTCATAATTATCTTTATATGGCGTTGATATAGGAATAGATATATGTTGTATGCCAAGAGATTCAGATTGAAGTTTCATTAACCTTATAGGGTGGGCTTTAAATTTACTTTTACTCATGATAAAAGTTACCAGCATAAAAACAGGATAGCCGGAAACTTTTGCTTCATACAATGCAAGATTACAGTCCTTTCCGCCAGTCCATAGAACCGCAGTTCTTGGAAGTGTTGTTCTCATCAAACAGATGTCTTCCCCAGAACTTGGAATTTAAACTTAGCCAGTTCAAACGCACCGAACAATATTCCGCAATAAAAGAGGTCACCGGCAACAGAATTCCAGAAAAATGGTATTCCTGCCCCGTAGCAAAGCATAAGCCCTCCTAAACTATGTGGATATAATGCGCTGCCCAGCCAGCATCCGAAATTTGATGCGAGGAAGAAAACAACGGAGGCGGTAACGCTTGCGCCTATTACCCTTGTAAGATTTATCTTTTTAAGTAATCCCATACCGGTAACGCCAACTAATAAGAAGGCGGCGTAATCCCAGGGAAAACTGCTTGGAAAGAGCCACAGTGAATGGTTATTGAACCCTGAATATATGGTGTTGTTCATTACCAGATCGCTAAGCCAGAGGGCGAGCAACGGAATAGAGAGCGCCAGTAAGCGATTGGAATAATAAGCTGCTCCAAAGAGAGCGGTGGCGCCTATTGCTGTAAAGTTCCACGGATGCGGAATAAGGCGGCTGAACGCTGCGGCTAATACTGTAAGTGTGATTACGCCGGTTCGAACATTGACTTTATCTGTTTTCATATTGATGTGTTTTTAGTTTCCGCCTAAACTTGTTCTTTAAATTCAGGCAAAATAGTTCTATATTCTATGATTACTGCTTAACAATTTGTTTTACTACCGAACTGTTTGCCGTTTCCACTTTTATAAAATATACCCCGCTTGGGATACCGTTGAGAGGTATTGTAAGAGGAGAACCGGTATTGAAAAAGGTTTGGTAAACGGTTCTTCCCAATACATCTATGAGCGAAAGGGTTGCGCGTTCATTATAGGTGTCGGTACATTTAACATATATCTCATTTACGGCGGGGTTCGGATAAGCCGACAATCCGATAGAAATATTGGTTTCGGGAACTGCATTAACCGAGCTTATATCAAAGGCAAAATTACCGGGACCGACATCTACCTGAAATGAATCGACCGCCTGACCGAAAAGGTTATAAACAAAAACTTTTCCGTATGACACATAGTCCGTCTGGCCGACATAAACATACCCATCCGCCGAATCAATGCTTAATCCATATACGTACTTCTTAATCTTCAGCGAATCCCATACAGACAGGGATGAGGTGCTGAACTCGCCGATGTTATAGTCGTTACCCGCCTGAAAATAAACATTGCCTATATAATAGGTTGAGCCGGTGCAACTTGCCGTAAGATTAAGCGATGTATTGGTAAAGGTTACCGTAGGTGCATCATACTTGGTAACGGTAGAATTGGAGAATGTCAGGTCGTTCACGGTATATATCTTCTTGTTCAACGGGTCAACTTCTACATCATAGGGGTTCAAACCCGAAGGACCTAAATTTACTTCGTGTTTTTCCTTTTGGGCTTTCAGGTCAATTACTCCTAAATTGCCCATGCTGCCGGAGCCGAAATCATTAATAGCGATATAGGCGGAATCGCCGAGTACCTTTATTCCCTGCGAGGCGTGGCTTACCGTGGTGTCCTGATATAAAAGGTTCAGCGTATGCTTGTCATATACCTGAAAATATGACTTGAGTGGGAATGTTGTTCCGCGTGTAACAAGAATCTGATTGCCCCACACAGCTATCTCGCGGATGCCGACAACAGTTTGCGTCAATAACCTCGCTTTTGTGTTCAGGTTATACTTAATAAGCAGTGAATCGACTGCGGCATAGATAAATCCGCTGTCAATAATAACGCAACAGCCGAAATTCGCCCGTATCACATCAAAATCCTGATACACTTTGGTAGCGGGATTATAACTGCCGATAGTGGCGTAGCTTCCGTTGTTTACATTCAGCCGGTTGCCGTCGTTCAGCACTATTACCTGATTCAGTTTGTACGCTTGCGCATGAAGTTTTACCGATGTTGTTCCGATAAGTAATGATAGGGTTAACGGAATGGTAAAAAAGCGTTTGCCGACATTGAATAATGTCCATTTGAAATCTTGTTTCATATTATTGAGTTTTTAACTTTGTGGGACAAACAGGAAAGGAATAAATCCCGAGTTTATTCACTCTCCGCTTTCTCCCGAAGCATTGAATTATTATTTCGCTTTGGCAGGTCTTCTGACTCGCTCTGTTTTTGGCGCCTTCCCATTCCGCAAAGTTGCGGTCAGTGGCTTACTATGTCCAAAAAACCTATTTAAGAGCTCACAGCAGCGGGAACTGTCCGGGACTTTCACCCGATTCCCTTTTAATCCGCCAACGGCGGAACCATTGCGGGGCAAAAATAATAATAAATTAACTACAAAATAACTTATGGGTAAAAAATTATTCTTGAGGAGTGAATTCCGCTATTTCCGCCTTTTTCCTATTGTTCCCTATCCTGTAAATAAGGAGGAGCAGCAATGCGACAAGAACTGAACTTATAAGCACATATACCACCTGCGATGAATCGGAACCAATCTGGTCACTGTCTTTCGGAACGATGGTTCGTTCTTCAAAAAAGGCGAATACCACCGCCGTTGCATTGTTCAAAAAGTGGGCAAAAACGGAAACCCACAGCGATTCAGACCATAAGAAAAGATAGCCAAGATATACTCCCATAAGCATTCGCGGCAGAAAGCCGTAAAACTCAAAATGGAGAAAACTGAACAGAGCGCCGGTAATCCATATTCCCGCATGAACATTCCTGGTCCACTGAATCATGATTTTTTGCAGGGTTGCCCTGAAAAACAACTCTTCGCAAAATGCCGCCAGCAAACCTATCATAAACAGATTAAGTATAAGCCCTGATATGGTCTGATGTTCCATAAAGGCATTGGTAAGAGCATCCGCCTTCTGTTCTGAATCCTTCATCCACTGCTCTATACTGCTCATAAAAGAGGGCAAACTCAAATGACTGTTCAGCGCGGCAAGATAGTTGATAAGAGGAACGGCGCACCACATAAGCAACCCGCCGAGCAGCATAACCGCTACATTGCCAAATCTGTCAATCTGCAAGTAGCCGGCAGGACTGTCAGATACAAAAAAAGCGAATGCCAAAGCCGGCAGGATAAAGGTGCCCACCGAGCTAATTATCTGCGCTACCTTTAAGCCAAGAACCAGGGCAGGGTTACTATAATCATTCATCCCTTGTATATCGTAAATGCTCACATGACCTATCCAGACAATGCACAACACTCCGACAATACTAAACAAGACCAATCCCGTCAAAAAAAAGGACATTAGTATTGCAAATTGCCTACCTGCGCCTAACATTGAAAAAGGAGCCGGTCGCCCCGGTAACTTTATATTCATTAAGTTAAAGTATATTTGCAAAAATAGCTATTTGGTAAATGGTAATTTTATAATCCGTTATTATATCTATAAAATTCCGTCTTAAAATATGTTAATTCCTTTTTTCGCTACCGCTTGATTTGCATTGGCAACATAAAACTTCCCGATTTTCCGCTGTTACTCGCTCCCATGGAAGACGTGAGCGACCCGCCGTTCCGCCATGTATGCAAGCAGCAGGGTGCGGATATGCTATATACAGAGTTTGTTTCGTCGGAGGGCTTGATCCGCCATGCCGTTAAGAGCATGAAGAAACTCGATATTTTTGAAAATGAAAGACCGGTAGGCGTACAACTCTTCGGCAGTGATATTGATTCCATGCGTGAAGCGGCAATAGTCGCTGAAAAAGTAAATCCCGACTTAATCGACATCAATTACGGATGCCCGGTGAAAAAGGTAGCGTGCAGAGGCGCGGGAGCCGCTCTTTTACAGGATATTCCTAAGATGGTAAGCATGACGGCTGAAATTGTGAAATCAGTATCGGCGCCGGTTACAGTAAAAACGCGGCTGGGGTGGGACGATAGCACGTTAAATGTGGTTGAAGCGGCGGAACGCTTACAGGATATAGGGATAAAGGCAATTACCATTCATGGAAGAACCCGCAAACAGATGTATAAAGGAGATGCCGACTGGACGCTGATTGGCGAGGTAAAGAACAATCCGCGCATACATATACCTGTCTTCGGTAACGGCGATGTAAACTCGCCTGCGAAAGCCGCCGAAATGAAAAACCGGTATGGAATAGACGGTATAATGCTTGGCAGAGCCGCCATTGGCTATCCATGGATATTCCGGGAGATAAAACATTATCTGGCAACCGGACAACTGCTTCCGCCGCCCACTCTTAACGAACGGCTCGACTCATGCCGCACCCATCTGCTAAAATCCATTGAGTGGAAGGGCGAAAAACTTGGTATACTTGAGATGCGCAGGCACTATACCAGCTACTTCAAAGGGATGGAGAATTTTAAAGAAACCCGCCTGAAACTCGTTACCACCGATTCTTATGCGGAGATAATGGCCATGCTTGAAAATATTGGGGTACGGTATGCGGAAGCGGTTTAAATACAATCATTAATTTAATTGACAGTATGCTCACAACAAAAGTAACTCTCGGCAAAACAGATTTTACGGCAACGGCATCCATCCGGAATCATTCGCTGATACTCGATGAGCCGTTAGCCGGCGGCGGACAGGACAAAGGACCTACAGCCATGGAAACGGTTTGCGCCGCACTTGGCGCCTGTACGGTAACTACCATAAAAATGTACCTGAACCACAAACAGTGGCAAACTGAAGGCATTACCGCCGAAGTTTCACATAGTAAGGACGAAGCCGGAAAAAATATCTTCAAACGGATAATTGAGGTTCGCGGCGCCTTTGATGCAGAGCAAAAGAGCAGGATATTGGCTATAGCCAACAAATGCCCCGTTCATAAGACCTTGGAGACAGGCAACACCATTGAAACAACGTTGATTTAATCAATTCCTTAGGTCTTCCACCTCAACGCCCGGATAATCTTTTGAGTTAAAAGTGAACGTACCCGGTGACAAAGTTGTATTAGGGCTGAATGAGTTCACTGTGTACTTTACGGTAGTGCCGTCCTTCATCATTACCAGTATCTCCTCCACCGCATCCTTTTCCTTGTTAATAGTAAGTTTAAGAGTATGGTACTTTTCCCTTTCAGGGTGCTTTGGATACAAATCTATAACCTCCATAGTCTCTGCCCCATTTTTCGTTTCACCATCCCAGTGGCTCTTAAATCCTTTTTCATAAATTGTAAAAATTGTGGCGGGAGAAATATTACCCTTATCCGGGTCGCTCTCCACATTATTTATCTGAACCTCGTTTGCGTCCTTCAGGTATGTCCAGGTGGTGGCGCTGTCGCATATCACAGTTTGACTTTTTATATCAAGCCGGTATTTAGCCCCTTTCGAACATAAACTACCTTTCTGCGGGTCGCCGGGCTGTTTATTCCTGTCATACACCACTATTGTGAAGTCCGCCTTGATGGTCTTGTATGTCTTCGCCTTTTTGCTCAATGCCTCAATCACTGCCTTGGCTTTCGCATCCGGAATCTCTTCCTGCTGCGCTTTCAGTAAAGAAGCAAATACAGAGAGCGCCGCAATTAAGAAAATCTTTTTCACCATTTCTCCGTTTAAGTGTCTCCCAAAAGTAGTAAATTTCTTTCCTTTAGCGCCGTTAAATTAAGTTAAAGCCGAAACGGGCAAATTCATTTCCGGCGCAGCATTACACATAATCATATCTTTATAATTATTTTTCGGGGAACAGCATGGAGAATTGGGTGGATAAACTATTGCACTGGTACGAAAAGGAGAAACGGGATTTGCCATGGAGAAATACCGGAGATCCTTATAAAATCTGGGTTTCAGAGATTATTCTGCAACAAACGCGGGTAAATCAGGGAATAGATTATTATCTGCGCTTTGTAAGTAAATATCCCACCGTTTCATCTCTCGCCGCAGCTTCGGAAGATGATGTTCTGAAGATGTGGCAAGGATTGGGGTATTATTCGCGTGCGCGTAATATGCTCCATACCGCCCGTTATATAGAAGAGTCGCTTGGGGGCAAATTCCCCCGCACTTACCAACAAATCCGCGGACTAAAAGGAATAGGCGACTATACAGCCGCAGCCATTGTTTCGTTCGCTTTCAACCAACCTTATGCGGTTCTGGATGGAAATGTAATGAGGGTTTACTCACGGTTACTGGGCATTGACGAACCTGTTGACAGCAGTTCGGGGCGTAAAAAACTGCAACTTATCGCCAATGATTATTTACCGGAGAAAAATTCAGCCAGTTATAACCAAGCCGTGATGGAACTGGGAGCCCTGATATGTCTGCCAAAAAAACCCTTTTGTACGCAATGCCCTATACAAGATCAATGCTATGCGTATTCGCATACCTTAACCGCTAAATTGCCGGTAAAACAGGTCAAGAAGAAGATAGTGAAACGCTTTCTGAACTATCTTGTAATACAATCGGGGGATAGTATAATAATGAGAAAGCGTCCTCGGGGCGATATCTGGCAGGGCTTATACGACTTTCCATGTATCGAGACCGCCGCCGCAGGAACGCCGTTGGCGCTTGCATCATCAAAAGAGTGGCGCAGGATTTTCAGGAACAGAAAGGTAATCGTCCTATCAGTATCCTCTGAATACCGTCATGTTTTAACCCACCGGCTCCTGCTTGCAAAGTTCATCTCACTTAAAGCCGGTAGGAAAGAAATTGAGCTGCCGGAAGGATGCGAATGGATAAAACTGCGAAACATATCAGATTATCCCGTGCCTCGTTTAATTGATATTTATCTTAGCGAAAATTTTTTAAACCTAAACAATTAAATTTGAGTTCTAGTGATAATCTATAATGTAACTATCAATGTGGATGACGATGCCCACGCAGATTGGCTTAACTGGATGCAGAAAGTACATATCCCCGATGTATTGAGCACCGGTCTTTTCACCGGCTACCGGCTTTGCCGGCTGCTCGATGTGGAGGACGAAGGCACTACCTACTCGGTACAATATTCCTGTAAAAACCTGAACGACTACCACAAATACAAAGCCGAATACGCGCCGCGACTGCAACAAGATGCATTAAATAAATTCGGCGAAAAATTCACCGCCTTCCGTACTTTGATGGAGGTGGTGGAATGAACGATATAGATTTAAAGCAAAATTTGAATTTATAGCGCCCGTAAGTGATTTTGCAAAGGCAAAATATCTTTACGGCAGTTATACCGACATGAATGTTTTGTATTTTCATTCATAGTCGGTATAACTTAGATTTTGAGCCGGTTGGTTCTCTTATACAGTTCTTTTACTTCTTCATTCGATAAATACCTCCATTCGCCTCTGCCGAGACCATGGAGCGTTAAGCCCGCATATCCTACCCTGTCGAGCGCAGCTACTTTAAACCCAACCGCTTCAAATATGCGCCTTACTATTCTGTTCCTTCCGCTGTGTAATACCAGCATCAGCGTATCACCGGTTTCGCCTTTTATGTGATTGACCTCGTCAACTAAGGCAAGTCCGTCTTCAAGCATAACTCCTTTTCTTATCTTTTTAATTACTTCATAGGAAATATCTCTGTCCAAACGGGTTTTATACACCTTTCTTACTTCACCGGAAGGGTGCATCAGCCGGTTAGCCAGTTCGCCGTCGTTGGTCAGCAGCAGTAAGCCAGTCGTATTCCTGTCGAGCCGCCCCACAGGATAAACACTCTCGTCGCAGGCGCCTCGTATCAAGTCCATCACCGTTTTCCGCCCCCGTTCGTCAGAGGTGGTAGTAATTGCATCTTTCGTCTTGTTGAGGAGTATATAATACTTCTGCGGCTGCCTTATTTTTCTGCCCTCCACTATCACCATATCTCCCTGTTTTACGCGATATCCCGGTTCAAGAATATGCTTACCGTTCACAGTTACCAATCCGGCAAATACAAGTTCATCGGCATCGCGCCGCGAACAGTATCCGGCCGCGGCTATGTATTTATTAAGGCGAGTGCCGGCAGTACTATTCCGAATAAGTTCTCGTGGATTACTATTTTTTTTATTTGTGTTCATTTTATTCATTTTTAACCAACCCATCCCCCATTAAGAAACCACTGGAAAAAGTAAATCTGCAAGGTAATATTTCCGAGCATAAAAACTGAATAGCCGACCATATTAATTATTCTTTTCGGATGCGAAATAAACAAAAGGGAGAACAGGAAGATGGTTAAAAGCAGGTAAATTAATACCTGTTGAATGTGAACATAACTCCCGAATAATAACCAAAACGCATTTACGGTAACGAATAATAAAATGTAATTTTTAATACTCCATCTTATTTTTATCAATTCCGGTAAAGCAACAAAGAAAAATGGCGTTGCATAGATAAAGCGGTTCAAACTGAACATGCTTCCGCCCCTTGTAAATAGTACAAGCCAGCAGATACCGGCAAGATAAAGTAAGGAGAATAATAAAGCGGGATTCATCTCCTTCAATTTTCTTTTTAGCAGCATATAACCCAGCGCGGCGGTAGCAGACATGCCGATTAAAAAAGCAGTTGCGTCCAACCTTACAATATTATCGCCATTCCAAGAAGTAAAATGAAAACGAGGCAGGCGAAAGCTATTGCCCCAGCCGTCCCTTTGGGCTTTAAAAAAGGTAAACCATTCGCCGGTGGCGCTGTATTGAATGAATAACACCAGCAGCAAGCCGGCTACAGCAGTCAGCGAATATAATAAGGCATTTCGTCTTCTCTCCTTTGCTTCTGCAACGGTGAATAATGCCATAATGATAAAAGCGGGCACAAAAACAGCAGCTACAGGTCGTGTAATGGAATCTATCAGTATCCCTGCAAGCGCCAGATAATTCTTTCCCTGTATTATTCCAACAAGTAAAAGACATCCGCCTAAAAAAAACAATGATTCACTGTAGGGAATGAAACAAAAGAAAATTGACGGGAAGGTGAGCAGCAGTAAATAAATCTTTGAAGGGAGATTCAATACCGTGGCAAGATATGAAACAGACAAAATAAAAATGATTCCATTAAGAACCGCAATTCCAATACCGCCCAGCCCTGTTATTTTCCAGAAAAACGGGAATAGCGGAAAAAAAGCCGTACTCGCCGGATTATAGCCATTTTTAACTATATCGTAGTAATGGATTGTATCCCACACTAAAAAACTATTCCTGCTCACTGGATTTTCAGTTCCGCAGAATCGAATTACGAGTGCGAAAACGGTAAATATTCCTACAAAATAGGATGCGCTTAAAAGGAGATTCAGTACAAATCTCCTCACTCTATGATTAATTTGCCTGTTGCAACAACCTTATCCTGCCCGTAAAGTTCATAAAAATAGATACCGGCAGTTAAATTCGTCCGTGATAGATGACCCACTGATTCTCCATGATATGAAGCGTTGACAGGGATATTTTCCATCACACAAATACCCGATACATCATATACATTAAATTTATAGTTCGCAGATATTACTCCCTGAACAAGTATTGTTGCACCGGTTACTATGGGGTTGGGGTAAATTTTAATTGAAATATCAGATGGTGTCAGGTTTCTCACTGTCGCCGGCGACAAAGTATCTGTAAAATTTTTAATTTTCAGCGTATAGCTTCCAATAATTGAATCACTTGTGAACCTTACGACATAGAAATCGTAGAGACCTGCTGTATAGCCCGGACTATTGGATGCGCCTGCAAATACAACATTATCTTTATCCCGGTAAGCTATTGAATTGCCATACTGCTCTGCCGTGCCACCGAAACAAGCACCTGTTTGCCAGTTCCCACTAATATTAATATCCTGCAAATCCAGATTAAGCGCACCCGACCCACAGTTATTTGTTGTGCCTAATGTAAGAAAATTACCATCGTCTTTCTCAACTGCATCCTTCCCAATACCACCTCCGTTAGCAATAGCTACAAAAATATCCCACCACTGAATTTTTTTTGTACTGTCTAATTTAACCATGGTTTCATTATATTGTCTTTGATAAGTATTATTCGTAATACTGTCTGTTGAGCCGTAAATTATAAATCCGTTATGGGTTGTCCCGTTAATGGAACGGGCGATGGTATTATGTGATGACCCGATGGTGGTATCCCATTCAAGCTTGCCGTAATTATTAATTTTTAAAAGGTACATACTTGTATCTCCATGACCGAAACTCGTAGTAACACCTGCAATATAATAGAGTGAATCTTGCTGAACATAAACAGAATTACCTACATCGTATCCGTTGCCTCCAATAGCCCGCGTCCATAATGTATCACCGTTTTTATCCGTTCGCACCACATATACATCACCATTCCCGCTGCCATAGCTATATGTTAACCCGCAGATAATATAACCGCTATCGGCGGTCTGTGCAATAGAGTAGCCAAAATCCCAATCCGCTCCTCCATAAGTTTTCTGCCAGAGTTGTTTACCTATAGAATCTAATTTGATTAAATAGACATCATAACCACCTGCACCATAGCTATTGGTAAACCCTAATAATGTGTAACCATGGTCAAGTGTAGGTGTTATGGAGTAACCGTTCTGTATTTGAGTTCCGCCATAGGCATTTGACCATTTATGTCTGCACAAGGAATCGGTTTTAACAACATATATATTGTTTTCACCCGGACCAAAACTGTTGGTTGACCCTATCAGTATATAACCCTTGTCCCATGTCGGCTTTGCCTGGTAGCACACCTCATTCTGAATGCCACCATAAGTATAAATATATGCAGTATCATTAAACTGGGAATACCCGGCTGCTGGCATTAATAGAAGTAGAATAATTAACCTTAAATTCATTTGCTCTTGGAATAGTTCCTTAATGCAAAGTTAGAAAAATCCCGTTATTATCTATCTTTGAATCAATATTACGGAATAAAAGGTAAGGATTATGAAACTAAACTTGGTAAAAATCGGACATCTTTATTTTATATTCCTATTCATTTTATCAATTGTGTTTTATATGGAGCGCACCTTATACATGGATTGCGCCTATCATTGTTTCAATATCATAAACTTTAAATGGTTTTTCATCGCAAGTCAAAGATATAGTGTGGTTATACCTGAAATAATCCCTTTACTTTTTATCGTACTTAAAGCACCCTTATCAGTAATTCTTCTTTCATTCTCATTATCATATACGATACTCTATTATTCCGTTTTTTTACTTTCAGCATACACATTTAAAACACCTCAAGTTATATTTCCTATAATACTTGTCCTGACATGTTTCAGCGAACAAAGCTATTTCCATATCGTTACCGAAACGCATCAAGGGCTAATTTACTGCATATTACTGTTTTCCTGGATTAATTATTACAATATAAAGGCATTCAAAAATCCTATCATCTTCAATCTAGTAAGTTCATTAATGATATTTTTGGCTTTTGGGGCGCACCCAGTTACATTCTTCCCTATTCTGTTCATTATTGGTTTTTTCTTAATAGAAAGTTGGCATAATAATACAGACGACCGAAAAAAAATAATCTCTTATTATGTTCCTTTAATTATTCTTACACTATTCGGATTTATATTAAGAGCGATTTTAACTCCAGTCCATTCTTATGATGGTCAGTTCTATTCACAATTGACGGCAAATATCGGATGGAGATTCCTAACGCTATACCCTATTAAATTTGTCTTTTTTCACTACATACTATACGCATTCCCTGCGGTCATGGTATTTACATTATTCATTTATTACCGGCGTAGTAAAAAAAACGTCCTGCTCTATTATTCGGTTCTTTCTGCATTGGTCTTTTTTGTCATACTCCAATTAACTTTCGGCAAAGGGGATTCGGATGTTATGATGGAAAAAAATTTTATGCCATTCGCAATATTTATTGCTATTCCCCTCTGCTATTTTTTTGTGAACAAGGCATCCGACAGGCAAAAGAAAATAATTTTAGGTATGGTATTTTGTTCGGTGGTTGTTGGGTTTACAACCGAAATTGCTTATTCAAAACATATTCGCAAAAGAATTGAGTTCTATAATAATCTTTCTTCTTTCACTAATGAAACCGGTAAGCGCAAACTTCTTATCCCCAGTTCTTGCGCTCCAAGCCGGGAGATTAACTGGGCAATAGGAGCTGAAACTTTACTGTACAGCTCTTTAACAGGCAAGGAAAACTCTATGACCGCATATATCAATGACGGCGACACAAGCCATTTAAATGAGACCAACCTTTTTCTACTGGTTCCGTTCTGGAAATATTCGGACGAGAGCCAATTAAACTCCAATTATTTTGATTTAGGGCATCAGAAATATGTGAACATAACATGCAAAGGAGATTCATTTATGCTAATGCAATAACCCCTTCCACAATCTTGAATTCCTCTAGGACAGGTACTTTCAAAGTATTTTTTTCAGTTTCACCAATCGCCCCAGCAAACCCTCCATTTTTTCCAGTTTTAACATAACAGCGCCGTCCGATAGGGCTTTAGACGGGTTGGGGTGCGTTTCTACAAAAATGCCGTCGGCGCCTACAGCTATTCCCGCTTTCGCCAAACACTCTATCATTTCCAAGTTGCCGCCTGCTGCTACTCCCTGCCCGTTGGTCTTTTGCAAAGAGTGTGTTACATCCAATATAACAGGTACTTTGTTCTTTTTCATTTCAGGTATATTCCGGATGTCCACTACAAGGTCGTGGTACCCGAACATAGAGCCCCGTTCGGTCAGCATTACCTTATTATTACCGCTTTTCCGTATTTTCTCTGCCGCATATTTCATTACTTCCGCCGAAGCGAACTGCCCTTTCTTTATGTTTACGAATTTACCTGTTTTTGCAGCAGCGACAAGTATTTCGGTCTGCCTGCATAACAGTGCCGGAATCTGCAATACATCAACGTATTCAGCCGCCAAAGCGGCTTCATCTGCCGAATGAATATCGGTAAGGGTGGGCAGCGAATACTTTTTTCCCACCTCTTTTATTATCTCAAGCGCTTTTATATCTCCAATGCCGGTAAAGGAATCGTAGCGTGTGCGGTTCGCTTTGCGATAGGACGCCTTAAAGATAAATGGGATTTTAAGCTTATCTGTAATCTCTGAAATCTTATCCGCTATCTCATGGCACAACTCGTTACTTTCCACCGCGCAAGGACCTGCTATCAACAAAAAATTACCTGAACCTGTATGTTTGATTTGCGGTATGTTCTGAATCATAAAGAAAGCTAAAACGCCCGCTAAATTAAAACGAAAAAGGATTCCTTTCCGGGAATCCTTCTATTTAATTCGCTAATTATTATCGGTCTATTTCTTAACAGTGTTCACTACTTCCTTGAACGCCTCCGGGTGGTTCATGGCGAGGTCGGCAAGCACTTTTCTGTTAAGTAAAATACCTTTGGTTTCTATTCTGTTCATCAATTGGGAGTACGACATATCATGCTCGCGTGCGGCGGCGTTAATACGCTGTATCCAAAGTGCGCGAAAATTACGTTTCTTGGTTTTGCGGTCGCGGTAAGCGTATTTCAACCCCTTTTCATAAGTGTTTTTCGCTATGGTGTACACATTTTTCTTTGCGCCCCAATACCCGCGGGTTCTGCTTAATATTTTCTTTCTTCTTGCTCTTGAGGCAACTGCATTGCTTGAACGTGGCATGGCTTTTTAAATTAAGAGTTATTATTTACGATTTTGAATGAGCGATTCTTTTATCTGTCCGTTATTTTACGAGTAATGCTTTAACTCGATGTTCCTGTGTGTGATCTACCAATGCAGGATGCGCCAGATGACGTTTCCGTTTTTTCGATTTTTTGGTAAGTATATGATTCTTGAAAGCCCGTTTCCGTTTTATCTTACCTGTGGCTGTAAACTGGAACCTCTTTTTTGCGGCTGAATTTGTTTTTACTTTAGGCATTGTATGTCGTTATATATGGTGGTTATAATTT
Source organism: Bacteroidota bacterium (assembly GCA_021823405.1). Lineage (GTDB taxonomy): Bacteria > Bacteroidota > Bacteroidia > JABEUT01 > JABEUT01 > JABEUT01. The sequence goes on along the minus strand of JAKAOA010000003.1, from coordinate 38,882 downwards.
ATTTTTTGCGTTAGCTAATCCTTTTTGTCGTTATCGGTTTTCTATTTTTTCTTCGGCGACAGTATCATCGTCATTTTTTTACCGTCAAGTACCGGCAACTGTTCTACCTTTCCAAATTCTTCCAGTTCCTGCGCAAATTTTAACAGAAGCACTTCACCCTGTTCCTTGAACAATATTGTTCTGCCTCTGAAAAACACATAAGCCCTCACTTTTGCGCCATGTTTAAGAAAGCTGATGGCATGATTCTTTTTAAAATTAAAATCGTGGTCTTCAGTATGCGGTCCGAAACGTATTTCCTTTACTATTACCTTAGACGTTTTTGCCTTTATTTCCTTCTGCTTCCTCTTTTGCTCGTACAGGAATTTCTTATAATCTATTATCTTGCAAACCGGAGGGTCGGTAGTCGATGAGATTTCAACAAGATCGAGACCGGCGTTCTTCGCCATCTGGAGCGCCTTTTCAATTGGAACTACTTCCTGATCTATCCCATCTCCCACTACTCTTACCGTTCGCGCTCTTATCCTATCATTAATATTGTGTTGCGGCTCATTCTTACGAACTCTGTCGCGGTGCGAAACGCTTTGTCGAAAATTTACTGGCGCTGCTATACTGTCCTCCCTTTTTTATTGGTTAAAAATTATAGTACAATGAATTCCTGTTTTCCGTTCTTTAGTAATTACTTTCCAAGTTCCTCTTTTATCTCTTCCTCAATCTTTTTAGCGAAATCTTCTGCACTCATCGCTCCCACATCCCCTTTGCCATGCTTTCGCACCGCTACCTTATCCTCTGCCATCTCCTTATCCCCGAGTATCAGCATATAGGGTATTTTTTTCAGTTCGGCGTCTCTTATTTTCTTTCCTATTTTCTCATTCCTTTCATCAATGAGGGTGCGAATATCGTATTTTTTCAGCAAATGCGAAATTTTTTGAGAATATGCCAAATTATTTTCGCTTATGGTGAGCAGGGCTACCTGGTCAGGGGCAAGCCATAGAGGCAGGTTGCCGGCGCAATGTTCGAGCAGTACGGCGACAAACCTTTCCAGCGAGCCGAACGGAGCCCGGTGTATCATTACAGGGCGGTGCTTCTGATTATCGGAACCAACATATTCCAGATCAAACCGTTCCGGCAGATTATAATCAACCTGTATGGTACCAAGCTGCCAGTTTCTTTTTAAAGCATCCTTTACCATAAAATCGAGCTTGGGTCCGTAAAAAGCGGCTTCGCCGTAAACAACATTCGTTTTCAATCCCTTTTCGTCAGCTGCCTCTATTATCGCCTTTTCCGCCTTCTCCCAATTCTCTTCTGTTCCAATGTATTTACTGCCCTTCTGACCGACAGACGTTGTTTCAGTGCGGTCGCGCAGCGAAACCTGCGCTGTATAGTCAGTGAATCCGAGCGTTTTGAATACTTTAAGCACAAGGTCTATAACGTTCACAAACTCCTCTTTAACCTGGTCGGGGCGGCAAAAGATGTGGGCGTCATCCTGGGTAAAGCCGCGCACGCGTGTCAAACCATGCAATTCACCGCTCTGCTCATATCTGTACACGGTGCCGAATTCGGCAAGCCGCAGTGGAAGTTCTCGATAGGAATGCTGGCTGCTCCGGTATATCTCGCAATGGTGCGGACAATTCATCGGCTTTAAGAAAAATTCCTCGCCCTCCTGGGGAGTACGTATCGGTTGAAAAGAGTCCTTTCCGTACTTCTCATAATGCCCCGAGGTAATGTAGAGGTCTTTATGCCCTATGTGCGGGGTAACAACCTGCATATATCCGGCTTCGCGCTGGGCATTGCGCATAAAATTCTCCAGCCGCTCCCGCAGAGCGGCGCCGTTCGGCAGCCACAGCGGCAACCCCAACCCTACTTTCTCCGAAAAGGTAAATAATGCCAGTTCTTTGCCCAATTTGCGGTGGTCGCGCTTCTTGGCTTCTTCAATCATGGTAAGGTACTCGGCAAGTTCCTTCTGGTCAGGATAGGTTACCGCGTATATGCGGGTAAGCTGTTTGTTATGCTCATCGCCGCGCCAGTATGCACCCGCTACGTTAAGCAGCTTCACTGCCTTTATATATCCGGTATCGGGTATATGCGGACCGCGGCATAAATCTGTAAAATTACCTTGCCGGTAGAAGGTGATGGAGCCGTCTTGCAGGTTCTCTAAAAGGTCCAACTTATATTCATCGCCTTTATCTTTAAAATACTTTATCGCCTCTTTCTTAGGCACATCCTCTCTTATATATTTATTTTTGCGGCGCGCCAACTCCAGCATTTTGTCTTCTATCTTCTTAAAATCTTCCGCCGATATCACTTTGTCGCCCGGATCCACATCGTAATAAAATCCGGTTTCTATAGGCGGACCGATACCGAATTTCATTCCGGGATAAAACGACTCCAGCGCTTCCGCCATCAGGTGAGCCGAAGAATGCCAGAAAGCAGCTTTGCCTTCGGGGTCATTCCACGTAAGTAATTTAAGTTCCACTTCGCCTTTCAGCGGGCGGGTGGCATCCCACACCTGTCCGTTCACTTTGGCGGCAATAACCTTATCCGCCAGCGAGTTGCTAATACTCTTAGCCACCTCGAGGGCGGTAACGCCTTCGGGATATTCTTTTACCCTTCCGTCAGGAAATTTTATACGAACCATAGCCACTTTTTTTCGACAGGGGTGCAAATATAAGGAAGAATCAGTAACAAGAGGTGAACTATACCGACTACAATAGAACTTGGTATCTATTGGGATCAAAGCATCGGTATGACGCCCGTAAAGGTGTACTGCCCGTAAGTAGTGTTTTTTAATAAAACTTTAATGCTAAATTTACTTAAACATCACCGGCAGTCCGCTTTTCTTTCCTATTTTTGTACTACATGGTAACCGACAAAATATTAATCTCCTTAAGCGTACTTATAATACTCTCATATCTCTTTAATTTTGTTGCAAAGTATATAAAGATACCATCGGTTATTCTCCTGCTTGGCACAGGAGTAGGTTTGCGGCTACTTGCCCAGAAATTTTCTATACAGGTGCCTGACGTTCAGATTTTGCTCGGCATCTTCGGCGAGATAGGACTGATCCTTATTGTTCTCGAAGGCGCGCTGGAACTGGATGTAACGCGTAAAAAACTTCCGGTTATCGGCAAAGCCATCCTTGTTTCCATACTTATTATTATAGGCAGTTGCGCCCTGATTGTTCTTGTTCTTTATCAATATAAGGGAATACCCCTTATGAATTCAATCATTTACTCCATACCACTGGGTGTAATCAGCAGTTCTATCGCAATTCCCTCGGTAAGGTGGCTTTCTGAAGGTAAGATGGAGTTCATTATTTATGAATCAACCATATCGGATATAATTGGCATTATGGTCTTCAATTTTGTAATCGCTGATGAGATTATAACTTCCAACTCCTTTGTTCAGTTTTTTATTCAACTTATCGCCATCATACTAATCTCGTTTGCAAGTTCAGCGCTTCTTATTTTTATGTTAAACAAGCTTAGCGCGCACATCAAGTCATTCCTCATTTTTGCCATTCTTACGCTTATTTACACGTTTGCTAAAATTTTCCAATTACCTTCCCTTTTGTTAATCCTGGTCTTTGGCATGATGCTGAACAGCAGTAAATATTATATCAGAGGAAAGCTCGCCAACGTACTTCATCTCGAAAAGATGTCGGCAGTTACAGCAGAACTGAAATTGCTTACCGCCGAATCGGCGTTTCTGGTGCGCACCTTCTTTTTCATCCTTTTCGGCTATACCATGAAAGTGTATGCCCTGTTCAATACCAATATTATTATAACCGGACTGGCTATTACCGTGTGCATTCTTATCGCACGGTTCATTTTTCTCTTCTTCGTGTCGAGGGCGAATGTATTTCCGGAAATTTTCATTGCCCCGAGAGGACTGGTTACAGTTGTGCTTTTCTATAATATCCCGCCGCGTTACCTTTCTCCTCTTTTTGACAATGGTATTCTTTATTTCGTAATTATAGCAACCAGTTTGGTAATGATGTTTGCCCTTATATTCACACGAACAGCGTACTCTGAAACCGGTAACATCCTGTCGGTAAAACAAACCCCTTCAGGCGCCCCATAATACTATTGAACGGCATCCGATATTGCCTGTTACCGGCATCATCCCTGCTATTTGCATGGCAAATGTTTTAACCCCGATGGTGCGAATGCCAAAAAATCACTATTATTGCGCCCACATATCACCCTAAATTAAACACATTATGGCTTCCTTCAAGATTCAGAACATTCTCGTTCCGGTTGATTTTTCGGGAACAGGCGAAAAAGCATTAAAACAAGCTATAGTAATGGCTAAGATAACCAAAGCGAAAATAACCCTGCTTCATGCACTTGACAGCCCGCTTGGAAGCAAAAAAGGCGATTACTTCAGAAAATCGACTCTGCCGCCGGGGATGTATGAAAAAGAAGTTTTATCATGGGTAAAAGAGCAGCTGAATGACATGAAAAAAGATTTGCAGAACGCGGGAGTTCCTAAAGTTGAAACCATAATTGAAAACGGAACGCCTTACAAAATGATACTTTCTGCAGTTAAAAAGATCAAAGCCGACATCATCATTATGGGTACCCACGGCTCCGGCGGCGTAAGAAATTTTGTTGTAGGCAGCAATACTTTCAGGGTGGTAAGCGAGGCGGAATGCCCTGTACTGTCGGTGCAGAAACGCACAACCAAAGGTGGTTTTAAAGATATCCTTCTCCCGTTTTGCGACAAACCCCATTCAAGAGAATCGGTCGATTTCGCCATCTGTATGGCAGAACTTTTCGGCGCAACGCTCCACATACTCGGTATCAGCTACGATTCCTCCGCTTCCGCAATGAAAAAATTAAATATTGAGGCGAAACAGATTGAAAATGCCGCTGAAAAGGCGGGGGTGAATACTACATCGGATGTGATTAAAGGAAATTATGCAGCCAAAGTGATTTTTGAATATGCAGTTAAGAAAAAAGCCGACCTCATTGCAGTTACCGCCGACCTTGACAGGCAATCTATTTCAGAATTTATAATTGGTCCCGTTATACAGCAAGTGGTAAACCATTCCTATATTCCCGTCTTGAGCATTCACCCGACCTTTAACCCTAATTTTGAGAGCGTAAGTTCCTGGACTTTCTGGGAATAAATTCAGGCAACAAAATGTGTCCTGCAGCGTCTATTCCATCTTCGCATCCGCTTGCAGATATTGGAGCAACCTCATTTTGGCGATAGGCAGCAGCGTTTGCTCCAGCGGCAGAACAAGTTCGCTTTCTATGGCGTAAGCTGCGGGATTCGGCAATTCCTTCTTTTCCTTTATAAGCTCCATTTTAATATATTGGTATGTGAAACTTATTCCCGATTCACAGGTCTTGATGAACTCGGTATGTATCCCCCTGTATTTACCGTCCGGCTGTTCAAAAAGCGAGATGTCATATTCAAAAACCTTTGTGTCGGCGTTCCTTCCGTCTCTTATAAACATATATCCCTCCACTGCATGAAGCGGCACTATCCCTACCGGATTAATAGAAATTTGCTGGTCTATTAAATCATATATTCTTCTGCCTTCAGCCAGGTACTTTTCAAAACAGGGTATGGAATAATTTATTATTTCATCTATCTCTTTCATAAGCTCGCTGTCCGAAAACAAACTGTCGTACACAAGCGTCATTTTTTCCATATCTATATCTTTGGCTTCCTGCGGGAATCCGTTGCGCAATTCATCCCTGTTTTTTCTTATAGCCAGTACCTGCCTGTAATGGACAAAAAGCTCTTTCAACGATGGATACAGCTTCTGCATCTCAAAATCGCGGCTTACTTCCTGGAGATAGGCAAGAAGCACATATTTTTTGTATTCAAAATCAATATGATTCTCGGTTAACCAGTTAGAACTTAATTTAGACATAAAGTGAAAATTAGAAGTTATTAAGAGAATACGAATATTATACGTAAATCGTCTGAAGGTGTTACGAATTATGCTGATTCGGCAATTTTCACACGTCTATATCATTCTCTTTAACCTTAATGAATTTCCAACCACTATAACATCGGAGAACGACATGGCGAGCGCGCTCCATACCGGACTTAATACGCCTGTTGCTGCAAGCGGTATGGCAACCACATTGTACAGCAGCGCCCAAAACAGGTTCTGCTTAATAACCCGAAGCGTAGCCCTGCTTATTTTAAAAACCATCGGCAGTTGACTTAAATCGTGTTCGCCGAGCAATATCACGCTCGCTGCCTGCATGGCAATTTTTGTGGCGCCACCGAGAGAGATGCCCAGATTTGCTATAGCAAGGGCTGGCGCGTCATTAATCCCGTCGCCAACCATGGCGGTAGGCGATATGCCTGAAAGGCGGCTTATCTCATCTAACTTCTGGTAAGGCAGCTGCCCTGCATGCACTTCATCAATACCGATCTCTGCCGCTATCTGTTCCGCCGCCGATTGTTTATCTCCGGTAAGCATAACTGTGTGTATCGCCATCTTCTTTAGTTCGGCAACGGCGCTTACCGCATTTTTGCAGATGGCATCTTCGAGGTCTACCGCCGCAATAAGCTTTTCATCCTGTACAAGGTACACGGCGTGGTGCGCTTCGTCGGTGAGCCCGGCGGCTATTTTATAAGAACCGAGCAGGTAAATGCGACCTGCCTCATCTTTCGCACTCATGCCGGTCCCTTCCTTTTCCTCTATTTCCTTTAAAACTATTTTAGCGCATTTCCCTTCAAGGAATCCGGTAATTGACCGGGCAATAGGGTGTGTTGAATATTGCTCCATACTGTAAAGGATGCTGTTTACGAATTCGGGAGCGGCACCATTAAAAAGTGAAATATTTTTTACCGTAAACGCCCCTGTGGTAAGAGTGCCGGTCTTGTCGAACGCTACATTTTTTATGGCTACCACCGCCTCCATGGTCGAAGCGCCTTTAATCAGTATGCCTTTGCGCGCCGCCATTCCCATGGCTACCGCAACCGCGGTAGGGGTGGCGAGTCCCATTGCGCAGGGGCAGGCGATTACAAGCACCGCTATACTGTGAAGTATGGAATTTTCAATACTTAAATGCAACAAAAGATAAGCGGTTATAAAGGTTAAAACTGATATTCCTATAACAACGGGTACGAACACGGCGCTTACTCTGTCGCCGATACGCTGTATCCTCGGCGCAGAACTTTCGGCGCTTTTAACCATTGATATTATATGCGCCACCACTGTATCCTTACCCACTTTTTCGGCGCGAAAACGCAAATGACCGCCCACTACAATGGTGCCGCCAATAACCGCTTCGCCCTGCTGCCTGGTTACCGGAATGCTTTCACCCGTTACCATCGACTCGTTTACGGATGCTACGCCTTCGGTAATAGTACCGTCAACAGGTATGCTCTCGCCCTTTTTTACCAAGAGCATATCTCCCTTCTGTAACTCTTCATAATCAGTCGCGACAATTTCCTCCTTGCCGTTCTGTAAAACTATTTTATTGGCTTTCTGTTTCTGTATCTTCAATAATTCTGTAAGCGCCGATGTGGTTCCCTTAACAGACCGGCTCTCTATCATATTGCCGAGCAATACGAGCGTTATTATAGTGGCGCAGGTATCAAAGTAAAGCGGATGGGGCGATATAAGGGGGTAATGCCGCATAACTATCAAACTGTACAGGAATGCGGCGCTAAATCCTAACGTAATCAATACATCCATGTTCGCCGATTTCGCCCGCAGCGAACCCCATGCGCTTCTGCCAAAATAGAACAAGCCGGTAACAAATACGGGCAAACAGAACATGAACTGAACAAGCGGGTCGTGAAGGGCGTTTATATTCAGAAGCATGTGAAGCAGCAGAGGCGCGGTAAGTATGGCAGCCCCTGCGAATCGTATCTGCAATCCGAACTTCTGCCAGATGGTCTGTGGCGGAGCCGCGCCCACAATACCGTCGTTATGGATACGCGCCTTGTATCCCGACCGCTCAATCGTCTTGATGGCTTCCGCTACTTTTCTCTTATCATCAACGAAAAAGGTGGCTTCTTTTGCCAGGTAATCCACCTTTACATTCTCCAATCCCTGCCCTTTTAGCGCGCTTGTAATGGTATTGGCGCAACTCTGGCAGTGCATCCCTTCTATATCAAGCGTTATATCGGACTGTTCCATTATTATATTCCCTGCAGGTGATTATCATGCAAAGTTACGCAATATGCAAAATATTCTCATGATGACGGTCAGTCGCCGCCGAAATAGTAAGCGATTCCATTTTTTAATTTATCTTTGCGCCATGAACATTTTGCTTCTACATCGGCATCACCAGGCGCATCACGCTAAATCCAGAGCTTAAGGCATATTGTTCACTCTTTCCAAACAACTTAACAATATTCTCGCGGCTTACCTAATCAAGTAAGTTTTTTTTATACCAATAATCAGAACCATCCATGAAACTGAAAATTGCAATACAGAAATCGGGCAGATTATACGACGACTCCGTAAAACTGCTTAAAGAATGCGGTATCGACTTTAACAACAGCATGAATAAGTTGCGCACCGAAGCATCTAACTTTCCGCTGGAAATACTGTACTTGCGCGACGATGATATACCCCAATACGTGGCGGACAAGGTTGCGGCAACAGGCATAGTCGGCGAAAATGTGATTGCCGAAAAAAAGAAAAAGGTTAAGGTGGTGCAACAACTCGGTTTCGGCAAATGCCGTCTCTCCATCGCCGTACCCAAAGACAAAACCTATGCCGGCGCAAGGGGGTTGAACGGCATGCGTATAGCCACCTCGTACGCCAATATTCTCTCCGCATATCTGAAAAAAAACAAAATTAAAGCCGAAATACATGAAATAAGCGGTTCGGTGGAAATAGCCCCCGGAATTGGGCTTGCCGACGCCATCTGCGATCTGGTAAGCTCCGGCAGCACTCTGTTCTCAAACGGACTGAAAGAAGCGGCAACCGTAATGGAGAGTCAGGCGGCTCTGATAGCCAACCCTCGCCTGAACAGGCAGGAGCAGGAAATTCTTACGAAACTGATATTCCGCATGAAGGCGGTTAGAAAGGCGAAAAAAAACAAATATATCCTGCTGAATGCTCCTGATAAGAATCTCAACAAAATTTTAACGCTCATTCCGGGAATGAAAAGCCCTACAATACTTCCGCTCGCCGAAAAGGGTTGGTGCAGCGTGCATTCCGTAATTATGGAGGAAGAATTTTGGGATGTTATTGAAAAACTTAAAGATTACGGCGCACAAGGAATACTGGTTGTGCCGATAGAAAAAATGGTAATATAACCGCCTGAATCCATGATGCAAACTTTTAAATATCCTCCGAGAAACCGTTGGGAGAATCTCGCCGTAAGACCGGGTTCGGGAAACAAGGCAATTGAAAAAACTGTTCGCGACATTTTAACGCAGGTGAAAAAAAGAGGCGATAACGCCTTGATTGAAATAACGGAAGAACTGGATGGAATACGGCTCTCCAGTTTAAAAATTGATGCACGGGCTATCGGCGAAGCAGGTAACAAAATTTCGCCCGCTTTAAAGAAAGCTATTGGCAAAGCATATAAAAATATTTACACCTTTCATACATCACAATTTAGCGGGAAGGTAAAAAAAACCGAAACGGCGAAAGGAGTTCTCTGTTGGAGAAAACCGGTGGCTGTTGAAAAGGTCGGGTTGTATATTCCCGGCGGCTCCGCACCGCTATTTTCAACCGTGCTGATGCTGGGAATACCCGCTCAAATAGCAGGATGTAAGGAAGTGATTCTCTGCTCGCCTCCACCGGTACACCCTGCAATACTATATGCCGCCGGATTATGCGGAATTAAAAATATTTTTAATATAGGAGGCGCACAGGCGATAGGGGCTATGGCTTATGGTACTGCTACCATAGCCGCAGCCGACAAAATATTCGGACCCGGCAATGCTTATGTTACCGCTGCAAAACAACTCGTTAACTGTGAAGGCACAGGCATTGACATTGACATGCCGGCGGGACCGTCGGAAGTTTTGATTATTGCGGACGACAGCTCTAATCCTGCTTTTATCGCCGCCGATCTGCTTAGCCAGGCGGAACATGGAACGGATAGCCAGGTTATTCTCCTGTCGGATAGCACAGAATTGATAAACAGGACCATGTTGGAGGTAAACATACAATTGGAATACCTGCCCAGAAAGAAATTGGCTTCGGAGGCATTGAAAAAAAGCAGGGCTCTACTATTCAAATCCCTTAACGAGGCAATGGCTTTCTCAAATTTATATGCGCCCGAACACCTGATACTCTGCTGCAAAAATGCCGCAGAGATGGCTGGTAAAGTCATTAATGCAGGGTCTGTTTTCATCGGGAACTATTCCCCCGAAAGTGCAGGCGACTATGCATCCGGAACCAATCACACATTGCCTACATCGGGCTTCGCACGCACATTAAGCGGCATCTCTGTTGAAAGCTTTATCAAATATATCTCGTTTCAGAAAATAAGCCGTACAGGGCTGGAGGAACTTGCCGAGACAATAGAAACCATGGCGGAAGCGGAGCAACTTACGGGGCATAAAAATGCCGTAACCATTCGGCTCAAAAAGAAAAGAAAACAGTTATAATCTGACGACCGGAAAAATTATGTTTACCTTAAACCGCATCATACGCAGTAACATAAAACGGCTTATCCCCTACTCTTCGGCAAGGCACGATTTTAAAGGAAAAGCGGACATTTTTCTCGATGCAAACGAAAATCCGATCGGCTCGGCTACCGCTACATATATGCTCAACCGCTACCCTGACCCCTTACAAACCGATGTAAAAAGAAAAATAGCCCAACTGAAAAAAACGGCTGCAAACAACATATTTTTAGGCAACGGAAGCGACGAGGCGATAGACATTCTGATAAGGGCATTCTGCAACCCGGGTAAAGATTCTATTTTGGTAATGCCGCCCACTTATGGCATGTACGAAGTAGCCGCACAAATAAACGATGTGGGAATAAAGCGGGTAAATCTAACCGCCGCTTTCCGGTTAAATCTTGATAAAATTATCAAAGCGGCGGACAGCCGCACAAAACTTATTTTTGTGTGCAGCCCTAATAATCCTACCGGAACGGTAATCAGCCATAACCAGATTAAAACGCTTCTGAAAAAGTTTAACGGAATTGTTGTCATAGATGAGGCATATATTGATTTTACCGATGCCCCCTCCACTCTTCAACTGCTTCCCGAACACCCCAATTTGGTAATATTGCAGACCTTTTCTAAAGCATGGGGTATGGCAGGATTGAGAGTTGGTATGGCGTTCGCAAGCAAGGAAATAGTGGACGTTATGAACAAAATTAAAGCGCCTTATAATGTCGGGGAATTATCGCAGAAAGTTATTTTACAGGCATTAAAAAACAGGAATAAGGTGAAGAAAATGGTTGAAATAGTCAAAACAGAACGCACCAAACTGGAGAAGGAATTCGCCGGTTTTTCGTTTATAAAAAAGGTTATTCCTTCCGAGGCGAATTTTATTCTTATTAAAACCGCACATCCGGACGTCCTGTACAATCATCTCACAGAAGAAGGAATAGTGGTGCGCAACCGCGCCAGTTCGCCCTTATGCGAAGGAGGGTTGCGCATAACCGTTGGCGCTCCGGAAGAAAATAAAAAACTATTGTCCCTTTTCAGGAACTATGAGCGAAAAACTACATAATAAAAATATGAGAAAAGTACTGTTCATCGACAGGGACGGCACCATTATCGTTGAACCCGCCGCCACAGAGCAGATCGACTCACTTGAGCTTCTGGAGTTTCTGCCGGGAGCTATTACCGCCCTCGCCGAAATAGCGGCTAAGAGCGACTATGCTCTTGTACTTGTTTCCAACCAGGATGGACTCGGAACAAAGTCATTTCCTGAAAAAAAATTCCTCGCGCCTCACTGTAAAATGCTCAAAACCCTTCAAGGCGAAGGGGTAGAGTTTTTTGCCTCGCACATTGACAGAACCACCCCCGCCGATAAATCGCCTACCCGTAAACCCGGAACTGCCATGCTAACATCCTACTTTTCCGCCGCCTATGATTTGAAAAAATCGTTCGTAATAGGCGACCGGCTCACCGATATTGAACTGGCAAAAAATCTGGGCTGTAAAGCAATGCTTATTAATTGCAGAAAAACCGTTCCAAAACCCTTACTTCCCTATGTTGCCCTGAAAGCCGGCAACTGGAAAGAGATAACGCGCTTTCTGTTGCTGCCCGGACGGCTGATTACAAAAGAAAGAAAGACGAACGAAACCAACGTGAAGATAACCCTTAACCCCGATGGTACGGGAAAAACAGACATACGCACAGGACTACCCTTCTTCAACCACATGCTCGAACAACTCGGCAAGCATTCATCGGTGGATATGAAGATACGGACCAAAGGCGACACGCATGTCGACGAACACCACACCATCGAAGATACCGCCATTACCCTCGGCGAGGCATTCGGGGCAGCCCTCGGCGATAAAAAAGGCATCGAGCGGTACGGGTTCTGCCTCCCTATGGATGATTGCCTGGCGCAGGCGGCTATTGACTTCGGCGGAAGAAGCTGGCTTGTATGGAAAGCCCATTTTAAAAGGGAATCGATAGGCGGCATTCCGACTGAAATGTTCTTCCATTTTTTTAAATCGTTCTGCGATGGTGCAAAATGCAACCTCCATATTAAAGCGGAAGGAACGAACGAACATCATAAAATTGAATCTATCTTCAAAGCTCTTGCCAAAGCGATAAAGATGGCTGTAAGGCGTGACGCCGGTAATATGAGTACTCCGAGTACCAAAGGGTTTCTATGAAGAATATATATGACCGATGAACGTGACGGTGGTAAAATATAACGCGGGCAACATACAGTCCGTATTGTTCGCTTTGGAACGGTTGGGCATTACCCCATTGCTCTCTTCCAAACCGGAGGAGATTGCAAAAGCCGATAAGGTTATTTTTCCGGGTGTAGGCGAAGCGGGTAGTACCATGCATGAACTTGAGCGGCTGGGCATTACCGCGGCTCTTCAGCAACTAAAGCAGCCGTTTCTGGGTATTTGCCTCGGTTTGCAGTTGATGTGCCGCCATACTGAAGAGGGAAACGCGGACTGCCTAAATATCTTCGGGCAGGAAGTAAAAAAATTTGAGCAATTTCCTGCCGCCACCGGCGCAGAAACTCAAAAACTCAAAGTTCCGCATACGGGCTGGAACACCATAACCAACCTGCAAGGTCCGCTGTTCAAAGGAATTGCCGAAAACAGTTATGTATATTATGTCCATAGCTATTATGCCGAAACAGGTGCGAACACATGCGCCCTGACCGATTACATACATCCTTTCAGTGCGGCGCTGATGAAGGATAACTATTTTGCGGTTCAGTTCCACCCTGAAAAGAGCGGTAGTGTAGGAGCGGCAATCCTTAAAAACTTTATTGAACTGTGATAGGCATTATTCCGGCAATAGATATAATGGATGGCAAGTGCGTACGGCTTGCTACGGGCGATTTCTCGAAAAAGGCGGAGTATAAGGAAAGCCCTATGGATGTGGCAAAGAGGTTTGAAGATGCCGGACTGAAACGGTTGCATTTAGTTGACCTGGACGGCGCAAGGGAAGGCAGAGTAATGAATTTCAGAACACTTGAAAAACTGGCTGCACAAACGCAGCTTATAATTGACTTCGGCGGAGGCGTTAAGTCGGAACATGACATTAATATTGCCATAAACAGCGGAGCAAAATACATAACCACGGGTAGCATAGCGTTCGGCGATAAAACTCTATTTAAGCAATGGATCAGCAGTTTCGGTTCGCAACTATTTATTGTTGCAGCAGACGCGCGAAAGGAAAAGATTTCAATTTCGGGCTGGCAGTATGATACCGATATTCCTATTTTGGAGGGAATAAATGAGATGTTGCAAACGGGAATAGATCAAATTCTCTGCACCGACATTTCAAAAGACGGCAAATTAGAGGGTCCGGCGACAGGGCTTTATAAAAAGATTCTCGAAAACTCACCCGGTTTCCATCTGATAGCGAGCGGCGGGATTAGCGGGCTCGCGGATATTGATGCTGTTGAAAAGGCGGGTTGTAAAGAAGTTATCATAGGTAAAGCGCTTTATGAAGGGAAAATAAAACTTGAAGAACTGAAACCCTGGATACATTAAGACCGTTCCAATTACTATTTCCGATTTTAAAAAAATACAATATCACCGAAACCGATGCTAAGTAAAAGAATAATACCCTGCATGGATATTCAGGAGGGCAGGATTGTAAAAGGAATCAACTTTGGCGGGATTAAAGAAGTGGGTAACCCTGTTGAGATGGGCAGGTATTACGCCGAACAGGGAGCCGACGAACTTGTGTACCTCGATATAACCGCCACCAAAGAAAAAAGAAAAGTATTTTTATCGCTTGTGAGGGAGATAGCCCGTAATATAAACATACCTTTTACGGTAGGAGGCGGTATTACAGGCATTGAAGATGTTAATCTATTGCTCGAAGCGGGCGCCGATAAAATATCGATAAATTCGGCTGCTGTAAAGAACGCTTCTTTAATAACGGAAATGGCGAAAAGATTCGGCTCGCAATGTATCGTGGTCGCCATGGATGTAAAAATGGAAAATCCCGACGGCGATTGGACGGTATATGTTAACGGCGGCAGAATAAAAACTGCGAAAAATGCGCATGGGTGGGCGCTGCAAGCCCAGGAAGCGGGCGCAGGTGAAATATTGCTTACCTCAATGAACCACGACGGAACCAAGAACGGTTTTGCCCTCCACTTAACCCGTGAAATATCGCTTTCGCTGAACATACCCGTTATAGCGTCAGGCGGTGCAGGTAAAATGCAGGATTTCGCCGATGTATTCACTATTGGCTGCGCCAATGCCGCATTGGCGGCAAGCGTATTTCATTATAAAGAGATAGAGATACCCGAACTCAAACGTTATCTTTTATCGCAGAAAATTGCTGTAAGACAATGAATAATTACCGTTACCTAAACCGGATTTTAAAACCATTTATTTATAATCACCATGAAACCCGACTTTAAAAAATACGATGACGGACTTGCACCGGCTATTATACAAGATGCCAATACCGCAAAGGTTCTGATGCTCGGCTATATGAACTCCGAAGCATGGGATAAAACCGCGAAAGATAAGCGGGTGACCTTTTACAGCCGCAGTAAAAAACGCCTCTGGACCAAAGGCGAGGAGTCGGGTAATTACCTTGATATTACCGAAATACTTACCGACTGCGACAATGATGCGCTGCTTGTAAAAGCCGTTCCCCGCGGTCCGGTATGCCATACGGGAGCTGATACCTGCTGGAATGAGAAGAACGAAAACAACAGCTTCATCTATCGCCTTGAAAAATTAATAAAGGAGCGCAAAGCCGCTCCTCCCGATAAATCATACACTGCTTCGCTCTTCGCCGCAGGTATAAACAAGATAGCCCAGAAAGTAGGCGAAGAAGCTACCGAACTGATTATTGAAGCGAAAGATAACAACGAGGAATTATTCCTGAACGAAGCGGCTGACCTGCTTTTTCATTATCTTGTTCTACTTTCGGCAAAAAATACCGGGCTGAATGAAGTGGAGGCAGTTCTTGAGCAACGACATAAAAAGTAACCGCTATTGAAACGCAGGAATCCGGTCTTTGTAACCCCATCTCCCATGACTGAACTTTTTAGCCTGCGATGAAAAGTAAACTCGCACATCTGTTCCTAAAAGAGCCGTACCGCTTCAAATTCTGGCTGCTGCTTTCCCTGCTTTTCAAAAGCGCGCCTTTTATTATTCTGCTAATTCACAAGCCCGTTAACGATATACCCGGCTTTGTAGGCGGAAGCATGGGCGATACGCCTTCATACCTCAATCCCATCGATTCACTTCTGTCCGCCGGAATATATGCTCCCGATTTCCGCATGCCGGGTTACGGCATTGTTTACCTTCTCTTCCGGTTGTTCGCCTCTAAAGCCGCTGCGTGTAATTTAATTATTCTTCTTCAGTTTGTCTTAGCCGCATTAAGCGTTTATTTTTTCAGTTTGACGGTGATGAGGGTATTTAAAAGCAAAAGCGCATTTTACATTAGTTTTTATCTTCTGCTTGTGAGCACATACTCCAATTTTTACGACGGCTACCTGCTTACCGAAAGCTTCTGTTCATCCGCGCTTATCTTCTCCGCCTACTACTTTGTCAGGTGGAATGATTCATACAGGTTAAGGCATATTCTTCTGTCAGGCATTTTTCTTACATGGGTAATATTCCTTCGTCCGGTTTTTCTCCCGCTTACGGCGCTCTTCGGGGGTTTCATTATAATGCAGTCGACCACCGTGAAACTATCAGCGGCGAAATATGTAATGGCTTTTCTTATTCCTTTTTTAATATGCGACGGCGTTTGGATAATTAGAAATTATATCTTTCATAAAAAACTCATTCCACTTACCTCAAGCATCCTTTATCCGCAGGTGGGCAACACATTTATTGTTCCACTTACCTCCTTTGTACAGTCGTGGGGCGGCTGCACCGGCTATACCGATAATAATTCCGCGCTTGGTTGGTTTGGATACTACATTACCGGTACGCCTAAACAAACTGCTTATGATTCGCTTCCCGGTTATATTTACACCACTGCATTTAACAGGGATAGTTTGCTGTTAATAAGAAATTTAATTGAGGTGGCGCAAAATCCAGCAACGTCGCCGGCAGTGAAGAGTGAAGTCAATAATCAATTAATATCAAAGCTTGGCATTTACAGACGTTCATTCATCCGTGAAAAACCTGTATTATACTATATCTATCGTCCGTTGCGGCTTCTGGGCGAGTTCTTATACGGCAGGGAAACAAAACTGTACCTGAAAAGAGGACAGGTATTTAAAAGTTTTGGCATATTAATTGAGGGCTTTTACACCATATTTTATCTGTTTATACTGGTAGCTGGTTTGCCGGGTATTTTACTCATGGCTATCAATGGAATTAAACACAACAGAATGCTGCTGTTGCCGGCTTCAATTCCCATTTACACTATAGTTATCCATCCTCTGATTCTGCATTATGCTCAAAACCGGTATCTGATGCCGGCATGGTCGTTCATCATAGCCGGCGCTACTTATACAATGTTAGAATTATACCGGATATATCCATTCAGAAAGGAAAATCTTAAGTAGAAAAGGTAAATTACTATTAACCGGACTACATTCATCGGGTGTTAGAACAACCTTTTTCTTCGGTGAAGCATGAAAAGTTAAAAATTTTTATTTATTCATTGTCAAATACTTATGGCTTTATTTATAAATTATTTATCTTTTTATATATTATGTAATATTATATTATATATCTTTGTGCCATTAAACAAATTAATCTTAACAACATAATACTTAATTACCATGACGAACAAAATTGAAATTCAAAAACGCATTGAAAAGGTTGCAGGATACCTGGAGAACGGAAAGACGTGCTCCGAAATTATCCGTCTCTGTACCACTGAATACAAAGTATCGGAGCGCACAGCAGAACGCTATATCGCATACTCCAGGGATATTGTAATGGACAGGATGGAGGATAAAAACGCCATGATTGAAATAATGCGCGGCGAAATAATAGCCGACGAGGCGGAACAGTACCTCCGGAGCAATCTTGAACTGGAAGCTAAGCTTATTTCAATCATTGAAGGCGAGTTGCGCACAGAAAAACTAATCTCCGGCTCCGACGGCAAAACCTCCGAGATAAAACAACCCCCATCCTACTCCACTATACTGAAAGCGATAGATATGATATGGAAAAAGAGAGGCGCATACCGGCAGCCGAAAGTATTGGAAAAGAACAGTACGCAAAACCTGATGCCGACAATTGTAGTAGAAAATGAGGAAGCAAAAAAGGTGGTTGAAACGATTATGAACCTGCCCTGAATTAGATTTTCAAAAATTCAGGGACTATAAAAAACCGACAACAACCGACAACAACCGACATGATTATGATTTGTAATACAAGTCAGAATAAAATAGAATTGAGATGGTAAAAAAGCAGTATTAGATGGCGTGGTTCATAGGACCCCTAAAGATTTAGCCGAATCGTTAACTTCCAATCCGGTTCTGCTAGGTAACTGGAATAATCTTACACCGCTCGCTCGCAACGAATGGATTTGCTGGACTACCATAGTTAAAAAGCCCGAGACAAGGAAGGAACATATTGTTGGGTTAAGTGAAGAAATACTCCGTGGGAAGCGCAGACCATGCTGTTGCCCGGTTGTCCGCACCGCAGACCGGGCGCGAAAAAGTGGTTCAGGTGAACATTCAATCATTCAGGGCAAGGCAGTTCGGCATTGCGGCAATGCTTCCCCAAAAAATAGGGTAAGTAATTTAGTTGGAAATATCGGCAATATTTATTGCGCCAAACTGTTCCATTTTATTTTTTTCGTCACTCCTGTACAACAGGATGATATTTCCCACTTTTTTAGCCATGGAGCAATAAACCATGGTTTTGTCCTGCTCCTGAATATCGCCGTATTGATTGCCGTAGGGAATTCTTTTTAATGTGCCATCGGAAAGATTGACCGTTTCAAGAATTAAAGTAGAAATGGGAGGCCATAACCGGGTAGATTCAATATCTTTTCTGTTTTCTTCCATTTTATCGGCATTCAGTTTCTCGTTCTTTTTATTATCGTTATAGAGGAGATAAATTTTATCATTTTCGATCCAATAACCGAACGAACCCACATTCTCATAATATTTTCCCAGCATATCTACTTTTTGAATCTTCGGGACATCCTGTACCCATTCCTGCGAGCCGTCCTGCTTTAACTTAACTATAATTATATCATCCGCTTCATAATTTCCAATACTATAAGATGAAAATGTCCCTGGCGCCGCTGCCGGATTTCCTGCCTGGGCAACAGGATTTGGACCATAAGAAGTGAATGTTGAAACGCCGCTTGTGGATTGCTCCGCTAACAATATTATACTCTTATCACTATTTTCTTCGATGCCCTTTATACCTAAATTTTCTATACCCTTTCCTTTATCAATCTGCTTTTCGCTAAGGTACTTTAACATGAAGGATTTATCAAAATTCTCGGCAGTATTAACGTTTATCTTTTCACTAGATATATCAAAATGCATGTAACAATAACCCGTATTGCCATTATACTTAAATTTCGAATTGGGGTCATATTTGCTGGTCAAACCTCCAATTATCATTCCGCCATCATCGGTTATTTTCGCTTTTAATGATGTAATGCAAACTGAACCATCAGAAGGATTAAGGTCTATTTTTTTTGTATCGCCCGATTGCTCTGCTTTACAAAGAATATACTTTGGAATTTCTTTATTTTTTGTGTCACATAGTATAAGATATGCACTTTTCCCATCTGTTAAAACTTGGTCAATTTTAGCATCATCGTCTAAGTTTGGTTCCACATTCGTACTCCACATTTGTTTAAGGTTATCGTTAAAAAGTCGAACAGTCAATGTGGATTTGTCACTTTTATTTACATGATATCCAAGCAAAGCGCTCTTATCATCCGACACAACAAAATGGGTGGCATACTTGGTGCTTTGAACCATTTCAGAAATATTCCCGTTACCGAGCATCGCCTTTGGAATATCATCATCATTCATTAATAGAGTTTTATTCCCAAGAGCGCCGTCGTTTCCTATGTTATAAGCGTAGTAATCTTTAGTACCATATTCATATACTATTATAATCGGACCGCTTTTAAGCATCAAGGTTTTTATAAAATAGTACTTTGTGCCATTGTCCTTTAAATCGTAATTTTTTGTGAAAATAATCTTATTGTTATAATTTCTTTTTTCAATACAAACGCCATCGGTTACATTAGGGGACTTCTCAATCCTTTCCTTATTTCTGTACACATAATAACCCCCGGTATCAGACCCGATTATTTTCCATACAGGCCAAAAATCTTCCTTTTCTGCGCTCCATTTAATATGCGGAGGTTGTGCAAACGCAATTGTATTGAGCATTAATAAGATTGCAGGGATGAGTATATTTCCTTTCATAACAATTTATAGATTAAAAAATTTATATAGTGCTATACTTACTTATCACTGGAGATAAACAGAAGCACTTTTAGCCCAGGTTTATTCCGCCACCACTTCAAAGGGCACTTCTACGGTAATATCCCTGTGCAGGCGTATGGTAGCCGTATAACTACCTGTTGTTTTAATGTGGTCCGCCTTCAGGTCAATATTCTTGCGGTCTACCGTAAGACCTGCTTTTTGTATCGCCTCGGCGAGTTGTATGGCATTCACCGAACCGAAAATCTTATTATTCTCACCCACCTTTGCCGGCACTTTTACCGATATAGTTTTTAGTTTGGATGCAGTGGTTTCAGCGTCCTTCTTTAGTTTTTCTTCTTTATGAGCCCTCTGTTTCAGGGTTTCGGCAAGAGCCTTGCGGCTGCTTTCAGTGGCTGCTTCGGCATATCCGCGCGGTATAAGAAAATTGCGCGCATATCCAGGACGCACTTTTACTAAATCGAACCGCGAGCCGAGGTTCTCAACGTCTTTTGTAAGTATTACTTCCATGATTTATAAGGTCACGACTGATTATTAATTCCGATGATTATTTATTTAAGCAGGTCGCCCACAAAAGGCAGCAATGCAAGGTGGCGCGCACGTTTTACCGCCTGGGCAACTTTTCTCTGGTATTTTGATGAATTGCCCGTTATGCGCACCGGCAATAACTTTCCCTGCTCGTTGATGAAATGTTTCAAAAAGTCGGGATTCTTATAGTCAACATATTTAATGTTGTATTTGCGGAAGCGGCAATACTTCTTTTTCTTCACCTCTATCGGAGGCGGCGTAAGATACCTTACTTCATTTCCTTTCGGTTCCGTTGTCATGAGTGGAGTGGTTTGTTCAATTATGAAACAGTTGATTCAGCTTTATTTTTTTCGGGTTTGCCTTCTTTTTTGCCAAACCTTGCTTTTCTCTTCTCAAGGTAGGTTATGGCATGTTTGTCTAATGAAACAGTAAGAAAACGTAAAATCCGTTCATCGCGGTGGTAGGTAATTTCAAGGTTTTTCACGATAGAGCCGGGCGCCTCAAATTGCATTACGTGATAGAAGCCAGTGCTTTTCTTTTCGATGGGATAAGCCAGTTTACGCAAGCCCCAATGTTCTTCATTGGTTATTTTGGCGCCATTATCCTTCAGGGTTTTACGGTAAAACTCTACTGCCTCCTTCGTCTGCTCATCGCTAAGCACAGGAGTAAGTATAAATACGGTCTCGTATGCAATTTTTTGATTCATGTTTTTTTAAAATGGACGGCAAAGATAGTAATTTTATATATTCAAAACGCATTAGGCATCAAATGTGCGCAAAAACCGAGGTATAACCCATTTTTTCATGTCAAGTAAGCTATTTTGCCCTCCCAATTCATTTATTCTTCATTTTGGGAGAGTTTATTTAGCCCCTTCTATATGATTGATAGCTATTTACCATTCAAAATAATATATGGCGGCGGAAGAGGATGAAGCAGCGGCGGATGCCGCCTTACTTAAGCAATTCCGCAACCCGGATACCCGGAATCTTGCTTTTCACCAGCTTGTCACTAAATACCAGAAACGCATATATTGGCAAGTCAGACGCATAGTAATCGACCACGAGGACGCCAACGATGTAGTACAGAATGTATTTATAAAAGTATGGAAAAACCTTGATAATTTTAAAGAATCTTCACGGCTTTATACATGGCTTTACCGGATTGCCGTAAATGAATCGCTCACCTTCTTAAAACAAAAGAAATTGAACATGTTCGTATCTTTTGAAAAGGTTGAATTCGCTCTATCGAGAAAATTGCGCGACAGCAGCTATTTTAAAGGCGACGAGGTGGAAAAAAAGTTACAGGATGCGATATTGCGGTTACCTGAAAAGCAACGTATTGTATTTAACCTCAAATACTTTGAGGAAATGAAATACGAAGAGATGGCAGAGGCGCTTGATACTTCGGTGGGGGCATTAAAGGCGTCATTTCATCATGCAGTAAAGAAAATTGAAGAATTTTTAAGGAAGAATTAAACTTTCCCAACCTTACTCATGTCAAAAGCTTACAATGACAGGCAAAAGAAACATAGAACCGGAGAAATCTAATACGGATACGGACAGATGGAATCCCTTGGATGATGCTCCTTTATTAAGGACTATTCCGAAAAGTAACCCCTTCACCGTGCCCGAAGGGTATTTCGATAACCTGCCTTCGCAGATAATGGCACAATGCAGGGAGAATACAAAACGGATGCCATCGGTCAATTACAACAGGGCATTCCTGCTTTTTAAGCCGCAATCTATTTTTGCTGTCCTTATTGCGGTTATCGCCCTATCTGTTTACCTCCGCCGCGAAGGCAATAAGCCGCTTGAAAAATATGAAAGCATTGCCGCAACCATCCCCGACAGCGTACTAATGGCATCCGTTCAGAATAATATAGCGTATGTAGATGTAAGCGCCCTCGAAAATATGGTAAATAATCAGGATGAGGTGCTGCCGGTGAACATACCGGATGCAGATATACAGGATAGCTCCGGCGGTCAGATAATTAATTATTTGATAAACAATAATATCGACGCCTCGGATATTGAAAAAGAACTATAATACATGAAATCAGCACAAATAAAATTCAAAAAGTTGCGATTATTCAGTAATCCCGGATATTTGCCAGTAACAACCCTATCATCACTTTACCTGTTCCTGCTCATATTCGGCTTTTCAGCTTCACATGCCCAAGACAGAAGAAACAGATTAAACGACTTGCACACCTCATATATTACTGAAAAAATAAATCTTACCGATGCTGAAGCGCAAAAATTCTGGCCCGTGTATGATGATTACCGTAGTGCAAAAGATGAACTTAAAAAACAGAGAGATGACGATAAGGCAATGGTAAACAAAGCAGGAGGTTTCGATAAAATGACAGATGCCCAAGTGCAAAAGTGGATAGCTGACGAAACCGACGAAAGGACTCGTGAACTCGACCTGGAAAAGCAATATCTGGTAAAGTTCGAACAGGTGTTACCCATCCGGAAGGTTGCAAAATTCTATCTTGCCGAAGATGAATTCAAAATTTATTTGCTGAAACAACTGATAAGACGACAGCAAGGACCGCCTCCGAGACAACGCGAATTCGTTCCAGAATGATTGAGAACCGGCGGTGAAATTTAACTTCGGTTAATAAACGCCATCTCCGCTGATTTATACATTTGCTGATTCTATAATGCTTACTTTAGTCGCTTTCCGTAACCCTGCGCAGAGCTAAATCATGCTATCCGTTTGTATACCCATATTTAATATTGAAGTAAAACCGCTCGTTGAATCATTGCTTTCAGAGCAGAAGAAAAGTAATGCGCCTATTGAAATACTTTTGATTGATGATTGTTCAGCGGATAATTTCAGGTCCGCTAACAGCAAACTAACAGGCGAGTTAGTTAGATATATCGAATTGCTGCAGAACATTGGACGCAGCAGGACAAGGAATGAATTTCTGAAATATGCCCGACATGACTGGCTTTTATTTCTTGATGCCGATTCTCGCATTATTTCCTCCGACTTTATAGCACACTATCTGCGGGAAACAGGAAGAGGAGCGAAAGTTGTTTGCGGTGGAAGGATTTACACAAACCTATCGCCTCCGGAACAATACCATCTCCACTGGAATTATGGCAGAAGGAACGAAAGCAAGCCGGCAACGGAGCGCATGAGGCATCCATACAGATCGTTCATGACCAATAATTTTATGATAGCAAAAAAAACCCTGGAATCCATCCTGTTCGACAAACGGATTGCCGGATACGGCCACGAGGATACCTTGTTTGGTTATGAACTGAAGAAAAGAAAAGTAGCGATTGAACATATTGAAAATCCGGTTCTTCACGGCAGATTAGAGACCAATAAAGAATTTCTAAAGAAGACCGATGACGCACTAGCCAATCTTTGTAATATTCTGGTTTATGTGAACAACGCTCCTGATTTTATTGAGGATGTTACGCTGTTAAAATACTATTTTAAGTTAAAACGAACCGGATTTCTGGTTCCTTTCAGAGTCATTTTTACAATAAAACAATTTTTCCTGAAGTGGTTTTTACTAAGGGGACATTTGAACTGCGGAATTTTCAATTTTTATAAACTTGGCAGATTTGATAGAACCATGAAAACCTTTAAAACTCTGATTCCGCAAAAGAATTTATAGAGAAAGAAGAATCGTTAAAAAAACGGATAGGTATTTACAAACTAACGCATCTGCTATGTTACAAGATAATGTGGTAATCGTGCTGTCATTCCGGTTGAGGCGCCTTACTGCAATCCGACAAATAAAGTTTGCCTGCAGAGGGTAAATTATCCTAACCTGATTACCTTACTTTTTTTAGATGGTATTCGGTCAGCCCTTCAATCGGGTAAGGTAAAATTTTCCCGATTTTAATTCCCTTTGCTCTGGCCGTCTTCTTAAGTATATCGCTGAAAAAGTATGCAACCGAACCTACAAAATGCACCTGCATTACTTTATAATCGGGGTACATACAAACATGCTTTTCAAGAAAAATATTAAAGCAGTTCCCTATCATCCCCGAAAAATACGGATGCCCTTTCCTTTCGCCGATAAAACAACCGAACGAAGCTAAAAAGCGGTTTGGAAGCGGTTTTTCGTAAACCCGCATCTTAATTTCTTCCTTTCCAAGGTGGAAGTTCTGTTTAAAATCATCTTCTAAATCCTTTGGCAGAGCATGATTCATAAAATCCTCCAACAGGTTCTTCCCCAAGTGCGCCCCGCTGCCTTCGTCTCCTAATATATGTCCCAACCCGCCAATTTGGTCTATAATCTTTTTGCCATCGTACAAACATGAATTAGACCCTGTTCCGAGAATATTCACTATCCCGTGTGAGTTTCCGCATGTAGCATGCGCCGCAGCCAGAATATCATGCTCTACGGTTATTTTCGCTTGAGGAAAACATTCCGATAGGGCATCTTTTACCAGCTTACATTTTTCAGGACCCGAACATCCGGCGCCATAGAAAAATACCTTTTTTACCAATGCGGCTGATTGGAAACCGGGTATCAATGTATTCCTAACCTCATCAATAATTTCCGTCTTTGTTTTGAAATAGGGATTAAGCCCTTCAGTATGTAAACTGCGAACGCCGCCGCTCTTGTCAATCAGCCGCCATGCCGCCTTTGTAGAACCGCTATCTGCTATTAGAGTCATCATTCAGATTAGTAAATTTCTTGCCAATATTATTAAAATTTAACATGCAATTAACCGAAGCCCATTAAAACAAAAGACAGTTAGCAGTTTTGCGGCGACCTGCTCCGTTTTTTCGCCTCCAACCGTTATTGCAATAAATACGCCGTTCTTCCAAATATGATTTAGCTGATGAATCTGAACCGGATAGGGCGCTTTAATAGGCGTAATTTGTCCGTCAAAACTGATATTTATAGGAAAACTGACCATTTTTAGTAAAAAAACTTTACTTTTGGGTGACATAATTTTCTGGCTAAATGAACACTCTTTAAAATAAGAACATGTACTCCTCTAAACAAGTTACGATTTTTACAATAATATTTATTTCTTTTACCCTCGCTGTTTCACATTTCAGGGCAAGCGCCCAGCCCGCCAACAACGTCAGCGAAAGCTGGAGAAAATCTTTCACACAGGCGAATCTGATGATGGGGGAGCATTTTAACGACTCCGCATTAATGACCTTTCTGGCAATGTATAAAACAGACAGTTCAAATGCAAATGTCTGTTACCTTATTGGAGAACTCTACCTGCAAACGACCGCACGGAAGACGAAGGCATTGCGCTATCTTGAAAAAGCCGCGGCGCATGTAACCGATAACTATCATCCCGACGACCCTTATGAAAAAGACGCCCCGCCGATAGCGTACTTTTATCTTGCGCGCGCGCAACATCTGGACTATAAATTCGATGATGCAATTTTAAATTTCAACAGGTTCAAAAAGCTGCTAACTGCTGATGCCGATTCTATCGATTACTGGATTAACTGCTGCAACAACGCAAAAGACCTTATGCAATACCCGGTGGATTGTAAGATTATTAAGCTCGGAGACAGTGTGAACAGCCGTTATCCTGACTTTGGTCCGGTTGTAAGCGCCGATGAACAGGAATTGTTTTTTACCTCCTGCCGCCCTCTGTCCAACGGCGACTCGAATAAAGATATTAACGGGCATTATTATGAAGATGTCTGGATTACAAATGCAAAACCTGATGGCGGGTGGACACAGGCGAGCAATCTCGGGTCTCCGGTTAATTCTCCGCGGAACGACAGGGCAGTTTACCTCTCGCCGGATGGTCAGGAACTGATAATTTACCAAGACAACTCCATGCTTTCCGAAGGGAAAAACGGCAACCTGATGGTGAGCTACCTTAAAGGAACGCAATGGACCTACCCCCAGGCAATAGATTCATTCGACATGGGCGCTGTGAATAGCCATACATTTGAGCCAAACTGCTGCCTAAGTCCCGACCAGCATACACTGATATTTGCGAGCAGGAGAGCAGGCGGTTTCGGAGGCACCGACCTTTACAAAATAAACATAGAGAGTAACGGCAAATGGGATGACCCAGTGAATCTCGGAAGTTTAGTGAATACCCAGTACGATGAAGATGCACCCTTTATCCATCCCGATGACTCTACCATGTATTTCAGTTCAAAGGGACATAATACCATGGGGGGCTTCGATGTGTTCAGCGCACAGGAAGATGCATCCGGCAAATGGGGAAAGGTTAAAAATCTTGGCTACCCGATAAATAGCCCTGATGATGATATAAACTTCACGGTATCCGCAGACGGGCGAAGGGCATACTACACATCTATAAGAAATGATGGGATAGATGAGCGGGATATTTACGAGGCGATTTTCAGGCAGCCGCTGTCGGTACAACCTGTGGCTGTTCTTGTAGGATACATAAAAACCCCGGACGGAAGCCGCTTGCCTAATGACCTGAAGGTTACCGCCGGTATGGTAGGCGGAACATATAGCGTTACCGTACCGGTAAATTATATTTCCGGAAAATTCCTTCAGGTTATGCGCCCTGACAGGAACTACAATATAACAATCTCCACCCAAGGGAAAAATGTATTCAACCAAAAGTTCTTTCTTTCAGCCGATAGCTCCTATTCAAACCTAACCCGCGCCTTTTTCCGGTCTGTAATTATACTAGGCGATACTAACAACGTCTTTGTTCCTAAAAAGAAAGCCGCGGCAGTAGCCGTAAAAACTGAAAAGAAGGTTACAACAGCGGATATGATCGGAAGGGTTTTATTAAATAATAGTCCTGTGGAACCATTATCTGAAACAGAGATACAGCTTATCGCAAGTGATGGAAAAGTAATTCAAAAAACAGTAACGGGAACCGATGGCGCTTTTACTTTCAAAGACCTCAACCCCGATGGCGCATTTATAATTGGAATCGATGAAAAAGAGACAAAAATGCGTTTGAAAAAATTGCTACTCGTAAATTCGGACGGCAAAGTGGTACGCAATTTCGACGAGACGAAGAAAAAGAAATATTATTACCACGATTTGCCTGCCGACCTGAATAAATTACCTGAACTTGTACAGGAACGAATAGTTAAGGTTAACCCTGTCGCCGCCGCACCCGATACCACCGTTATTCCTGCAGCATCAACGCAGGAACGCAAAGGGACTAAAGGGAAAAAAGTCCTGCTTTCCGCCGCTCCCGATTTCGTCAGATATTTTGGGTATAACACCAACTCCATTTCAGAAAAAGACGATGGATTTACAGGTCTTATAGATAAAATATCAACCCTGCTTGCCAGCGGTAGGGTTACCGTTATTATTGTAGCAAGCGCCTCTAAAGTACCGACTCATATATTTGCAAAAGGGAATAAAGGGCTGTCGGAAGACAGAGCTAAACTGGCAAAAGAGGTAATAATAGAAGCATTGAAAAATAAACAGGCGGACATATCAAACCTTGATATACAGACACGCTCCAAGGTGAATGGTCCTGCTTACCGGCATGATGCGGATGATGAATCAAAATATCAGTGGTATCAGTTCGTCAAGGTATATGTAAAATAAGTAACTAACAGTTTACCTGCTTGAAAAAAATTATCGCAGTAGCGGTTTTAACAATTATCTCTCTCCACCTGTCTGCGCAGAAGGGTTCAGGGAACGAGAATATCCGTTACCTGTTCACACAAGGCAACCTGATGATGAATGAACACCTTAGCGACTCATCATTAAGAACCTTCCTGCAACTTTACAAGGCAGATACGCAGAATGCCAACGTATGTTATTTTATCGGACAACTCTATCTTGAAACCCCCGCTTATAAATATAAGGCGCTGCCATACCTCCAAAAGGCAGCTGCGCATATCACATCAAGATATACGCCCGATGACCCGTACGAAAAGGATGCGCCAGCACCCGCCTATTACTACTACGCCCGCGCACAACATATAAATTATCTATTTAACGATGCCATTTATAGCTTTAATGTATTCAAAAAAATGTTGTCCAAATCCGACCCTCGCCAGAAGGATATAGATTATTGGATCAACTGTTGCAGTAGCGGTATTGAACTTGTAAAATCGCCTGTAGATTGCAAAATAATAAACATGGGTGACAGCATAAACAGTAAGTATCCCGATTATAATCCGGCTGTTTCCGCCGATGAACAGGAAATTCTATTTACCTCCCGCCGATTAGGTGGTATTAATGACTCTAACTCTGAAAAAGATTCTTTAGGGTTTTACAATGAACAAATGTGGATATCCTATCCTAAAACTGACAACTCCTGGACAAAAGCTAAAACTCTTGGCAATACGGTAAATGCAGGCGGAAACAATGCAACCCTTTCTGTTTCGCCAGACGGACAGGAGTTATTCTTCGTTCAGTCGGAAACCGGCGCCAATAACCTCTATGTAAGTTATCTGCGCGGTATGCAGTGGAGCGGAGGTCAGACATTGGATTCGGCTAGCCCGGGTACGATAAACAACGGTACTGCCGGCAGGGGTGCCTGTATCAGCCCGGATGGTAAAACGCTTATTTTTTCAAGCGATCGGGCAGGCGGAATCGGCGGCGCCGATTTATACAAAATAACCATTTCCGACAGTGGTAGATGGAGCCAGCCAGTTAATCTGGGACCGAACATCAATACCGAATATGACGAAGATGCACCCTTTATACACGCCGATGACTCAACATTATTTTTCAGTTCAAAAGGTCATAACACTATGGGGGGCTTTGATGTATTCATGGCGCAGATGGATACGGGAGCAACATGGGGAAAGCCGACAAACCTCGGGTATCCTATCAATACCCCCGACGATGATGCCTATTTTAACGTATCGCCTGATGGAAGAAGAGCGTATTACAGTACCGTTAGAAAGGATGAGATAGGAGAAAAAGATATTTATGAGGTCATATTTAACGTTCCCTTACCCGTAAAACATGTTGCAGTGCTTTCGGGCTATATACGCTCGCCGGATAATAAACCCATACCGAATGATATTATAATAAAAACATCGGCGGTGAATGGACATAAAAATGTGATAAAGGCGAGAACCAATCCGAAAACCGGTAAATTTCTGCAAGTACTGCGCCCGAATCAAACTTATAATGTGGTAATTTCTACCCAGGGCAAGAATGTGTTCAACCAAAATTTCTATCTACCAGCAGATAGCTCATACTACTCGCTATCGCGCGCCTTCTTCCGGACTGGAATTATTCTGGGCGATACAACCAACGTGTTCGTACCAAAACCAAAAACGCCCCTCGATTCAATGACCGGCTCAATTCTATTGAATGATGCACCACTCACTCCACTGGCTAATATGCAGATACAGTTGATTGATGAGAAAGGCAATGTTATTCAAACAACCCTAACCGATAAACATGGTCACTTTACTTTCTATAAGCTGCCGAGAAATAAGAGTTACCAAATAAAGATTGATTTGAAGGATACCAAGTTAAAACATCTGAAGAAACTTTTACTTGCGAACAGCAAAGGTAAAGTAGTGCGCAATTTCGATCAGAATACCGAGGACTCATATTATTATCACGACTTACCCGCCAATCTTGATGATTTATCGGAGATATCAAGAGTTGCAGCAGTTGCCCCGAAGATTATCCGAATATCTGCCGAAGATGCCGATTTTGTTGAATATTTCAAATATAATGCCGACCAGAATATACAGAAAGCAAGTAATTTTATCGCTTTGATAAATAAAATCAGGAACCGGCTGATGCACGATTCGGTAACGGTAACCATTCAATCCAGCGCATCCAAAGTACCTACAAGCGCCCAATACGAAAACAGCAACAGGATACTGGCGGAAAAAAGAGGGCAATCCGAAAAGACAACAATTCTGAACGCCCTTAAAAAAAGACAGGCGAATGTCAAGAAATTGAGATTTGAGATGAATGCCGAAGTTCAAGGTCCCGATTATGCTGAAGATGCACAGGATCAAGAAAAATATCAGCAATACCAGTATGTAAAAGTATTTGTTCATTAATCTGTATAAATATCAATCCCAAAAAATCATGAAAAAAACAGCTTTAATTTCCATCCTCGTTATAATGGTATCGCTTTCAGGTAGGGCGCAGCCATCGTGGAGAGTATCGCACGGCGTAAACCTTACGGCGGACAAGGTTAAAATGCTCTGCAAAACGTGGAAACTGGATTCGGTTGAAATGTTCGATGTTGCGCATACGGCAAACGCCAAAGAAAAAGGCGACTGTGTGACATTCAACACAGATGGCTCTTTTTTAATTACTACAGAAGGCGTTAGCGGCAGCGGAACATGGAAAGCCGCAGGCGTTTATTTAAATACCGTATCGAAATCATCCGGAGCTACAACCGAAACCAAGATGCTGTTCAAAGCCATTAGTATTGAGGCGAACAAGCTTGTTCTCGACTATCAAACCCCCGACCTGATTACCGTTCGTTACACTTACCTCCTGAAAGAATAATTCCTCTCTATTTTTCATTCACCTCCTTTTAATAACGCCGATGCAATTCTCCGAAGTAATAGGACAAAAGCGTGTAAAACAATCTATTCTGCAATCTGCAAGAGAAGGGCGAATAAGCCACGCGCAACTATTCGCCGGACCTGAAGGCAACGGAGCGCTTCCGCTAGTAATGGCATACATTCAATACCTTT
Organism: Bacteroidota bacterium; assembly: GCA_021823405.1. Taxonomy (GTDB): domain Bacteria; phylum Bacteroidota; class Bacteroidia; order JABEUT01; family JABEUT01; genus JABEUT01. The sequence continues at coordinate 7,789 of JAKAOA010000003.1, read as the reverse complement.
TTTGTAAAAATAAAAGCGAAACCGATTCATGCGGCGAGTGTCCGGAATGCCGCAAAATAGCCAAACTCATGCATCCCGATGTTCATTTTGTTTATCCTCTTTCCCTTACCAAATCGAAGGAAGGCGGCATACGAGGGACAGAGTCAAAATCAGGCGGGATAAGCAAAAGCATAGATGTATTCCATCAATGGAAGGAGGCATTTCTGCAAAACCCTTACTTATCGCTTGCCGACTGGATGGAAGCGCTTGAAGTGGAGAACAAGCAGATGGTAATAGGTGTGGATGAAGCCAGAGAAATAATTCATCAGCTAAGCCTTACCTCGTTCGAGGGTTCGTATAAGGTTGTGATTATGTGGATGGCTGAAAAGATGAATATTACCACTGCCAATAAGATACTGAAAGTACTGGAAGAGCCGCCGGATAAGACCATCTTCATATTAATAACGGAAAACTCCCATCTCCCCATTACCATATTATCCAGAACGCAGCTTACAAGGGTGCCGCGAATAGACGAAGAAGAGATGATAGCTGACCTGATATGCAAATATGAACTCACCGGCGAGGCAGCCCGATATATAGCGCAAACATCAGAAGGCAACTACCGCGTTGCCCGAATACTGGCAAGCGATAAAGAGCATACCGACTTTCATTTTCAGAAGTTCGCAGAATGGATGAGAATATGTATGAAACTGAATGGGGAAGGTATTATCGGATGGGTTACCGAAATGGCGGGCATTGGCAGGGAAAAGCAGAAACAGTTCATGGCGTACTGCATTCAACTGATAAGACAGAGTTTACTGCTTGGGGTTGGATTCCCGGTGAGGTTGCGACAAAACGAAGAGGAATTTCTGATAAAGTTTTCAACGTATCTTCCGTTTTCGCAGGCAGCGCTCATTGCTGAAGAGCTGAATAAGGTCTTTCATGCAATTGAGCGGAACGCCAATCCAAAAATATTATTCATGAGCACAAGCATAAGGATACACCAGCTGCTGAAGTAACCGCTCCGCAGTAAGAACCCATTGAATTTTTACTGACGCCATTTTCCGGATGGCACAGGCGCTTTGGGCTATTCAACAGTCAGTTAAAAATTCACCTGTGGTGCCTTTTCGGCGCCCTGGTCGGAACTGAAATATGCCCTCGTCTGGAAATTAAACATTCCTGCAAAAATATTCTGCGGGAAGCGCCTGATATAGGTGTTAAAATCCTGGGCAGCTTCATTGAACCGACGGCGTTCGGTTGCAATACGGTTCTCGGTGCCTTCAAGCTGCGCCTGCAAACTCAAAAAATTTTGGTCGGCTTTCAAGTCAGGGTAGCGCTCAACAGTAACCAGAAGCCGGGATAAAGATGAGGACAACTGCCCCTGTGCCGCTTCGAACTGCTGCATCTGGTCTGGGGTGATATGGCTTGGGTCAATGGTAACTTTAGAAGCGTTGGCTCTGGCATCTATTACTGCTGTGAGCGTTGATTTTTCAAAATTGGCGTATCCCTTTACAGTGTTTACAAGGTTAGGGATAAGGTCCATACGACGCTGGTATTGAGTTTCTACGTTATGCCATTGGGCGGTTACCGCTTCATCCATGGTAACTATATTATTGTAGATGTTCTTAACCCATAGAAACATCATCAACAATAATCCCAGTATTACTATAAGAACAATATATCCCTTTTTCATATCTGTATGTATGTCCGGTTATTAGGGTTTAAGCCGCCTTAAGACGATTAAGAGATGCAGAACGTTCTATTTTCTCTTTTGCATATCGCAATGTTACATGAAATTCCTTTACGTCCGATTTTGAAGGCGTTTCGTACATGGCATCGGTAAGTATCGCCTCACAGATAGCGCGCAATCCTCTTGCCCCGAGTTTATAGTCAAGGGCTTTTTCCACAATAAGGTTGTACACACTTTTATCAAAGGTAAGTTTTATCCCGTCGATGGCGAATAACTTGGTGTATTGCCTTATAAGAGCGTTCTTCGGTTCGGTAAGTATTCGTTTCAAACTTTCCTTGTTGAGCGGGTTAAGGAAGGTAATTACAGGAAGCCGTCCTATAAGTTCCGGTATTAAACCGAAACTTTTCAGGTCTTCCGGCGAAACATACTGTAGCATATTATTACGGTCTATTTCCTGCTTTTCGCTTTGAGAAAAGTAACCGATGGCATGCGACTGTAGCCGCCGTCCAATTTTTTTCTCTATACCGTTGAACGCTCCGCCGCATACGAATAATATGTCTTTGGTATTCACAGGGATGGTCTTCTGTTCGGGATGTTTTCTACCGCCATGAGGAGGAACATTTACTATTGAACCTTCAAGCATTTTAAGCAATGCCTGCTGAACGCCCTCGCCGCCTACATCTCTTGTTATGGAAGGGCTGTCACCTTCTTTGCGCGATATTTTATCTATTTCGTCTATAAAAACTATGCCCTTTTCAGCTGCCGCTACATCGTAATTTGCCGCTTGCAGCAGCCGCACGAGTACATTCTCCACATCTTCGCCTACATAGCCGGCTTCGGTGAAGGCGGTTGCATCAGCAATGCAGAAGGGTACATTTAAAATACGGGCTATTGTTTGGGCGAGGAGGGTTTTGCCTGTTCCCGTTTCTCCTACCAGAATGATGTTCGACTTTTCGAGTTCAACATCATCTTCGTCGTTCTGTTTCTCCGACTTATTCTGAAGTATTCTCTTGTAATGGTTGTACACTGCCACCGACATTACCTTTTTGGCGTCATCCTGGTCAATAATATATTCATCGAGCCGCCTCTTTATTTCCGAAGGTTTTGTCAGTTGAATTTTGTTGGGCTGGAGCCGCTGCTTGTATTCTTCCTCTACAATCTTTTGCGCCTGCTCAATACATTGATTACAGATATGACCGCTCAAACCGCCTATCATCATGAAAACATCCTTTTTGTCTTTACCGCAAAAGGAACATTTTATTAAATCTTTTTCCGCCATTGGAGTTGAATTTTCGCGCCGATGTCAAATTAGTTTATGCAAATTTAATCATTTCCGCTCATCTCTTCGGCAAAAAGTTAATCGTAAGTTAAACATGCCGGTGCCATTGTATATTGCCGGCAATTGATTTAGCGAAGCAAAATCGTTTACGGGGAGTGTATGCCTATATTTTAACATTTGGCTAAAAATGGCTAATTATGGCTTTTTTGATAACAGCGCTATTTTCTGCTATTTCTCTTGTTCGCTGAATTTCAACAATTATAGTTGGTTCGCGGGATTGAGCCAATATTTCTCTTGCACCTGCCGACGTAATTAGCCGAAAACGGCGCCGCACCATTAACACCTTGTCTATTGCCCTGTCCGTATGGCTGTTCCCTGTTGATACCAGTCCTGAAAGGCGTAGCAAATTCTGTCGCTTTTTGTCGGAAAATGCGTATTTTTTCATATTGGGGGGTGGAGGTGTATTTCAGATATTTTAATGAAACATGTTGATTTCCAATAATTTTATAAAGATTTGAAAATTTGACGTTATAGCGACATGAATGTTTTGCATTTTCATTCATTGCCGGTATTTTTTCCTTTACAAAATAATTCACAGGCACTATATTTTCTGTTATCAAAATCATTTTATAGCAGTTAGAAGTTTATCTCATTGTTCATCTTTTATATCTTATAGCTTATATCTCATAGCTTATCGTTTATAGCTCATATCTTATCTCTCATCGCTAAAGAACGCAAATATATACATTATTTATTACATAATACATATATTGATAATTTATTTATTAACAATCTGCCTCATCCTGCCCTTATTCTACCTCACCCTGCCCTCTCCTTGTGCAAGGAGAGGGTTCACTTGAACTCAAACGACCATTATTCTACCTCATCCTGCCCTCTCCTTGAGTAAGGAGAGGGTTCACTTGAACTCAAACGACCATTACTATACCTCACCCTGCCCTCTCCTAAAGTAAGGAGAGGGTTCACTTGAACTCAAACCACCATTACTATACCTCACCCTGCCCTCTCCTTATGCAAGAAGTGGGTGAGAGGTAAAAAAGATTAACTTTGGCTTATTGTAGATGTTGTCATTTTATCTTGTGCTTAATTCTATTGCTAAAATGCTGCTGTAATTGGGGTTAGGCAGTGCAAATGAATAAAGCCAATAAAAATAGATGAAAGGATTTAATTGTAAATTAAAGAGATATACCGGCACTGATTACAAATCAGCGCCTACGGGAGATTTTATGGCTATATATTGTAAACAGTGTATGAACGACTTTTTTTCTGTATATTTAAGTAACTATACACTAATGGCATGAGTCTACTTAATCAGGTATATAAAAAAATTGATGAGTCTGACTGGGATGAAAGGCAAAAGGATCTCATTCTCCATGAATTCATTGAAGTTAGTGATGAATTTCATAAGGAAAATCTAGAAGATGATCTCCTTAAATCTGAAGCCGAGAGACATACTTTCGAATTTAATAAAAATCCCGACAAAGGAGTATTTTTTAAATTGAGGGGTGAGCGGAAATTGGACGATGGGACAATTGTCCCGTTCGAGTGGCCCAATATCAGGGAATGGGACAACTATCAATTCGAACATATCCATAAGCGATTCCAATCATGCAAAAACAAATATGCAAAATCCGAATATGGATTGCTACTCTTTTACAAGGGTAAATTATCAAAAGAAGAGTCTATAGTTTTGCTTGACACCTTAATTGATTTAACAAACAGTTATCTAAACAAAGCTAAGATCAACGATGATGAATTTCATTACATTTTTAATTTCAAAGCAGCTTTAAGCAATGCCTATTATATCGCTTATTATCGAAAATTCGCTGAAAAAGTTAAATTCTTAACCGATTATATTGTTACAACTCACAGTGAATGGAATTTAAATAGTAGAAGTACTTTGCGAGTAATTATTGACTTAACAGACTTCGCAATAAAATATTATAGGGAATTCAGCAGGTATGTAGATGTTTCAAGAATACTAACCAAAAATTTAGAAGCTGCTAACTTCTTAAGCAATCACAATAATGCCTGGGGAGCTATTTATACAAGTGACATTAGTTTGAAACTAATTAAACTCACCAAATCAAGTCGTGAAACCTTTTTGCGTCTAAAAGCTAACCAATGTGAAATTTTAGCGAAAGAAGGTCTAAAAAGAGACGATATCTCTACCGTATCTTTTATTGTACAAGCAATGAAAATCCACAAGGATTTAAAGGACGAAAAGAATCATAAGCGACTACAAGTCGAATATGTCAAATACCGGAACCACTTTACGTTAAATAAAAGTAGAATGTCTTTTACTGACGACGAAACAAAAGAAATACTGGATTACATAAAAGATACCGTGACCAATGGAGACCAAGAGACCATAATCAAGACACTGCTTTTTTTACCTATGATCAGACCCTTGGAGGAGATTAAGGAAATGTCAAAAGGAATGTCCCATGAAAACGTCTTACTTAATTTAATGAATTCAGAAGTTATAGATAAATTTGGGAATACGATAGCTAAATATACCTCAGATGATGAAAAGAATGATTTTACATTTAAAAGAGTATATGGTATTCATTTCCAGGTCGCAACCCAAACCTTAATAAATTTCTTTTTAGAGGCACATAGAGCAGAAAAGATTTCTTATGTTTCAGTTATTTCATTCTTAAAAAAAACATGGTTGAATGCCCCAGCCATTAGAAAAGTTTACGGAACAGAGAAAGAAATCGATTATTTGGCAATGATTTCGCCCGGTCTTGAACTTTTCTTTAAAGAATTAGAATATTGGAAAAACCATCCAACTCAGTCACCAAATTTTATGATAGCCACAGATTCTCTTATTCTAAAAATAGAATACTTACTTAGAGAATTATGCACAAAATTTGGGATTCCCTCGTTCAAGCCAGTTCCTAAAGGTCCATCCGGAATTATAATGGAATGTATACTTGATGAACTATTAGACGGATTAAAATTTCAGTTGGGACAGGATAATGTGTTTTTTATGAGATATATATTATCCGATAAAGCTGGAATAAATCTTAGAAACCGCATAGCGCACGGATTAATGGACAATTATGAATATTCTTTTGTTCACCCTCTTTATGCTCTATGTATAATACTTAAATTAAGTAATTATAAATTTCCAAACAATTAAATATGGCATATACTCCGGAATTATTATTTGACAATACCATGGACTCCAAGACTTGGAGTACTTTCGTAACTGGTAGTACCGCCAATAACTTATTTATACAAGGACCTGTACCTTTTTTTGATATTAGTACACCCACAGTAACCGATGATAGGTATTTAAAGCTACTTAATTCAATAAATTCTTTTAAAGATCTTAAACAGAATTGGGATAGCTACAATGCTAATGCAATTTCTCCTACGGCTATAATTAAAGCTATAGAAATATTGGGTATTATAGATACTCACATTGGTTCAACTAATACTGCTCACATTAATGTTTTCCCAATGAGAGATGGTGGGGTGCAATTTGAATTCGATGATGAAAATGCAATGGCAGAAATCGAGATAGGTGAGAACGGGCAACTGAATCTTATTATTTATAACAATGAAGGTGATATTACAGTTGAAGATAAGCTATCGGATCCATATTCTGTTTTAGACCTATTTGTAGCAGTTTAACATGTGTACTTTATATTCCATAATAAATGAAGATTATTTACTTCGAAGGTTTCCAATTATAGACAACCCTATATTTGTCCACTTCTTTAAAAAGATTGATGGTCGTTATTATCCTACCAGTGCAGCTTTCAAAACAAAACGAGATGAAAATGGATTATCTATAAATATTAAGGTTCTGACACTTGATATTAATAGATTTATAGGGGAACTTACATCCTTTAGAGTTGCCGAATTTTTAGCCCAAATTCCAATAGAGAATAATTATGAGTGTAGACATGACCCCTATCCTGCTGAAGATACGCAAAATGGAGCGCATGCATTAATTCTCGGTGATACCAAGAGAATAGCTAAGAAACTAGCCAAGAAATCTGCGCCACTTGATTTTGAACGTAATGCCGCGGGTACTTAGGATCTTTCCTTATTTGTCTTTTCTCTTAAGACAAACTTTATTCTCCTGCCCCATAAAGGGATGACGTTCAGATAGACACTTTCGCCTGTCAACAAAAATCTCGCTTTTGTTTTTATCATCTCTTAAACCCGTACCCGCTAAGGTCAATTCACCTGCATTTGTTTCGTGCCCGCCTGCTACAGTTCGGGCAGAAATTGCCTTAGTGGGTAAAAAGTCCTTTAAGTTATACTTAAAAATAGTTTTCATATTGCAAATATAATAAGCACAGCTTACTTTTTACTAACCCACTAAGCCAGCCCGCAAAACAAATTACAGCGGGCTAAGCTTAGCGGGTACTATAGAATATATACATTATTTATTACATAATACATATATTGATAATTTATTTATTAACAATCTGCCTCATTCTGCCCTTATTCTACCTCACCCTGCCCTCTCTTTGTGCAAGAAGAGGGTTCACTTGAACTCAAACGACCATTACTCTACCTCACCCTGCCCTCTCCTTGAGTAAGGAGAGGGTTCACTTGAACTCAATCAGCCATTACTCTACCTCACCCTGCCCTCTCCTTGTGCAAGAAGAGGGTGAGAGGTAAAAAAGATTAACTTTGGCTTATTGTAGATGTTGTCATTTTATCTTGTGCTTAATTCTATTGCTAAAATACTGCTGTAATTGGGGTTAGGCAGCGCAAATGAATAAAGCCAATAAAAATAGATGAAAGGATTTAATAGTAAATTATAGAGATATACCGGCACTGATTTGCAAAGATCG
>JAKAOA010000068.1 GCA_021823405.1 Bacteroidota bacterium | reverse complement strand
ATCTAGGAAGCCGAAAGGGTCTATTTTGAACTAAAGGATAATCTTACATACGAAGACAACGAAAAGCATATAGAGATGCTGGCAGTTCCCCAGGAAACCTTCCGTCTTACAGTGATGGTTGACTATAATTCCCCTGTTCTGGGTACCCAACACGCCGCCATCTATAATGCCAATGAGTTCAAAAAAGAAATATCAACCTGCCGCACCTTCGTTTTTCTTCATGAACTTGAGATTCTACTTTCCCATAACTTAATTAAAGGCGGCGATATGGATAATGCCATTGTATTGGTTGACAGAGAATTGCCGAAAGATAAACATGAATACCTGGCCAAGGTATTTAATAAACCTAATATCGAGGTTAAAGGAAAAGGAATACTGAATAATACTCAATTAAAATTTTTCAATGAGCCAGCGCGGCACAAGTTGCTTGATATGATTGGAGATTTAGCGCTTGTTGGGATGCCGATAAAAGCCCATATACTTGCAGCGCGTCCCGGTCATTCCGGTAACGTTGCATTCGCAAAAAAGATAAAGGAAGTTATAAAAAAGGAAAAAGCGAAAAAAGCAGCGCCCCGCTTTAATCTAAATGCCGAACCATTAATGAATGTGGCAGATATAATGAAATTTCTTCCCCACCGGCCGCCGTTTCTTCTTGTTGATAAAATACTTGAACTTGGTCCCTCCCATGTTGTAGGAATCAAAAATGTTACAATGAACGAGTACTTTTTTGAAGGTCATTACCCCGGTAATCCAATTATGCCCGGGGTATTACAGATAGAAGCGATGGCGCAAACAGGCGGAATTTTAGCTCTTAAATCAGTACCGGACCCCGAGGATTATCTGGCGTATTTTATGAAGATAGACAATGTCCGATTCAGAAATCAGGTAGTACCCGGCGATACTCTTGTATTCCGGCTTGAAATGTCAGGGGAAATTCGCCGAGGAATTTTTGTAATGAAAGGAACGGCTTATGTAGGGGATAAAATTGCAACCGAAGCGGAATTGATGGCGCAAATCTCGCGAAAGAAACACTCTAACGGAAGCGCAATTGAGAACCTGACTGCCAAAATAAAGTCAAAAAAATAAGTTATACTCCAAGCAATGTTATCCCCTTTAGCTAAAATTGATAAAGACGCTAAATTAGCGAACAATGTTACGGTAGAGCCATTTGCCTTAATCCATAATGATGTTGAGATAGGCGAAGGAACTACAGTTATGTCGCATGCTGTTTTAATGCCGGGAACCAGAATTGGTAAGAACTGCAAAATATATCCCGGTGCAGTAATCTCGGTTACACCTATCGACTTAAAATACGAAAATGAATATACCACCGTCGAGATTGGAGACAATACATCTATCAGGGAATACGCTACCATTCATCGGGGTACAAAAGCAAACTGGAAAACCACTATAGGCAGTAACTGTGTGATTATGGTGTATGTGCATTTAGGACATGACTGCGTAATCGGTAATAATGCCCTAATTTCAGGTTATTGCGCATTGGCAGGGCATGTTCAGGTTGAGGATTGGGCTATACTGGAAGGTTTCACAAAGATCCAACAGTTCACTCGTGTAGGCGCCCATTCCTTTCTTGCCGCCAATTCAAGCGTGAGGAAAAACGTTCCTCCCTTTGTGAAAGCGGCTCGTGAACCTTTATCATACGCAGGAGTGAATACAGTAGGTCTTGTACGAAGAAACTTTACACCTGAAAGAATTGCAATAATTGAAGATATTTACAGGATTCTTTACGTTAAGGGATATGCGTTACCCACCGCACTTAAAGAGATAAAAGATACTATTCCGGATTCGGAAGATAAAACGCTTATTCTGGATTTTATTGAACATTCGGAGAATGGTATAATAAAAGGACCATCGCTTATTTCAAAGTCAAAAGCAATTGATGAAAAATCTTAACCGCTGCGTCTGGCTGAACTCTGATGCTAATTACCCTTAAAAATGCCGGCAAGCGATACAACAGTAACTGGGTATTTCGCAATCTCGCGGTCGAATTCAAATCGTTAGGTAAATATGCAATTATAGGACCTAATGGTTCGGGCAAATCCACTCTCTTAAGAATTATATCAGGCATACTTACCCTTACAGAAGGGAAAATTACCTATAGTGATGGTGTAAGCCAACTGAATATTGAAACAATTTACAGCCAAATCTCTTTGTCTGCCCCTTATCTTGATATACCTGAAGAGTATTCGTTAAGGGAATTTATATCATTTCATAAAAACTTCAAAAACTTGCCGCTTTCTATAAGTGCTACAATCGCTCGTATGGAACTTGAATATGCAGAAAACAGATTACTAAAATATTTCTCATCCGGGATGAAACAAAGGGTAAAGCTGGGCATTGCAATAATGACAGATACGCCTGTTTTAATGCTCGACGAGCCGGCTACCGCCCTTGATGCCAATGCCTTAGATTGGTATCAAAATCTGATGGTTGAATATGGAGCAGGGAAAACCATTCTGGTATTTTCGAATAACAAGCCGGAAGAATACATTTTTTGCAATGAAGTTTTAACTCCTTTTACAAATAATCGGTAACAGTTAATATTAACTTACTGGTTATCGGAACTGGCAGTCAAGCGCCTAAGGAAAATAGTTTTCGCATTCGCATCTGCCGGTTGGAAAATAAACTTCCCTTTATCTGTCTTTTGTTCTCTTTTGTCCGGCTTAATGGATGAAATAGCATTATTAAAATCCGCGTTTGAAGAATATGCCGACATCACATTTTGATTATAATTAAAGAAATACCAATGCATTGGGTCAAGTTCGAGGTAGATGTTAAGCTGATCCCCCCTTCGCCCTTTTCGAAGCTCTATTTTCCCATATACCAGCTTATTAATTGCGGTTTTTCCAATACTGCCAACCCCTATAGGACCCTCCGAGACGTATGAACCGGTAGATGAATTCCATTTTATTGTAACCTGACTAAGGAAGAGTGTGAATTGATCATCCTTCGGCAGTTTTTTCATGGCGCCGTAAAGGGTGAGTTGAGACACGAGTTTATCCGCTTTATCTTTTCCGAGTATTTCACGAAGCGCCTTTTGATAATCCTGTTTGGAGAAATCAAAGGGTTTCAGACCAATAAAATTGCTTAAATCAGTCGCCATTTTTTCAACTGCTCCGTCATCAAAGAAAAAGTTAAGAGTCATCAGGATTTTTGCGGTTACTGAATCCGGGATTATATAATCAGTTGCCGAACCTGCAGTTTTCCAATCGAGTAACCCAAAATTAGTTCCGAAATTTAATATTCCCTCATTATATAGAATACAACGCCGAGTATCCAAACTGATATAATCACCTGCTATACTTTGTTCCGAAAGCTTTTCCTTGCTGGATATGCGATATTGTCCGGTCGGCTTATCAAAAGCAAGGTATCCGCTATCACTCAACATCGGATAATCCTCCTTCGGATTAACAATTGGAGAAAGAAAAGCGGGATATATGTAAACTGAATCGGGAGTTGCAGATAATACCGGCGATGACGAGAGGGTTACATCCCCTTCATTTACAGGATTAATTTTTACAGGTATGGTAATGTTATTGGGGTCTATCTGCGATGCAAATTTCACCCACGATATTTTTATCTCGTTGCAGGAATGCACAACGCGGAATAAGCCGTCGAAGAAGAGAAACGGATTACTTGCTATTAGTTTCACATCGCCTTTAAATTTGAAATTGGGGCTTAATGCAAAATGGGCAGAGTCAGCTATTGTAGTTGAGGCAATGGTTTGAAGCGTTGTGTCAACATGTATATTACTGAAATAAATAGGTCTCACATTCTTCAGTTCATCAATATAATCGAAATATCCTGAACCGCTATATTTCTTTCTGGAAGATATGTTCACATCGGAGTTATATATTTTATAGTATTTGGTAACGGTATTCGCTATGATTGTAGATTTTATAAGAGGGTCCATCACGGCGTTTTTCCTTACATACACGTTACCGCTGTCAGGTATAATCTGTGCGTCGGCAACGCTGATAAATGGAACATTGTGAGCTGAAATCAGGTAATTCCTTAAACTAAAACGGGCAGTAGGTGCTATAAATTGAAGTGAATCTTGATGGGGCTCGACAGAAATGAATTTAGAGCCGGAAAACTGGAGCTGCTTGCCTTCATTCATCGCCTGCTGCTTTTTATTTGAACTGAAATCTATATCTTCTTTGTCCATATACCACTTAAACTCATCCATAAAGGCAATATATTTATTCACAGGGAAACCGACCATGGAACCACCGCCGTTAGATACGAATTCGCCCATTCTCTTTTCAAAGTCAACCTCCGATTTCATGTTCTTTGTGTTGAAGGCGATACCACCAGAGGAATCAATCTTCTTGAGAAAGAAATCAGCAGTATCTGCCATAAATTTATGCTGTTTAAAATCAATCAGATGCGAAGTCAGGTATGCCTTTTGAAAATCAATAAGTCCACTGCCGGTAAGCAATTCAGGGCTTAAATGAAAGCATCCGTGAAAGGTACTTTGATTATTGTAGCATTGAAATGGCAGTTTCAGGTCGCTTACATCCATAAAATCCTTCTTAGGCACCCAATGTTCATGAACCGAGTCACCGCTTACTTCGGGGAATTCCGGTTCAGTTTTTTGTTCCTTAACATTGAAACTTGAAGCAATCGCATTCATTGAGTCCGGATAAAAGGTAAAATCTTCCGATTTTGAAACCGAGGTTACATAGTTAATAGTTCCATTGCCTTTAAAGCCGTTATTATTTAATCGTAGTTTATTATAAAACTTGCCTTTGCCACCATACAGCGCTACGCCATTTTCAGGAACGTCGTGAATAAAACCAAGTGAATAGTCGTGCTGCAGTCGTAACACCTCTCTCATATCCGGTACTATTCCGGCTGATGAAAAGGTTCCGCCGAAATTCAACCCTGCATTTGTGAACCTCGCCAAACTGTCTATAGTAAAAGGGTCTACACGAAAATAGAAGTTATCGCGCTTATAAACACCGCCTTGAATATTCTTCTTGTCATAATAGACGAACGAATTTGAGTCGCTTCGTAAGATTGGAAAATTGTGCAATCCTTTTATGCCCGATTTATTGTCGGCTCTGTCGATGGCTAATTCGCCGGTTACATGTTCTATTACGCTCCGTACAGGAACAAGAAAATGTTTCCCTTTTGAATTTGTTTCAAAGGATTCGGCTAATATCTGTATGGAATCCGTATTAACCATTTTTACCTTAAATTGGTCATAGTTAAAAAAGAAATGCTTGCCGAAGAAATCGAAACGACCTGCCTGAATACTCCCTGCAAAATCAAAATTCCTGTTTCTGTGTAACACTATTTCCCGATGTCTGGGGAATAGATATACCCCTTGCGAATCACTCAATATAACTGCTTTAATACCATAAAGCGTTATATCGTTTGTATTCAGGTCCATCACACCGTTATTGGGCGCATATATTACATTTTTGTGATTTGTATCCTGTCCGGCTATTATGTTCAATTTAGCGGCACCTGTATCTATTCGTCTGCTACCTGGGTCAACTGAATGAAAATCAATTACATCATAGTCCGTTTTCCGTGATTCATCGGACACATATTTAAATAACTTATCGTCTACATGTACGCTATTATTCTGTTCATTATAATTAACCAGTCCCATTGTTGCCATGGTAAGCATAATAGTTTGCACCTGACCCGGAAGAATATTTAAAACTCCTGACATGGCATCGATGGTAAAATCACGGCTATTTATTGACTTGCAATAGTCGGCAACCTGTACAATAAAATTTGCCCCGTTAGAATTTGAAAAAGGTGTGAATACATCAGGTCTGAAATAATCTTTTGATTCAAAATCTGCCACATTCTGGGCGCTTCCGGGAAGATTTCGGAATTCAAATTTCGGTTGATCTAAATACCAGGAAAAGTACTCGAAATACCAATTTACATTGTGGTAGGTATCGAAATAGGGTGATTGCGATAGCCCCTGGTCTGTGCGTATAAATGACAGATGCCTCTGCGGTATATTATATACTATTTGAATGTCGGGGTGATAAATTGAATCTGTATCAATATGAATAATGATACGGGCATCATCCGCCGATATATTTTCCTTTGTAATATTATAATCGATGGATTCCACTTCGAGAAAAACCTTATTATTTCGCTTAAAAATAAGTCGCGCCGGCTCTTCAGAGGTACCCGACCCTACAAATTTGCCGCCTTTCATATAGAACCCTCCCTGATATGATATATCTGGCGTAAGATTCTTTATGTCAAATCTTTTACCATACGACTGAAAGCGCGGGTACGTTTCCTGTCCTTTGGCTTCATATAGATTCTTTTCTATTACCGTTCCAAGTAATGGTTCCTTAAAATAATATTTATTCCATAAAGTAACTGAATCGGCTACGAATCCATTTTGCCCTAATCGAATCGTATAGTTTTTCAAATTACCGTAAACCATGTTCGCATCTAAGCCGGTACGCGTCCAATCAATTTTTCCGCCTGTTCCCCTCCAAAGTCCTTTCAATATGGAAAAACTTCCTTTTGTATTATATATCACCAAACTATCATTGTGTTCATCGGTAGAAATAAGATTAAGTCGCTCGAAAGTTACAAGATAATCACTGTCGCAATTAAAGGTAAAGGAGCTATTGCCGATACTCCAGGATAAGCCCTGTGACTTAAAGAGGATTGATGAGCCGAATAAATCAATGCCGGTGGTAAGAAATACTCCGAGGTTTGAATTGTTTTTCCGTTTCATTAATTTTTCAAGACAGGTGCGCCACTTTATGAATTCTGTTTGCGGCAGTCCTGACTTTACAAAGCAGGTCATACAATTAATAAAATTATGGAATTGCGGATAGACAGGTACATGCTGACTAATCATTTCATTAGAAATATCAATGGTAGCTTGTTTATAAAAAGAAGAATATGCGGCTGATTTCCAAGAACTTTCAAACTGCTCCATAAAGGTTTTAACGTCAGAGTGAGTTGTTAGTCCCGTTTGAAGATAGTCGTCTAACTCCTTAACGAATTTTACTGAATCGGACGAAAATTCTGTTATCCGGTTTTGACCGTTTACCTTAACATAAAAGGAAAGGAGAATAATAAACGATATGCCGGTCCTTTTTAAAAACTTCATTGAGGGAAGGAATGAATTATTTCGGAAAATTCAGCGGCTTTTAGAGATGCCCCACCAATTAATCCGCCATCTACATCCGGACATAAAAATAGTTCAGTGGCATTTTTTGCATTGCAACTGCCGCCGTATAATATCGAAGTTGAGCCGGAAATTTCTTTGCCATATTTCTTTTCAATTAACGAGCGTATAAAAAGATGAATTTCCTGCGCTTGTGCAGTAGTGGCTGTTATACCCGTTCCAATCGCCCATACTGGTTCATAGGCAATGACAACTTTTGAAAATTCGGTCGGCTCAAGATGAAAAAGGGAGTCGGTAAGTTGAGAACCCACTACCTCAAATTGTTCGTTTTCTTTTCTGTCTTCGGCGCTTTCCCCGATACAGAAGATTGGGGACAAATGATGTTTCAGCGCCAAATCCACTTTCTTTCTTACGTCCTGATGAGTTTCTTTAAAATAGATTCTCCTTTCGGAATGCCCAATGATAACGTAATTAGCTCCGACCGACTTTATCATAGAAGCGGAAACCTCTCCGGTAAACGCCCCTGCTTCCTCACTTGAACAGTTTTGGGCTGCGATATAGATGTTTCTAATCCCTTTTGATGCTTCATGGAGGTCATGCAGGTATGGGAAAGGAGGTGCAATTATCTTTAGAACACCATCGTTTTTTTTGCTCTTAAACAGAATATCCTTGACCTCATATAATAGCGTTATTGCTTCCGAGTAGGTCTTATTCATTTTCCAATTTCCTGCTACTATTTTCTTCCGGTTAGACATAGAGAATTGAAATTTTTTTATCCGATACAGTTTATTATTCCGTTCATATTGTCATTTAATTACCGTATATCAACCTACCTTAGGGATGAGGTTGTCTTATGGTTATTTAAGTCGTATTCTTGGGTCAAGAAGGGCATATACAATATCGACTGTAATATTAATAACTACAAAAAGAATGGACGTTACCAGTACAACTCCCATAACCACAGGCAGGTCGTACCGCTCAAGCGCATCTATTACTTCCTTGCCTATTCCATCCCAGCCGAATATATATTCAACAAAAACTGCACCTGCTATTAAACTTGCAAACCATCCTGAAATAGCTGTAACCACAGGATTAAGCGCATTTTTTAAAGCGTGTTTACTAATTATTTTTCGTACTCTCAAACCCTTTGCGAATGCAGTTCTTATATAATCCTGCGACAATACCTCAATCATTGAGCTTCGGGTGAGCTGAACAATAATTGCAAGCGGGCGTATACCAAGCGTAAGAGCAGGTAAAATGAGGTTTTTCAGATCAAGGTATTTTCCATTTCCTTCATCATCAATAGTCCAAAGGTTCCCATCAGGATTCAGCCCGGTATATTTACTTAAGATATGCCCGAAGAGCCATGCAAAAATAAGTCCGACAAAAAATGAGGGACCTGCCAAACCGAGTACCGACAGTACCACTGATATTCGGTCAAAAATGGAATCTTTAAGCAATGCGGCTATGATACCAAGAAATATCCCGAGAACAGAAGCAAAAACAATTGCAGTTACCGCCAATACGGCAGTATTCGGGAGTGTGGTGGCAATAATATCTATTACTTTGCGTCTTGTCTGATAGGATCGTCGCAGATATGGGAATTTCAGTACCAGAAGTTTCGTTTTACTAATTCTGAAGAGGGAAATATAGTGCGAATATTTAGATGTGTCAAGGTAAACCGAACTTGTCGGTCTTTTGTCATCATATATCGATAATGGTGAGAGGTCATTACAATACATAAGGAATTGGGTTGAGAGGGGCTTATCCAGACCCAGGTCCTTATCGATTATCCGTATTGATTGCTGGTCAGCCCGTTGACCCAACATCAGCCGGGCGGGGTCGCCGGGCAGGGCATTAAAAAGTAAAAATACAAGTACCAAAACGCCTATCAGGACGAGAATGCCATAAAATACTCTTCTTATGATAAATGTTATCATGCCGTATGCAAGTATTGCCGGTTTACTTTACTATAACTTGGAATTGAATGGTAATGCCACTCTGCTTTAATTACTCCTCCTTTCAATAATATCAGTCCGGGATTAGAACGGAGCATCGTTTTAAGCACCGTTTCATCGGTATTAAAGAACTGAAATTGCGGCTTGTATTTTTTTCTGAATATCGCTATATCTTCATCCCCTGAATTGGTAAGGCATATAAAACCTATGTTATTTTTGATACAATTTTGGGCAAGGTCGTTAATTTTGTTTAAGGCATTCTGTCCACCGCCCCACTCATTAAGATGAACCGAGACAAGCAAGAATGTAAATCCGGTAATGTTTAAAATGCTGTCTGTAATATTATCGCCATTTAAAGTATTTATATTAAAGTCAACCGGGTCGATGCCCTTTTTAATGGTAACTGTTCTGAATGATACATATTTCCAGTTGTTGCTGTCCGGAGGCGTCTCAAATTCCTGTTTTTGTCCTGTAGATTTATTTTGATAGGTGTAATAATATTTGTCAATTTCAGGTACACCCTTCATTGCCTGTTTTAAATCGGTACCTACTTTATACGGCCTGAAGTCGATAACCGGGAGATAATTATAACAATACAATGAAAAAATAAGAGATAGTGAGGTAAAGAGTATAACCGATACACTCTCCGCGGTATTGTTAAATATGGGATGAATATACTTGTTGCCTGCAAACAAAATAAGGATGAGAATTAACAACACTATGTTTTTACCGAATGATGCCCAGGATGTCATAGGTATCGCATCGCCAAAACATCCGCATTCGGTAACTTTATTATATAATGCGGTATAAAAGGTAAGAAAGGTGAAGAAAATTATGGTAAGCAGAAGCAGCCATAGAGTAAGTTTCTTCCGAGCACCTATAAGAATCATAAACCCGAGCGCCAATTCTATAACAGGTATAACTATGGCAAAAGGCAGGGCTAACCCATTAAGCCAAGGTAAATTCAGAGCATCCTTAGCAAAATATTCCTGTAGTTTATAGGTGAATCCGAGAGGGTCGTCCGCTTTTACAAATCCTGAAAAAAGGAAGAGAATTCCTACAAGAAACCGGCTTGCTTTAACTATAACTTTCATGCATTCTCCAATTCACCAAGGCGTATTAGCGCAAAAATAGCATAATTCATCAAGTCATAATAATTCGCATCCGTACCTTCCGACACAAGGGTAATACCCTCATGACTTTCAATCTGCCTGATACGCAATAACTTCATTAAGATGAGGTCTGTAAGCGACGAGATGCGCATTTCGCGCCATGCTTCGCCGTAATCATGATTCTTATTTACAAGAAGAGCGCGGGCGTTTTTTACATGTTTATCGAATTGAGATTCAATTTCCTGCGCGGGTATTTCAAGACGGGTATCATCTTTGAGATAAAGTTGTGTTAACCCGATAACGGCATAATTGAATATGCCCATATAATCAGAACTTACATCTTCCTCCACCTTTTGTTCCCCTTTTTCTTCAATACTGCGTATGCGCTGGGCTTTAATGAACATCTGGTCTGTGATGCTGGTAGTGCGTAACACCCGCCATGATGTTCCGTAATCGTGCATTTTTTTTATAAATATGTCTTTGCATGCTTTTACCGCACTGTCGAATTGGTTAAGGGTATTTGGCATAGATAAAAATACAGTTAGCGAGATTCAACATTAATGAATGGCAAAGATATGAATTTAGTGCGCCGGAATAAAATTATTCATTCTCCGTGCAAATTATACCGACTACAATTGAACCCGATAGCTATCGCGTTGTTAAAATGCACAAATTCCATCGGTATAACTGCCCGTATAGGTATTTTGCACCGATGATGAATGAAAACGAAAAATATTCATGTCGGCATGACTGCCCGTATAGAATTTTTGCTCACGCAAAATTACTTACGAACAGAATACTTTCAACATCGATTCTATACACTCTATTAATCTGCCATGTAACTGACACAACGTATCTCCAATAAGATTTTTTATTTTGAGCTTTCTATTTTTTAATATATTTGCGCCTCAATTATAAATAACCCATGAAAAGAACCTTTCAACCTTCCCAACGCAAAAGACGAAACAAACATGGTTTTCGTGAGAGAATGTCCACCGCCAACGGCAGAAGGGTTCTTGCTGCCCGCAGGAAACGCGGCAGAAAAAAACTGACGGTTTCCGACGAAAAACAGCATAAAAGATAACAATACATTTCACGATAGAGTAGGGGGCTGCTGATTTGCCTCAACGATAACCCGCTATCGCTTCCTTTGTCAGGCAGGATTTTAATCTGCAAATCGTCCTTAGGAAAATATTATCCTCTTCGGCTTATCAATACAGTATTATCCCTGAAATCATACTTCCAGTCACTGGAGAATATTATGCTAAGGTATCTTTCGTATAATCTTCGCCTGATAGTTATCAACCCTTCCGGCTCGTCATCCTTTCCTATGGCGGTAAATTCATAAATGAGCATTTTGGGATGGTGGAACATAAAGATTTTAATCACTTCGCCTATGGTCTGCATCACGCTGTACAGCTCCCCCTTGTTGGTAGTAACATATTCCTCACCCTTATATTCATCATTGACTACACCGAACACTATGGTAGCGTGAAAGATGTTATCTTTCCGTCTGCCAAATCGGACTTCGTATCTTGTTCCCGAACGGGTAGTGAAATAATAAACGCTGCCTGATGGAATATTAGGCGTAACTATGGGAAAAACTTCGGGCATGGTTAACGTATGCTGCTCACTGTATAATGCGTTTTAAGAATTGACTCCTGAATTTACTAAGGCAAATATATGTGTAATTGCTTAATATTGTCAGCGTTTAATTACAAAAATGAGGAAAACCGGCGGTGAAGTTTTGCAAAATAACTTACAAGCAATTTAAATCACTTATTGAGGACGCTACCTACAATTAACCTATCCCGGGTACAATCTCTTTCTTTCTGTAAATAATAAATCTTAAATAATTTTGCAGTTCTCTAAAGCAGAATGAGAAGAAAATTAAAATATATTCTAATTTACATTATCCTGACATCCTTATGTTCCTGCGGAGCCGGTAGCAGGGTCGCCTCTTCTTTTAATAAACGGAAATATATGCCCGGTCGTTATTCCGACTCCAGGTTAAGCGTGCATCCGCTATCCGAACAAAGGATTAAACAAGAAAATCATTTCGTAACATTGCCCCAATGCCTTCCGAAATCACCTATTTTATCGTGCCAACGGATAATAATATCTATCGCTGCTAAAAGTTGCGATAGAAGAATTTCACCCCGTTCACTATACCCAACTCTATTTGCAAAAAATGCAGTGAAACCAAAAACCGCGGCATACGGCAGAATTGCTGTCATTCCCTTTAAAATTAAACAAACAAGCCCGCCGATGATGGGCATTGAGCCGGATGATTTGGATTCGCTTGCAGCGGCTAAAAGCGACCTCAATTACATGTCGGTTGCCGGTTGCACCTTTTCTGCAGCAGGTGCAATACTTACTCTTCTTGAGAGAACTATTTACCTGTCGGCTTTATCATGGGGTTCTATTATTCTCCTGTCACTTGGTCTTATTTTAGGCATTTTAAGCTTCTTTTCTGATAAATACTACTTAAACTGGATGGCTGTGGTAGGTTTCGGAATAATCGCCGCCTTGTTTATTCTCGATTTGCTTTAATCTTTTTCATCTCTAAATCATATCCATTACAATTCTTATCTTTGCGATTATGAAAAAAATCAGCTTAGTTATTGTATTATTAGTTGCCTTCGGTTCTATTATTGCCATGGAGGGCGGGAAAAAACAATGCCCGCCCGAAGGAAGCGCGAATCCAAAAAGAGGTAAGCATGCTGAACTAAAGTCCCGCGAAAAAAACCTGAATATACATATCAACAGGGAGACGCTTCCACAAGCATCCGATTTTGATAAAAGCGTTGGTATTGAGGATATGTATAACAGCAAGGATGATTCAATTTTCAGCGAAGATAAAGCCGCTACACTTGAAGGATATTTGTTCAGGGCGTCAACAAATGGGATGGAATCGTGCAATTGTTTTACCGAAGATAAAAATGATTACAGTACGAACGTTTATCTATCACCTTACCCGTTGACCGGCGAAACCCGCACCGCCGATTGCATTGTCGCTGTAATTACCCCTTATAGCCGTTCTTTACACCCTGAATGGACAACCGATTACTTTAACTTTAAAATGGCAGGTAAAAAGGTAAAAATTTCCGGCTGGATGATATTCAATTACCTGAAAAGCAATTTATCTATCGAAACCAATTCCAACGGTACACAACTCGAAAGACGCACCATTTGGGGGTTATGCCCTGTAACTAACATACAGGAATCCAAATAAACTTTCGGTTTTATCTTATTTTGTCCTTTATTCATTAACAATATCTGCCTGAACTTGGTATATTTACTCCATTGCTAGAAGCTTGCCCTTATTCCTACTCGGTAAACCGTCCATAGGCACTTCGAGCGTTATGGTCTGCTCTGCAGGTACATTCACATGGTCAAGTTTAAACGTATAATAACCGCTTTTGGTAAGCACAAAGGAATAACTACCCGTTTTGGGTTTAAGAAGCAGACATCTGCCGCAGCCGTCGGTTGTAATGGCTTTAAGGAGTGTATCGTTCCTGGAGAGAAGAACCTTCACCCCTGCCATTAGCTTTCGTGTATCGGCATCTTTGCAAATAATGACAATCTTGGGCGGGTAGTCGATTACTTTCTGTGAATAAACTCGTAAATCAGCTAAGATGAATATAAGAAATAATAATAACTTCTTTTTCATGTTGTAAAAATCGGTTGAATAACCAGTCTATCCACTTTAAGGGCATTTCAGTTTTAAACACCATAATGTTAATTATGGATTCTAGAGTGCAGATATAAAGTGCGGAGTAATGGACAAAATTTGGTAGCTAAAATAGGGGTCATTCCCTTTATTGAAAAAGGTTTCAAGGGTACTTTTATTTTAACGGTTATAAAAGTGCAGATTAGACGCGAATACATATTGGGTTAAGGTATATCCCTTACCAACCGGAAACCGGTGCTTTTGTCATGAAAGCCCTGTGGCAACGCCCCTCTGCTCGTATTGGTACAACCCTCATCGCGAACTAGCCAGTTACCGCCTCTCTGAACCTTAAGCATGCCCATGGCAGGTCCGGTAGGATTGCTCTGTTCATTGGGCAGGTAATGTCCGTACCAGTCGGAGCACCATTCGGAAATATTTCCCGTCATATCAAATAAACCCAGTTCATTCGGCTTTTTTAATCCCACCTGATGGCTGCCGGAAAGAGAATAATACCAAGCAACCTTATCTATATCATTGCTTCCGCTATAAAGATAGCCGTGGCTGTATGCACCTCCATCAGCGGCATACTCCCATTCCGCTTCGGTTGGTAAGCGGTAATGCTTTTTTGTTATTTTATTCAGTTTGCCGATAAATACCTGCACTTTATCCCAGCTTACATTATCTACCGGGCATAAATAGCATTCAGCGTGAAGAGAAGGGTTTGAATCCATAACGGAAATCCAAAGAGCTTGCGTAACCTCATACTTTGAAATATAAAAGTTGCTCAATTCAACCTGGTGCATTGGCTGTTGGTTGGCAGCGCCTTCCACGGTTGATGTATCAGACAGACCCATCTCGAATGTACCGCCCTTTACCAAAACCATGTCTGAATCCAAATTTAAGATGCTCCTTGCAACGAGTGAGTATTTCTGAACATCAACCGAACCGGCTGCTTGCAGTTTGGCATTGTTTTTCACCTGTCCTATGATAACATTAAACCCTGATACCGTAAGGAGAAATAATGGCAAGCTATTCCGACCACAATTGAATTCACTAAAATTCACAAATTCAAAGTATCGGTATACCTGCCCATACAGGTACTTAGCGAAAGCAAAATCACTTACGAACAGAATATATATCCTTCTCATCTCTACAGATAATAATCGGTAGTGTAAATTGCAAGGTTGACGCAAAGATAGATGATTTTACTATGCTTTCCCCCATCCATAGGACAAAAGGTAAGACAAGTTTTTTACACCCCTACCGGCAATATGAAAAAATACGCATTTTCCGACAAAAAACGACAGAATTCAGTCGGTGATTTATAGTTCTAAATTCTATACTTGATGACAAAAACACAGATAGCAAGATATAGA
>JAKAOA010000067.1 GCA_021823405.1 Bacteroidota bacterium | reverse complement strand
CTCACCTTACGACTTAAAGCTCATTATTGCATCAATTGCGGTTGGGACGATGATGATGATTGGTAGGGCGTTTGACGCCCTCTGCGGTTTGATTCTTTTTAGTACTGAAATGTAAGAGACAGGAAGCTTCAGAAAAAGATGGCAGAAAAGCATTCGAATATCTAAACCTGACCTAATGAAAAGTCAGTTTAGCCGAGAACAGTTCTCCGATTGTTCTATATACAGAAGTAGAATTCACGAATAGAGTTAACTCACCTCTATTCCAATCGGCTCTTCCTTTTCAACCTTAAGATTGGAAATAATGAACTCCTGTCGTTCCGGCGTATTTTTCCCCATATAGTAACTCAATAGCTCTTCAATTGATTTATCCGGACTAATAACAACCGGTTGCAACCGGATGTCCTTCCCGATAAAGAATTTAAATTCATCCGGCGATATTTCACCTAATCCTTTGAAGCGGGTTATTTCGGGCTTCGAACCAAGTTTTTCTATAGCCCTTATTCTCTCTATCTCCGAATAGCAATATATGGTCTCCTTCTTATTTCGCACACGGAAGAGCGGGGTTTCCAGAATATAAAGATGCCCGTTCTTTACGAGTTCGGGAAAAAACTGTAGGAAAAAGGTTAGTAGAAGCAACCGGATATGCATTCCGTCCACGTCGGCATCGGTGGAAATCACAACATTGTTATAACGCAGGTTTTCTATGCTCTCCTCTATATCAAGGGCGCTTTGCAGCAGGTTGAACTCCTCGTTCTCGTAAACAATCTTTTTTGTAAGCGAATAGGTATTGAGGGGTTTGCCTTTCAGGCTGAAAACGGCTTGTATATTGGGGTCCCTTGCTTTGGTAATTGAGCCGCTTGCCGAGTCGCCCTCCGTAATGAAGAGGGTTGTTTCAAGGCGACGTTCATTATTGTCGGGGTAATGGATACGACAGTCACGCAATTTGCGGTTATAAAGACCCGCCTTTTTTGCTCTTTCACGTGCAAGTTTTTGTATGCCTGATAGGGCTTTACGTTCCTCCTCGCTCTGTACTATCTTATTAAGCAGTGCTTCAGCTACTGCCTGATTTTTATGCAGGTAATTGTCCAGTTCTGTTTTGATGAAATCTGTTATGAATGTCCTTATAGAAGCGCCGCCCGGGCTCATCTCCTGGGAACCCAGTTTGGTCTTGGTCTGTGACTCAAATATTGGTTCCTGAACCTTTATGCTAATGGCGGCCACAATTGATTTACGTATGTCGGCTGCTTCAAAATTTTTTTTGTAAAATTCGCGTACCGTTTTCACAATTGCTTCCCGAAAGGCGTTAAGATGCGTGCCTCCCTGTGTGGTATGCTGACCGTTTACAAATGAGTAATACTCCTCGCTGTATTGTTGTACGCTATGGGTCATGGCAATTTCAATATCGGAACCTTTCAGGTGAATGATAGGATAGAGGACAGGGCTATTAAGATTTCTTTCAAGGAGATCGAATAAGCCCTTTTCCGACTCTATTTTTTGTCCATTGAATTTGAGCTTTAGCCCGGTATTCAGAAAGGCGTAATTCCATAACATTTTTTCTACATGTTCCGTGAGATAGTGGTAATTATGGAAAATGGTCTCGTCGGCTGTAAAGGTGATGGTGGTGCCTTCGTCGTCCTGACATGAAGAAATGTTATGGTTTTTCTCTATTTCTCCTTTCTTGAATTCTATGACTTTTGTCTTTCCTTCGCGTATACTTTGAACTTTAAAGTAGGTGGATAGCGCATTCACGGCTTTCGTTCCAACTCCGTTCAATCCGACCGCCTTTTTGAATACTTCCGAATCGTATTTTGCACCGGTATTTATTTTAGCGACGCAATCCAGCACTTTGCCAAGCGGTATGCCCCTGCCGTAATCGCGTACGGTTACTGTCCTGTCTTTTATGCTGATGTCAATGGTCTTGCCATACCCCATAGTAAACTCGTCTATGGCATTGTCTATTACTTCCTTCAGAAGCACATAAATACCGTCATCTAACGACGAGCCGTCACCCAGCTTGCCTATGTACATTCCGGGGCGGTATCGGATGTGTTCTTTCCAGTCGAGCGACCTTATGCTCTCTTCATTATACTTTGCCTCTGCCATAATGATATTAAATATGTGCAAATTTCGGAATAAACCATTAATAAAACAGCTGTTCTGCCTGATTTTACTAACAAGGTATTCACAGAGAATAACACTTGCAGATTCATGGCGTTTTCAGTCCAGTTTGATAGGTTGCTCTTAAAACCTTTCAGAAGAAGATTATTGAAAGTCCGGATGCAGTAAGCAGAAGCATTAGAATATTCCTGAAGGTTCTTTCATTAATCTTATTGAAGGTTCGATGCCCCAGATGAATTGAGAGTAGAAAAAATGGCATCAAGCAAAGGGACATTATAAAGAGGAACGGAGTTATTATGCCGGTGTAAATAAGTAAGGGGAATTTTATAAAATTCATAATACCAAGCGCTCCTATGATGGACGCTCTTAATACTACTTTATCATCAATTTTATTCTGGATATAAGCAACCACAGCCGGTCCGCCAGTGGCGAACAGAACTGAAAAAAATCCACCTCCAAATCCGAATAAAACACCCATTTTTTTGAATAATCTGCTCTTTTTGTTGCGAAACTGAAGATATGCCACCATCACCAATACAAATATCCCGAATAGCTTTTTTAAAATTGAGGGATCGCATGTCTTTAATAATTTAATACCGATGCCCAAGCCGATTAATATCCCTATGATTAATTCACCGATAATTCTTTTATCAATCAATTTGTAATTCTTACAGGTTAGTATAATGGAAGAGAATAGGAATAGAATGGATTCCAAACCTACTGCATCCCGCATATTCATTACTAGAAGTATAAATGGGAATGCCACCAATGCTGCTGAAAATCCGACTATTGTATTTACATAAAATCCGATTGATACGCCTATGGCTACTATTAAGAAATGTTCAATGGTCATAATATTAGTTTAATCCGCTTTGTTTTCTTTATAAGATAAAATACTATTCCCAAGACCATTTTAAACCAGTTTTGAACTTTAATTGTCTCATTTGAATTCATTTTGTAATAGAGGCGTGTTCGGCTAATAGGGAATTAACTGTTTTTTCCAATTGGGTGATTTCGGTTTGCATGAATTCATACTTTGCATTAGTTGGTTCATCCGAACGGTTTATTTTTTCAAGTTGTTCCATCTTTTCGTTCTGTTTTTTGACAACAGAGTTAAGTTTGCAAACTATATTGTGTAAATCATTAATTGCATTCATTAAACTATCTATCATTACTTGCTGCTGCTGAACTGCCTTGACAAGAACCGGTGTAATCTGTCCATAGGATATACTCATATGGCCCTCTTTCCCGTAAACAATTTCAGGAATCACGGTTTTTACCTGTTGTGCCAAAAATCCTATATCCTGATACCCGGTTCCCTTCATTTTATAACGCACCGGTTTAAGCTGCATAACGGTTGACAAACCGTAATTTATAGGTTTTATATCAAATTTCTTTGTACTATCCGAAGCATTTGTCCATACTCCGCCAATCGTTAGGGTGGCCCCATTGCCATTCGTACCATTCGTTCCTACAACCATTGCATCGGTTCCGCTTAGCGGCGATGCTCCGAAGCCCCATCCCACAACACTTGTGTTTCCAAATATCATATTATTGTTGGCTGTTACCACCGCACCGGCTCCAATAGCTGCCGCATTCGTGAATCCGCCGACCGATGGCTCTGCATTGTAGCCGATATAGGTATTGTTATTGCCATTGGTTTCAACATGTCCGGCTGAATCACCTAAAGCAGTATTGTGGTCGCCCGTACTGTTAAAAAGCGCCTCCCTTCCGTCCGCAGTATTGCCAGTCCCTACGGTATTAGATGTCAGAGAAAGATTACCAACAGAGGTATTATAACTACCCGATGTGTTAGCTGCAAGAGAACCTGATCCAAACGCTGTATTGTAAGTGCCGGTAGTGTTCAAATTTAGGGCGTAATATCCGCCCGCAGTATTGCAAATTCCAGTGGTGTTTCTATAAAGGGACCAACTACCTATTGCCGTATTCAACACTCCTGTGGTATTGAAATATTCTGCACTTTCACCAATGGCGGTATTATTCTGACCAGAAGTGTTTGTATAAAGGGCCTCGTCTCCAAGTGCTGTATTAGCAACTCCTGTTGTATTTGAATAAAGGGACCAAAAACCTACTGCTGTATTAAATGATTGTCCCGTTTGACTATATAGTGCTCCTCTTCCTATAGCTGTATTCCCAATACCAATAGTATTTGAGTAAAGTGCCAGATTACCTAAAGCTGTATTGAAATCGCCTGTAGTTGTCGAATAAAGCGCATTATTACCTATCGCAGTGTTTTCATTACCGGTAGTGTTAGAATACAGTGACTGATAACCCATTGCAATATTCGGAGTTCCGGTGGTGTTAGAGTAGAGAGCATACACCCCAATAGCTGTATTTTCGCTGGCGGTTGTATTTGAATAAAGCGCTCCGGAACCTATCGAGGTGTTATTGTTTCCTCCAGTATTTTTGAACAACGAGGAACTGCCTAATGCGGTGTTTTGAAAACTTACGGTATTAGATGACAAAGCCGAAATGCCAATAGCGGTATTATACATTCCTGTTGTATTAGTAATAAGGGTTCCATCTCCTATCGCTACATTACTATTCCCTGTTGTATTAGACCATAAAGCTTCTTCACCCACAGCCGTATTCTGACCGCCTGTGGTGTTGTTGCCCATCGCCCACATCCCAATAGCGGTATTATTGTAACCGCTCGTATTGGATGATAGCGCTTTCCAGCCGAAAGCTACATTACAGCACCCTGTAGTTGGATTGCCGGCCATATAACCTAGAAAGGTATTTGCAGTAGCGCCTGCATAGTCGATCCATCCTGATTTCTGGTTATCTACTTTGAATTCCAATGGTTCAGCATCGGTGGTTCCAAGAAAGTTTATTCCGGGAAAAGTACCGGCATTGCCAGTTAGCATCCATGCGGCGCCTGCCCCGCTCCCAGTAGCCAGTTGGTTCCATTGACTGTTCGTACCCCAGAAATAATATCCGGTACCGCTGCCTCCGGTAATTAATGCGTTGGTATTATATACAATCATACCTATTGTAGCGGCTCCTGTAACCGGAGCCCACAGCGTAACATTCGTAAGGTATGCCTGGGGAGGCAAAAAGCCAACGTTTCCGGCATTACCTGTATTGAGGTCAAGTATTGCAGCCGTGTTTGGAGTTGCGCCTGTAACGTTTATACCAACATTCTGCCCATATAACAGAACGGGCATAGCCGTTAGCAGGATGATCGGCACTAAATTGAACTTTATTCGGCTCATGGATTTGATTTTTTGATTGTTTATACCTGATTTTAGAATAATTATCCTTGAGTATAATGGTTGAAATCTTTACAAAACTAAGCCCTGTTACTCCTGACATCAAAAAAAATTTATAGTTATATTAATTTGCTTACATTGAATATGTATCCATATATTATTAAATATCAATAGTTTAAATTTTATTATATTAGCAATCTAATTCATGTTTTTCTTAATTTTACATCTATGGTAATCGCTAAAAGACCACGTAATGAGCAAGAATAACAACTTGGGCGAAGTAATCGCTTCTTTATCCAAATCTGAAAAAAGATACTTTCGGATTTCTACCGCTTTGCCCAAAAAAAACAAGCAATTTCTAAAGATATTCGACCTCGTCGAAGCCGCAAAGGATAAGGACCGGAAAAACCTGAATCTGAAATTAAAAGGAGAATCGGGAATAAAGAATCTGCCAGCGATAAAGACCTACCTATATAAAGCGATACTGGATAGTTTGCACACTAAATACGACATCGCCAGCGCAGATTATGAATTATATAAGATGATTCATCAGGTTGGCATACTGTATGATAAGGGGTTGTTTAATCAAGCCCTGTCATTGATTGATAAAGCGAAGGGGATGGTATGGAGGCATGAGCAATTAGAACTGCTACCCGAAATACATAAATGGGAACTGAACATTAATCAGGCAAGTTTGGATCCGGTATGGGCGGAAAGAGTAATCCGTGAGCAGGAGGTGGCTCTTAAAATAATTTCAAATTTATACCAGTACAAAATCCTGAATGCCCAGTTATTTGTGAAGATTCATAGGTTCGGTGTGGCAAGAAGCAGCGCGCAAATGGCTGTAGTTGAAAAAATAATGAAACACCCGATGCTGCGGAGAAGGCAAACGCTCTCGGTAATGGCGGAATATTCATTTTACTCAACATGGGGCTTATATTTCAAGACAAAATCAGATTTGGTTGGCTATAACCGGATAACAAAGAACCTTGTTCGGCTGATAGAAAAAAACAAAAACGTATTTGAAGGGAGAGAAATGAGATATGTGCAGGTGTATAGTAATTTATTGCTATGTCAACGCCTTTTGGGCAGATACGGCGAAATTGCCCGAACCATTGACAAACTGAAAGCTGTAAAATCCATTTCAAAACAGGTTAACGTTCAGATTTTTGTCGGGGTAAATTATAATAAATTAAGTTTATGTATCGATAAGGCGAACTTTAATGAGGGTTACCGGCTTGTTCGCGAAATAATGGAAGAAATGAAGGGGATAAAGATTGTCTCCTTCGACCATAAATTCGCCCTGAACAGCGCCATGGCTTATATCTGCTTTGCAGTGGGGCAATTCTCTCTCTCCTTACAATTTTTAAATTCCATAATTAGTCATAATCAGATTCAGGTAAGGCAGGATATTCAGTCGTCGGCGCGAATTTTATATCTTGTTACACGATACGAGATGGATCCCGCCGATGATTTCATTGAGAACATAACCAAATCAGCGCAATATTTCCTTAAAGGCAAGAAGATTTTATATGAATCAGAAAAACTGATAATTGATTTTTTTCTTCAAATCATAAAAGGTGATTTCGGCAGAGAGAATATAGGCGAGCAATTTATAAAACTCAAAATTAACCTTAATCATATTTTTGCGAATAGCCAAAATGAAAAGGTATCGCTGTTATCGTTCGATTACATGTCATGGATAGAGAGTAAGATTACCGGGCGGGCATTTCATGAAATAGTAAAGGAACAATCTCTGGAAAGAAAGTATCTTGTAAACATTAATTTTTAACCTTTACCATCTGAATTGGCAACTTAGAGTTTAAAGAAGCCGTCTGTAGTAGTGTAAATGGAGAATAGTACCTTTGTATCGATGAAAGATGCAATTTTTTGCTGGAGCGGCGGTAAGGATTCGGCTTTTGCATTGTATAAAGTATTACAGGAGAAAGAGTACCGCATTGTAAATCTTTTTACAACCGTAAACGAAACCTATAGACGCGTATCCATGCACGGGGTGCGTGAAGAGTTAATAAAAAATCAAGCTGAAAGTATCGGAATTCCTCTCGATATTATGTATGTAAAAGAGGGTAGTAATTCCGAATATGAGCAAAATATGGCCGACTATCTCCGAAAGTGTAAATCAGCGGGAATTTATTATGCTATTTTTGGTGACATCTTTCTGGAAGACCTGCGCGCATATCGCGATAATAATCTATCGAAGGAAGGATTTACAGGCGTTTATCCCCTCTGGAAACAAGATACCCATCAGTTGGCAGAGGAATTTATAGTTGGCGGATTTAAAACTATACTATGTTGTACTAATGACGCCTATCTTGGCAAGGAATATGTCGGCGAACTATACACTCAAGATCTAATAAATCGCTTTCCGGTAAATGTTGACCCATGCGGTGAAAATGGTGAATTTCACTCTTTTTGTTACAACGGTCCATTATTTAAGATGCCGGTAAAGGTTGACAGAGGTGAAATTATTTATAAACCACTAGAGGTTAAAATGGATAACAGTCACCCTCCGTTGCCTCCCGACCGCCCGGCTACTAAAGGTTTTTGGTACTGCGATCTTTTGCCGTAGTAAACTAACTTAATGCAGGCGGAAATGTTGTTTCGTCCCTTATTTAAAACAAAATCCTATTTTTAGCGCCTAAAATTCTCACAGAAGACATTTTTAGAACTTTGGAAACTTATTCAATACAGCAATGACGATTGATTTACACAAGGTTATATTCGTAATAGGTATCCTTTGTTTTTCCTTTTTTGCAAAAGGACAGGAACAAGATATTAAAACGGTTCACAGCGAAATACAGGGCTTTTGGTTAAGTCAGGGTGATAGCGTACGCGAGTTACTCATAACCGCCGATAGCATTACTACATACAGGTTTCGATTGAACGGCGTAAGCGCTTGCGGATATAAATTGGTCAAGGAACCATGTGAAAAGATTGTCAAGTTCCCTTCTGCAACGGGTATTTATATTTCTGAACATTATCGTCAAAGGGACGTTTGCTGCGCTTTGTCTCTCGTTAGCCGCAAGATTCTAAAGATTATTTATCCCGATGGGACCGAATATTCTTTTATCAACGAGAAAATGCTCCCGCCGAAGTAAGTTATTTATTTATTACAAGAGGAGAAGAGGTGTTTAATGCACCCATGGACCGCAACTCTTGGCAATCATCCATTTATTTCCTTTCTTAATAAAAGCATTGGTATTGCCAATTCCTGTATGACCGCATTCAAATCCACGGTACACAATACATTTGGTTTTATCTACTGAAAAGAGCGGCACAGAAAACTTATTATATCCCTGCCGGAAGATGCGATAATAGACGGTCCAGCCGGAATCGGCTCCTGCTGAATCAAATACCTTTCTAACCCTGTCGCCGTTAATTACAATAATACCTTTCAGAAGCCCGTTTTTCCATTCAAAATGCCGTTGTTTTAATTTTACGCATTGCGAATACATATAAGCCCTGTCGGCTTTACTGAAAATCGTGTCCTTGAAAATTTCCGACGTATCTTCCTGTAATACTCCGTATTCTGGGGTACTTAACAGGTTGCAGGTTTTTAAGGAATCGGGGTTACATTGCCCGATCATACTCGATACCGGGTAAGGATTTTCGGTGGAATTAAAAAAATCATAATAGTCGCGGTCGGTAACAGAATCAATTCTCACGGTTTGCCCATAGATGAATGATGGCAGAACTGTCAGAAAAAGCAATAAGCAAATTTTTGCGCCCTCGGCAATTTTATAAATTGAATCCTTGTACATACCAATTCGTTTTTTAGCGAATATAATCAAAAGCTGATCACAGGTTCTACCTATCTTAAAAATAACGGTTGTTCCCAATCATCTATAAACTTTACTGCTGACTCAATATCGAGGGATAGTTGCCTGTCACTGCTGATAAAGGGGACAGATTTTCTGAATTGTCTTATGATGCCTTCAAGAGGCGGCGAGGTGGTCGCCGGTTTTCTGAACTGGATTGCCTGTGCGGCAGCAATGAGTTCTATAGCGAATATGGTTTTAAGATTTTGTATTATTCTGTAACACTTTACTGCTGCATTGGCGCCCATGCTAACATAATCTTCCTGTCCGTTTGAGGAAACAATACTGTCTATGGAAGCGGGCGAGGCGAATTGTTTATTCTGACTCACGACAGAAGCTGCAGTGTATTGTAATATCATTAGTCCTGTGTTCAACCCCGGTTCCTTGGCAAGGAACGGGGGCAAACCTCTTTGTCCCGACAGAAGCTGGTATGTTCTTCTCTCCGATATATTGCCAAGATTAGCGAGCGCTATGCCGAGATAATCAAGAGCCATGGAAAGCGGGTGACCGTGAAAGTTACCGCCTGAAAGTATTTTGTCCTCGTCGGGGAAGATAAGCGGATTATCGGTGACTGAAATTATTTCAGCGCTGAAAATAGCTCCGGTATGTCTT
Source organism: Bacteroidota bacterium (assembly GCA_021823405.1). Lineage (GTDB taxonomy): Bacteria > Bacteroidota > Bacteroidia > JABEUT01 > JABEUT01 > JABEUT01. Next base: position 5,610 of record JAKAOA010000067.1, on the reverse strand, counting down.
ATAACATCTTTAGCAGCACCATGTACCTGGGGTATGCAGCGGAACGAGTAAGGGTCCTGTACGTCGTTTTTCTTTCCATTAGATAGTTCGCTCCCTTTCAGTGTTTTAGTTATAAATTCAGCGCATTCCGCTTGCCCGCGGTGTGGGCGCACCTTATGAATGAGTTTATCAAATGGTTCGCTTTTGGCGTTGAAGCCGTCAATTGACAGGGCGCTTATGGTATCTGCTATGCAGGTGAATTTTTGCGCCTGTATTATAAGCCAAACGCCATAAGCACTCATAAATTGCGTACCGTTCAGCAACGCTAATCCTTCTTTAGCTTTTAATGCCAAAGGTTTCCATTTTAACTCCTTATGGAGCAGCGCTGCACTTTTGCGTTTGCCTTTGTGTAATACTTCACCTTCGGCGATTAATGGCAAACAGAGGTGGGATAGAGGAGCCAGGTCGCCGCTGGCTCCAAGAGATCCCTGTTCGTAAACAATAGGAATCACGCCGTTATTGTAAAAATCAACAAGTCGCTCAACTGTTGCAAGTTCAACGCCCGAATTGCCGTAACTTAAGGACTGAATCTTTAATAATAGCATAAGCCGCACAATGTCCTGCGGCGCTTCGTCTCCTGCTCCGCAAGCATGGGCGCGCAGCGCGTTAATTTGTAACTGGTTATAACTTTTCTTGTCTATCGCAATATTCCGTAACGAACCGAATCCGGTGTTTATTCCATATACAGGTGCAGCAGAGTCACGCAGTTTTCTGTCAAGATACCCTCTTCCTTTTTTAATGCGTTTTCTTGCAGGTTCGGATAAAACAACGCGCATATTCTCCTTGATAATAAGATACAAGGCGGCAATATCTAAATCTTTATCTATGTAAAAGTTCTTCATTAGCAGTTTCTATTTAACATGGGTTCATTTTAAAAAGTAATCGGTAATCTGATTATCCTTAATTTCATTCTCTTCGCCGGAAACCATATTTTTAATTTTTACCGCGTTTTTAGCTACTTCATCATCGCCGGCAAATACAACAAATGCAACCTTTTTTGCGTCTGCGTAGCCCATCTGCTTTTTGAATTTTACATTATCCGGATAAAGCTCTGCGCTTATACCTGCTTTGTGAAGGGCATCAATCCACTCAAGGCATTTTTTTTCCCGCTCTTTTCCGAAGTTTATGAACATTACTTGTGTGCAAACTGATAAGCCGGCAGGAAATAGGTTCAGTTCTTTCAAAACATCATAAATTCTATCCGCTCCAAACGAAATACCAACGCCCGAAACACCGGGTAGCCCGAATAAATCGGTAAGGTTGTCATATCTGCCGCCACCGGCTATACTATTGTTAAACTGCGATTTGCATTTCGTCGAGTCCACTTTCACTTCTATGATAGTACCAGTGTAATAGTTCAAGCCGCGGGCAAGTTTAACATCGAAAGAAGTTGTGTTAGAAATTCGACTATGTTTTAATCCTTCGGCTATTAATTCAAGTTCTCTTATACCTTCCAATTTAAGATTATTATTGGGGATTTGCAAAGATGCCTGTGCTATTTGTTCATCAAAACTGTCTCCGCCTACGGTAAATAAATTAAATAAATTAAAAATCTGAATATCTGTAAATCCCTTACTGATTAGCTCTTCTTTAACGGCAGAATAGCCATTTTTCTCAATTTTATCGATCGAAGTTATAACTTCAGTAAAGTTACTTAATATTCCAGCGTTTTCAGCTATAGCCATTAAAAGTTTCCGGTGATTTATTTTAATAATTACCGGTATTTTCAACTTTACAAATACATCATCAATCATCTTTATCAATTCTACTTCGTTTAGCAGGGAAGTGCTGCCAATTACGTCGGCATCACACTGATAAAATTCACGATAGCGCCCTTTTTGAGGGCGATCTGCACGCCACACGGGCTGGATCTGGTAACGCTTGAATGGAAAGGTTAATTCATTACGGTTCATCGCCACGAATCTTGCGAATGGGACGGTAAGGTCATACCGCAGGGCTTTTTCAGATATGAGCCGGGATAGCTCTTTACCGGTAAGCGTATTGATGTCTTTGTCTTTTAAATCGGCAAGAATATCTCCCGAATTCAGTATCTTAAAAATAAGTCGGTCACCCTCTTCGCCATACTTACCCATCAACGTGTCAATGTTCTCAATACTCGTTGTTTCTACAGGCAGGTATCCATATAATCTGAAAACGTGTTTTATGGTCTCAAAAAGGTATGTGCGCTTCGCCATTTCTTCCGGCAAAAAATCACGGGTTCCTTTGGGTATATTGGGTTTCACAAAATTATAATCTAGAATAGGTCAGGGAACGAAAGTTAGCAAAAATACATTCATTTTTCGGATGCTGCGCACTACGTTATTACTTTTCCGTGCGGTAAAAATAACAAATCAGAAAACAATCGTTTAAAGCGGATAGTTTATCTTTGTAATTCTTTTTTGTTACATTAAAACTTGCAATATTTGGAGAGGATGGCTTGTTCTCATTTATGAATAATCTATTTCGGCTTTGGTTCTTAATCGCTTTTGATACAATGGCATTGCCGCTGCTGGTTGCCTCCCAGGATACTAATATGAAATTTCCGGCAGGTAGCAGAACATTAATTTATAATATGCCTGATAGCAGGGCGAACTCAATTATAATGAAGTTGCAGGGAGTATGGGCAGGACCGGATGAAACCTATTATTTTAAGTTTCGCGGTGATTCGGTAAAAGAGTGGGAATCAGAAGGCGCCGATTCGTCTCAAAAGCCCTATTGCAGCTACGTATTAAGCAAAGTTTCCTGCGATTCAATATCAAAAGTAGATACAGGTGGAACAGGATATTACCTGTTCATTACGTGCACCTCGCCGGATAATGTTGAAACAAGATGCTATTCTATTTTGTCGGTAGATTCAACTGATTTAAAAATCGGATATAGGGGAAAATATGATGAGACCGGACATCTTCAAAAAATGAATGGTGATGATAAATAGGGAGCGTTCATGGGTGTGGCTTGCGGTTATTTTAGCCCTGTATGCTGTCTGGAAGTTTGTTATTAAACCTAAAATAGACAGAAAAAATCAATAATTTAAACCGGTAAAACAGTTGATATAAGATCCGTCTTAGTTCCTATTTTAATGGGTTGCTTTGTTATATTTTCCATACTTTTGTGCGACTTATTACTTCCATGCTACAGGTGAAAAGATAGACACCCTTATAGCTCGGATATTTCCAAATATAACATTTAAAATGAAATTCTCACTTTCCAATATCCTAATCTTAATTGTTGCCGCCGGCATACTTGCGGTAGCTTTTTACCTTACTGCCGGTAGAAAACCGATTCGCCATCTCTATTACTACGGACCAAGAGATTATAATTCACAAACCCATGATACTGATTATCATGAGGTATCAGATTTTAAGTTAACAGACCAGTATGGTCAGGTAGTTACTTTGGATTCATTCCGCAATAAAATATTCGTCGCAAACTTTTTTTATGCCACCTGTCCCGGTATTTGCAAAAAGATGAACTATGAGTTAGGGCAAGCTATCGAAGATTTTGCCGGAAATAAACAGGTGAAATTTATTTCTTATACAGTTGACCCGGAGCATGATTCGGTGCCTGTTTTACTTCAATATGCCCGGATGCATAACGCAATACCTTACCAATGGTATTTTCTTACGGGGGACAAACAGCAGATTTACAATTTAGCAAGAAAATCATATTTTGTTGCAGCTGAAGACAGTGGTCATGGTAAGTTTATTCATACGGATAATATGGTTCTAGTGGATGCCGGTCACCATATCAGGGGCTATTACCACGGAACCGACTCCGTGGATGTGAGTAATATGGTACAGGATATTAACTTGCTGTTGCAGGAAGAAAAAGCAAAATAATTTAAGACCGGTTTCCCATCCGCTATAATTAATACTTGAATACTAAAGAAAGTTTACATTAGCGCCCGATTTGAACATAAAAATCAATGATTATGAAAAAAATATCGGTAATTGGCTCTGGTACAATGGGCAATGGTATTGCCCACGTTTTTGCGCAAAATGGTTACCATGTATCGCTTATTGATGTTGAGAAGTCATTTCTCGATAGAGGCATTGCCACAATAGACATGAATCTTGACCGCCAAGTGGCAAAAGGAACGATTACCCCCGAAAGGAAAACAAGTACAATGAAGAATATTACCGGTTTCACCAACCTCGAAGATGGTGTAGCCGATGCTGAACTTGTTGTGGAAGCCGCCACCGAAAATCCTACCGTTAAGTTTCAGCTCTTCAAGGAATTAGATAAGTTCTGTCTGCCTGAAACAATACTAGCTTCTAATACTTCGTCAATCTCTATCACAAAAATTGCCTCACAAACTAAGAGACCGGAAAAGGTGATAGGAATGCACTTTATGAACCCGGTGCCGATTATGAAACTGGTAGAGGTAATACGCGGTTATCACACAAACGATAAGGTTACCGGGATAATTATGGATTTATCGAAAAACCTGGGCAAAGTACCTGTTGAGGTAAACGACTACCCCGGATTTGTAGCAAACAGAATACTTATGCCGATGATAAATGAGGCGATATACTCCTTACACGAGGGGGTGACGGGAGTTGCAGAAATAGACACCGTTATGCGGCTTGGCGCTTCGCATCCGATGGGACCCCTACAATTGGCGGATTTTATCGGTCTTGATGTTTGCCTCGCCATATTAAGAGTTATGTATGAAGGATTTGGAACTCCAAAGTACGCCCCATGCCCTTTACTCGTAAATATGGTGACTGCCGGAAACCTTGGCGTTAAATCGGGTGAGGGATTTTATATTCATCATAAAGGTTCAAAGGAACTAGTGCCGGCGCCAAGGTTTGCTTGAAGTTGCCGGAAGATCAGCTTTTTGACCGGTAAAACGTAATAATTCACTGTAAGCTATCCTCTGATAATGCGTCTTGTCCTTTGCCAACTACAAGGTCGATAGCCGTTCCTTCCGGAAGCATGGTACCCGGTACAATTGGTTTATCATGATACAGTTGTTTCAGAACACAGCCCGAACACTGATCATTCTGATTAATGATTTTTCCCAGTTTAAGTCCTACACTTTCGAGCATACGTTTTGCCTGCCGAAGCGATGCCTTATCTGCCATATCGGGTACCATAACTTGAGGCGGAACTGCGCTGGTGATGTATAGATAGATATTTCGCCCATTCTTAACATGTGCACCGGGATAAGGGTTTTGATTCAGAACTGTCCGCGGAGGCAGTTTTTCGTCGTAGGAGGAATCAATTATCCTGTAATTAAGTTTTAATGACAGAAGAGTATCTTCCGCTTTCGTTACATTGAGACGAGATAGATCAGGAAGGGTTACGAATTCACCGTGCCTTGTATATGACGATAGAAATAGCGATGCACCCCAAAAAAAGGCGATCACCACAAAAATGGCAATTCCAAGATTTAAGAAAAAGATTCTACTTTTTAAAAATGAGATAAGTTCAGACACCCGAATTAGTTTTATGAATTAGATTTGTTATGAAGGCGGGCAAAGCTGTATTTTATTATATTGTCGATAAATTTGTAGGGTGTGTAGCCATTAATTGCCGACTGGTGGAATATACATGTTGCAGGTAGAT
>JAKAOA010000066.1 GCA_021823405.1 Bacteroidota bacterium | reverse complement strand
CGATCTAATTCCTTTCCGGAACACCTGCGCTCTTTCCTTGTTTATGCCGACCAAAATCGAACCCGATAGCTATCGGGTTGCTAAAATTCACAAATTCAAAGAATCGGTATAACTGCTCGCACAGGCGTTTTACTTTCGCTAAATCATTGACGAAGAGTATATTTTCCGTAATTAGATCTTCATGTATTCGGTTTAATACACACTCCTGTGCATCGGTTATCCGGTTGTCGGCGTTCGCAGTTCAATTTTTCGTTTTCGCTATTTTACCTTCACAAGTGTTTGCCCAGCAGGACAGCGCTGTACACATTTATGAAAGTCAGGCAATACGGGCTACCATGCAGAAAAGGATTGATTATGCGCGATATACTCATGGAGTATTTCCCGGATACAGAATACAGGTAAATTTCAGTCAGGACAGGAACGAGGCAAATAAGATGCGGAATGATTTCTCAAACAAATTTCCTGCACTGCCTACCTATTTGCCATACCAGCAACCCTACTTTAAGCTTTATGCGGGCGATTTCAGAACAAAGCTGGAAGCAGTAAAAACCCTGAAATTCATTAAGAAGGACTTTCCTACCGCATTTGTCGTAAGGGAAAAGATAAACCCGCCGCCGCTGCAATAGGTGATAAAATTATACGAAAACAGATGATTAAGTAGCTAAGCTATTAAATGATTTATTTTTAAATTGTCACATTGTAAGAATTATCAGTATTAATTTACTTGAAAATAAAGATGAAAAAGAGTTCCGTTCACGATCTACAGTTCTCACTTACCGAATCGTCTTCTCACTATAATAATTTAGAAAGGATGAGTGTAAGGGAACTGCTGAAGAACATTAACAGGGAGGATAAATCTGTGGCGTCAACGGTTGAGAAGATATTGCCGTCAGTAGAGCGGCTTGTAAACGCCATAATCCCAAAAATGAAGCAGGGCGGACGGCTTTTTTATATTGGTGCAGGAACAAGCGGACGGTTAGGTATAGTTGATGCTTCTGAATGCCCGCCCACTTTTGGAATTGAACAAGGAAAAGTAATAGGGATAATAGCAGGCGGCGATAGCGCCATTCGCAAAGCTGTAGAATTTGCAGAAGACAATGACCAACAGGGATGGAAGGACTTGGCAAAGCACAAGGTTTCAATAAAGGATGTCGTAATAGGAATTACCGCTTCGGGAACTACGCCTTATGTGGTTGGCGCGATACGCGATTGCGCAAAGAGGAATATTGTAACGGGCTCCGTTACCTGCAATCCGCGCTCGCCGCTTGAACTTTCAGCTCGTTATCCCATAGTTGCCGCCGTAGGACCCGAATTTGTTACCGGAAGCACCCGGATGAAAGCCGGTACTGCTCAAAAACTTATCTTGAACATGATTACTACTGCGGTAATGATACGGCTCGGTCATGTAAAAGGAAACAGGATGGTAGATATGCAACTTACTAATGATAAACTGGTTGGCAGGGGAACGCGGATGCTGATGAAGGAATTTGATTTATCCGAACCCCGGGCAAAGAAGTTACTGCTTAAATACGGCAGTGTGAGGAAGGCAATGGAGAAGATAAGGTAAAAGCCGGTTAGGCATAAGTCGCCTTATTATCCTTCCGCCTGACAATGTTCATAATAAGCTATTTGAAGAGAAGATAAACTGCAAGCACAAGACATCCGAAGCCGGCAAGATGATTTAATTGCAGTAAATTGGTCTTGAATACTATCGCCGAAAAGAGGATGAAGACGCAAATCGTAATCACTTCTTGTATTACCTTAAGCTGAAGCAGGGTAAACGGACCGCCGTTACCTATAAAACCTATACGGTTAGCAGGCACTTGGAAACAATATTCAAAAAGCGCAATTCCCCAACTTATTAAAATAATGGCTGCAAGTGGCAGGTTGTTCAAATCCTTCATCTGTTTGAATTTAAGATGCCCATACCACGCCAAAGTCATGAAACTATTAGAGAGAATCAGGAGAACAATTGTGAAAACCGCTTTTTTCATAGGATATGATATTTTTGGGGGTAAAAATAGTAAAAGGCGACTTCCTCTCCTCATAATCTGCAATTCCGACCTACAAGGTTAGTTATACTTTATTTCTCTCCGGATGCCTAAACAATTAATCATTTACGAGTTTTGCCCTTATGCTGCTCATAATTTATTTCTGGGAAATCAAAATACCTGTACGAGCAGTTGTACGGATGACTTGAATTTGTAAATTTTAGCAACCCGATAGCTATCGGGTTCAATTATGGTCAGTATAACATATTACTTTTGTGAAAACATAGAAAATGGCAAAACAGACCATAGACCCGGGTATTGGAGAAAAATTCAATGCCAGAACGGGAAGAGTGCTCAACAGAGACGGTAGTTTTAACGTACACAGGTCGGGTTTCGATTTCAGGCGGATTCATATCTTTCAATACCTCATACGAATCACTTGGTTCCAGTTCTTCCTGAACCTTTTTATCGCATTTGTAATTGCCAATATCATCTTCGCTTCCGCCTACCTGATGCTGGGAGACGGAGCGCTTAAATCGGCTGATATGAATTCGGGTATAAATCATTTCTGGGAATGTGTTTTCTTTAGCGTACATACCATTACAACAGTCGGCTACGGCAATCTCTACCCCTACGGTTTTACCGCCAATATTCTGGCAGGGATAGAGGCAATGACCGGACTACTTGGCTTTTCCATTGCAACAGGTATGGTTTACGGAAGGTTTTCCCGTCCTACCGCAAAAATAATTTATAGTGAAAAGGCAATTGTGTCGCCTTTTCAAAATCATCATAATGCCCTGATGTTCAGATTAGCTAACCTGCGTAACAGCATCCTTATGGAGGTGGAGGCAACTGCGCTATTAACATATATAGAGAATCATAACGGGCAATTTATCCGTCAATACTACGGCATAAATCTAGTCAGGAATAAAATATCATATCTGCCATTATCTTGGACACTGGTACATGTTATTGACGAACAGAGTCCTCTTTATGGCAAAAGTTTTGAAGACCATAAAGACAGGATGTACGAAATTCTGATTACAGTTAAGGGTTTCGACGAAACTTATGGCGATATAGTACATTCTCGAACCTCATATCTTTATCGCGATATAATTTGGGGAGCAAGATTTATTCCCGCTTTTCATGTTCAAAAGGATGGAGCCGCCATTCTTGACGTCGGAAAAATAAGCGCTTATGAAAAAACCGACCTGCATCCTTTAGTTAAGTAAGATGACTCGGATTTTCAACGCATAAAATTATCGGAACAGTATCTATACCGGTTTCTGCATATTAAGCGGTAAATCGCCGGCATCGGCAGAACGCATTCTTCAAAAATTACCGGTTAACCGATTTTCTTTATAATTTTTTAACATGGTTTTATACGCATGGTTAAAAATGGCAATGTAATTTTGTATCATAAAAAATCTTCCATTTATGGTTGTACATCAAAATATCGCAGAAAGCGACTATAAGGCAGCCAGCAGGCGCCTTGCAGCCATCTTTGACGCCAGTCCGGGCACCAAGGAATTCAACGAATTAAACTACTTGTACCACTTCTTGGAGCAGTATGAGAAAGGAGGACAAAACGGTGAACAGAACGAAAAGCAGGAAACGCAGGCGAACCCGATAGCGGATATAGTCCGAACGGAGGCGGCGCTTTCTAATTATCACGCTGACTAAAGTTAGTACGCGGTCTTAAGCGATTTTAAGACCATCTGCTGCCTTAACTTTAGAGCCGGCGCAAGGCAAAATATCTGAACGGGGCGCCAAATACAGGGTTATAGTAGTTGGTTCAGGGTAACACTATCGGAATGTTAAATGTTAGAGATTTTGGCACTTATCAAACCGACCGGTGTCAAATATGCTTTCTGCATAATTAACTGATTGGCGTTTTGGATGAGGGCTTAAGGAAGTGCGTTCTTTAAGCCCGCCATTTCTTCCTCGGTAGCTGTAACTGTAAGCGGTTTGCCATCTGCTATGAGCTTTAGAGTATAAACAGTTCCGCTCTTTTTTATATCAATGATTTTGGCAGTAAGCTTGCATTCGCCTGCCGGATAGTCAGCCGGAAAAACTTCAACTGGCTTGCCTTCTTTCTGAATTTTACCTTTGGCAAGTATCATTGCTCTGTCTGCCAGTTTTATTATTTCGGATATGTTGTGACTTACAAGCAAAATGGTAAGATTATATTGAGAGCGGGCTCTAAGTATGTAGTTCTGCAACTTAAATCGCATTTCGTCATCCAGTGCCGAAAGCGGTTCGTCGAGCAGCAGAATTTTTGGTTGCCTTACTATTGCCCGCGCCAGAGCAACGCGTTGCTTCTGTCCACCGGATAAATTGTGAGGCATTGTGTTCTGTAAGAGGTGCAATTCCATCATTTCCAATAATTCATCTATAATTCCGGCGTTGCTGTTTTTCGGCAAGGCATATTCGAGATTCCGTTTAACGGTCAGATGAGGGAAAAGCGCAAAATCCTGAAAAACAAATCCGATGGAGCGTTTCCTTACAGGCAAATGGATTTTATTCTCGGAATTATCCCATACCTCACCATCTGCCAGAATAATGGTTTTATCGGCGGGGGTAAGCCCGGCTAATATCCGTAAAATAGTGGTTTTGCCCTCTCCCGAATTTCCAAAGAGTGCGGCGCATTCCCCTTTCTTTAATACAAATGAAACATTGAGCGGAACAGTTCCGTCAGCCGTATAAAGTATTTTATGTGCTGTAAAGCGGAGCATTATAAGATATGGGTTTTTCTAAACTTGTCATTTAAAAGGTAAACGGCGAGCAGAACGGAAAATGAAAAGAAAATCAGTATTGCAGCATAAATGTTGGCTGTGTGATAATTCATGTTCTGCACCTGTTCGAATAGCGCCACCGACGCTACCCTTGTTTCTTTAGGGATGCTTCCGCCCACCATTAAAACAACCCCGAATTCTCCTGTACAATGCGCAAAGGTCATTATAACGCCGGTAAGAATTGAAACGCGGATATTCGGAAGAAGTATTTTTATAAGCGTTATAAAACCGGATTTGCCGAGAGTAATAGACGCTTCCTGTAATGAGCGTGGCAGACCTTTTAAGCCGGCAAGAATAGGGTTAACCATAAAAGGCAAGCTGTAAATAACCGATGCCACTACTAAACCGCCGAAAGTAAATACCAAACGAATGTTAAAGTAGTGATGTAAGAATTTTCCAACAGCATTTTCAGGGCTGAATGCAAGCAGAAGATAAAAACCAAGAACGGTAGGAGGTAATACCAGAGGAAGCGTTATAATCGCCTCGAGCGCCGGCTTAAACCGAAACCTTGTGAAGGAAAACCAATGGGCAACAGGTATCCCTATTACCAACAAGACAATAGTGGTAATAAATGCTAATTTGGCGGTAAGCAGCAATGGTTCTATATCAATCATTGAGATAAATCTAAGGTCTCCGCGTTTAAATTATATATAATACCAATTGGGGCGCGGCGTTTACGGTTGTTCCTTTGATAACCATTAAATAATTTACATAAATAAGAGCTTGTAATGTCATAATATTAGTAAAAGGAGATTCGGATGTTGCTTTTGTTTTCATAGGTCAAAAATCTATAAAAGCCATATTTTCTATCATGAAGCGCTTTAGCGCAATTATCCTTTCTGTATATATCCGAAGAAACCGAAAATAGCTTTTGCCTTTTCCGAGGCAAAGAAATCGAACAGATTTTTTGCTTCACCGCTGCCTGCCGCATGCTTCAAAAGAACGCATCCCTGCACCAACGGGTCGTGGCTCGTTTCGGGTATAACCCAGTAACTTCCCCCGGCTTTTTTCATGGCAGGAGAACGCGCCATAGACAATGCGATTATGCCTATATCGGCGGCGCCACTGCTCACAAACTGCCCTGTCTGCGCTATGTTTTCACCATACACAAGTTTGTTCACCACCTTGTCGTATACCTTATAGTACTTCATGCTTTCAACAGCCCGGGAGCCATAAGGCGCTGTGGACGGATTGGCAATAGCAATTTTTACCATATCCGGCTTAAGCAGGGTGTTCATTTGTTCAACCGAAGGGTCGTTTTTTATACTCCAAAGCGCCAACTGCCCTGTTGCGTATCTATACACTCCGGAAATCGTAAAATTCTCTTCTTTCAGTTTGTTCGGGTAATCCATGTCAGCCGAAAGAAAAATGTCAAAAGGCGCATCGGTTGAAATTTGTTCGAACAGGTTTCCTGATGCCCCGTAAATAATTTCAATATCGGTTACACCGTTCCGGGCTTTATAAACTGCCACAATAGAATCGAGAGCCGGTTTTAAATCGGCTGCGGCTGCCACTATAACTTTTGGCTGCGCAGAAAGGATAACTGGCGTATATATAATGAAAAGCGCTAACCGGAGAATAGTTTTTGAAATCATGGCGGTAAATTTATCAGGAATAAATATAGCTAAATTACAAATACCAATGTTTTAATGTGGCGAATGAAAATCGGCAGCCCTTCAACTCTTATGGAACTCAATCGGATTTTATCTAAAAGGGCGGCATTTTCAAATTATTCGTAAATTTGTGAAAAGCCGTATCAGGTAAACAGCTATTATATTTTGGTTCTGTAATGTCGAAACCGCACGAACATCTCGATTGCAAATATTGCAAAAACCGTTATAAAACCATATTTTGCAATATGAGAGAGGAAGAGGTAGTTGTACTTTCGGAGGGCAAAGTATGCGCTACTTTCAAAAAAGGCGAGCATATTTTTACCCAAGGCGACACTCCCAAAGGAATTTTTATCATCAATCTGGGTAAGGTATTAATTGCCCGGCTGGCTGATAACGGCAATGAACAGGTGATAAAAATGGCGAACAGCGGCGACATAATCGGATACCGCGCTCTGCTAAGCAATGAAATCTATTCATCTACTGCCACTGCAATAGAAACTACCGATGTCTGTTTTTTACCAAGGCATCTTTTTTTCAGTTATCTGGAACACAATGTTACCATTGCGGGCGCATTGTTGAAAATTGCTTCGGAAGACCTGAAAAAATCAGAACGAAAGATTGTTGACCTAAATCAAAAATCAGCTAAAGAGAGAATTGCCGAAGCGCTACTTTATATTAAAGAGATATACGGGGTAGAATCAGACGGGGCAACATTAAGCGCTACCCTTTCGCGGGGCGATATTGCTAATATTGCAGGCACAACACGCGAAACCTCTATAAGGGTGCTGGCGGAACTGCACCATAAGGGTATAATAGATTTTATCGGTAAAAGTATAAGAATATGCGATTTTCAATCGCTTGTAACACTTGCCAACGTTTCGGAGTAAGAACAGTCAGCTAAAACGCCTTTTACTTCTGGATGCTGTTTATCATATTGCAAACGCTTCTTGTAAGTTTAATAAGCGTTTCGGGAAACTGATAGCCCGGTTTAGATGCTGACTTTAAGGTAACAAAGCATGCTGCAACATTATTACATGCATAAGCCGAGTAGCGCAGTTTTTCATTAAGTACATAAGATTCTATGCCCAACACATCGCCTGGCTTTGAATGCCAGAGGACAAGCTCGTCTGCTTCTTTTACTTTTTTTGATGCAAGCGCTTCTCCCTTTTCAAGGCAGAAAAAGCCCTGTAACACAGTTCCTTCCTTAAGCATACGCTCACCTTTTACAAATTTGTATCGTTCAATACGCTCGACTGCCTTGTCCTTCCTTTTGTCGGCGCCGGAATAAAAGGAGACCTGCCATAGGCAATTTTTGCAATGAGTTGCGCCCTTTGTCATAATATACTTGGATTTACGATTAGTAAAACTAATGCAACCGGCTCGATTATTCTATGACGCCAATCATAGACGTCTTAATGCAGAAAATACTTCCGCGCCGATATATCCCTCCAAGAAAGAAAACCATACCTTTGCGCAACAGGGGGCTTTCTACTTAGAAAAATAAGTAACTGTTTCTGAAATAGCTTGAAAGGAAATTATATGGTAGATATAACAGCTAAAATAAAGACATTAAGGAGCGCCGTTGCCATGGCGGTGGTTAAATTGAGCCATCAGGAGGCGATAGATGCGGTTCTTGAAAAGCGAGTCCCGAAAGGCGATGTTTTCGAGATGGCTAAAACCGCCGGGTTATTTGCTGTAAAACGGACAAGTGACATGATACCCGATTGTCATCCGGTACCTGTGGAATTTGCGGCAATAACTTATGAGATAGCAGGACTCGATATTAAAGTTAGGGTGGAGGTAAAAACGATTTACAAAACAGGGGTTGAGGTGGAGGCAATGCATGGCGCGTCGGTAACCGCCCTGACTATCTACGACATGCTTAAACCGTTGGATAAAAATATTGAGATAAGTTCAATTAAACTACTGGAGAAGAAAGGCGGTAAGTCATCTTTTTCAAGTAAATATCCAAAGGGATTAACGGCAGCCGTTATCGTTTGTTCCGATAGCATTACCGCCGGGAAGGCGATAGATAAATCGGGTAAGCTTATAGCAGCTAAACTTACGCAATGTGATGTTTTGTGCGCAGATTATATTGTAATACCTGACGATAAAAAGGCAGTTGCAGACAATGTGCTTAAATACTGCGATGAAAAGAAGGACCTAATAATTCTTACTGGCGGAACAGGACTTTCGCCGCGCGATATAACCCCTGAATCAATCAAACCGCTGTTTACGCGTGAAATACCCGGCATTATGGAAGCGGCAAGAAGGTATGGCATGGAACGTATGCCTTATTCCATGTTATCGCGCAGTATTGGCGGTGTCAGAGGAAATACCTTAATCCTCGCCTTTCCCGGTTCGGTAAGCGGCGCAGAAGATTACATGAATGCACTGTTTCCATACATTCTGCATCTGTTCGGCATTATTAAGGGCGGTTCGCACTAAGGGTCTGGATTGAACTTCGGGAGATATTCTCCGGTTACGTAAGAAAAGTATTTGCTACATTCTCCCATCTATGCTTTTCTTCCAATCCCAGTTCATTATCAATATCTTGAAAGCGGAAATAGATTTTATCCAATTCATCAGGACTGAATAGCGTATCCATCATTTGAAACACTTCATCATCCTCCACTGCAATATGGTCGAGCAGCGATTCGGCATACCGTTGAAGAAGCGAATGGGCTTTGTTATAGTTGAATATATTTACCGAATCCTCTATGTTATTCAGTAGTGAACGAAAATCTTCGTGGTTCTCGAACATCTCTTTGATTGCCCCGTCTTCAAGCATTTCGTTTTTTTTTACCATTTCCGGAAATAATATCTGTTCTTCCTTATGATGATGATACTTGTCGGCATAGTTACGGAAGAAATCAAGTAACTTCCTGATTGATTTTTCAAACATTTTATCGTCAGCCGTGCTGTAAATACCTGATTCTTTCATGGCGTTTACAACGCTCATAATCACCGTATGCTCCGAATTAAGTAATTCTGCCGCCTTATTCATAATAGTTATTTTAAAATGCCGAGTTCGGTGAAACTTCTGCGCAGAAAAACGCGTATCATCTCCCTTCGGTAACCGCGCGAAAAGACATCGTTATCGACAATCCTCGATTTTTTAAGGGCTGTTGCTATTATATCGTCCTTATTATCATCAGCTCTTTTATTTAATACAACTGGTCCGGGGTCAACGCCGCATAGTACAATTTTTAGCAAGCTATCGGATTTAAGGGTAACGGACGTAGATAATGAGGTAAAATCGAGAGATTTTCGCAATCTTAATTTTTTAAAGACCGTTCGCGAGCTGTTATTTATCGGTAAATGAATGGCTTTAATAACGGTTCCTGCTTTTATATTTCTTGGCTGAATGCCGTCACCGGTATATAAATCTTCCAGTTTTAAATTGGAAGGTCCTTCGTGGGTAATTATTTCGGCGTACGCATCCATGCTGATAAGCGCTGCGGCTGTATCGGAGACGAATTTGGAAAAGCACCGTTTGTTTCCTCCCGACGCTATGCAAATATCTCCGTTGCATTTAAGGCAATAGCCGACTGCTTCGCGCCACCATTCGCTTTGGTTATAAAATATGCAGCGGTTTTCGCATAATAAATTACCGCCCAGCGTGGCGCTTTTGCGGATTACAGGCGTTGCCGCCGAATTTGCCGCCTCGGCTAACGCAGGAAAGTATTTCAATATCTCTGCATTGTTGCTAACTTCCTCCAACGTTGTAAGTGAGCCGATAACAATGCTGCTGTCTTTCTTTTCCAATTTTCTCAATTCATTCAACCGGCTTATGTCTATCAGGTAAGGAGCGGTGTCGTTGCCCTGAAACCTGTTCGGCATAACATCCGTTCCACCGGCTATTATACGGCAGTTGCCGCCATATTCATCCGCCAGTTTCAAAGCATCAGCCAATGTGGCGGGCATCAGGTATGTGTCTGTTGATGCCATTTATGCAGTTTGAGTTTGCTTGCTATTAACATTCTGTTTTAATCCGTTAAGTACGTCTTCAGGTTTAATCGGTAATTTGGTAATGCGCACACCTACTGCATTAAAAATTGCGTTTGAAATAGCAGGGAGAATCGGGTGAAGCGCGCCTTCACCGCATTCTTTCGCCCCAAAAGGTCCTTCCGGGTCGATGGTTTCAATGATGTTGGTATGAATATCAGGGGTATCTAAAGAGGTCGGAATTTTATAATCAAGAAAGTTGTTGTTTAACAGCAAGCCCTCGTAATATTTCATCTGTTCGCTCATCGCTTGTCCCAATCCCATGTGCCACGAACCCTGTAATTGACCTTCCACCGCAAGAGGATTTATCGCTTTACCGCAGTCGTGCGCTCCCCATACGTCAATCAGTTCTACCTTTCCGGTTTCTGTATCCACTGTTACCTCGGCGGCGCATGCGCCAAAGGAGTACGAGGGACTTAAACCCGCTCCTGCGCCTTTAAAGTCACCGCCTAATTTAGGCGAAACGTACCAGCCGCTTACCGATATCGCCCCACGCTTGGCTGTTACCATATCTATCGCTTCTATCCAGCTTAAATCTACTTTCATATCATTGGAGCAGATTCGTTCGCCGGCGATATAGAGTTCTTCTACCGATACCCCTGTCTTTGCGGACACCCTCTGCAAAATTTCATTTTTGAGTTTCTCCGCCGCCGATTTTGCAGCGTTACCTGCCATAAACGTAACTCTGCTTGAATAGCTTCCCAAATCGACCGGCGTAAGTAAAGTATCGGCAGCCAGAACGAATATTTTTTCCATGGATATACCGAGCACTTCGGCAACAATGATGGCAAGCATGGTATCGCTCCCCTGCCCGATGTCGTTGGCGCCTGAAGTAATTAGCACCCTTCCGTCAAAATCGAGTTTAAGATGCACTGTAGATTGAGGCAGCTCGTTCCAGATTATAGGCAAGGCGCTGCCGCTGATAAAGAATCCGCATCCTACTCCTATACCGCGACCGAATTTCAGTTTACCGAATTTCTTTTTCCATCCCGATTGTTCCGCTACCCTTTGCAATGATTCCCTGCTGCCGTTAGATGTAATCCTGTATTGTCCGACAGTCATTGTATCGGAGGGCAGGAAGTTTTGCATACGCAATTCCACCGGGTCCTTACCTAGCTTATGCGCAATATCATCAATAACCGATTCTACCGCAAATCGTGAGTTTACGGCGCCATGTCCCCGCATAGCGCCGCACTGGGGTTTGTTTGTATAAACCCTGTATGTTCTGAAACCGAAATTATTCAGTTTATATGGCGCTTGAAGCAGCACTCCGTTATAGTATGATGTAACCACCCCGAAGCTGCCGTATGCTCCGCCATCAATGGCAATATCGGCATCAAGGGCTTTTAATGTTCCGTCAGTTGACGCGCCCATGCTTATTTTCATTCTGGACGGATGCCTGCCGTGATTGGTAAGAAATACCTCCTCGCGCGACAGCCGTACGTGCACCGGTCTTCCTGTTTTACGCGCAAGGTGGGAGATAATTATCTCGTGGGCGAATGGGTCGCTTTTCCCGCCAAAGCCCCCGCCTATATAAGGTTTTATAACGCGTACCCTGTTTAAGGGAACTTGCATTACTTTAGCTAATGCCCGATGAACATAGTGCGTTACCTGTGTGGCAGTAATTAACGTGAGCCCGTTCTCATCCCAATAAGCTGTAGCCGAATGCGGCTCCGTAAATCCGTGATTAATGCCTTCAAATTCAAAGTCCATAACGGTAGTTATGTCCGATTCTTTTATGCCCTGCTTCTGGTCGCCAAAGCGCAGTTCCGCTTTTTTATGAATATTGTTATTGAATTTGGTATGACGGTGTATCTTTTCATTACCGCCAATGTCGTTCAGTGAGTCATCGACGGTGAGATACGACTTATAGGGCGTGTATTTCACCTTTATCAGTTTGCAGGCATTTGAGGCAATCTCTTCACTTTCGGCGGCTACAGCAGCTACAATCTCACCCGAATAACGCGTTTTTTCAATTGCCATAGCCGTCTCATCCTGCGATATGGGCAATACCCCGAAAGTTACGGGTAACTCTTTTCCTATGGCTATATAGCGCACACCTTCTAAGTGTGAAGCGGCATAAATATCTATATTTTCAATGCGGGCGTGCGGGTGGGTGCTCCTTACAAATTTGCAGTGCAAGGCATTTTTAATTATTATATCATCGGCATAATCAGCGAGACCACGCACTTTTCTTTCTGCCTCGATATAAGGGTGTCTTCCGCCAACCATTTGTGAGTGAGCATCTGTTTTTACCGGCGTCTCACGTTTGGCTCCATTTCTCTCCTGCGCATATTCCGCCACTGCCTCTATTATTTTACTGTATCCGGTGCAGCGGCAAAGGTTGCCTGACAGAGATTCCTTTATTTGCTCAATAGAAGGCGAAGGATGTTTTTCTATGAACTCAAGGGCAGTCATTACCATCCCCGGCGTACAAAAGCCACATTGGATAGCGCCCTTGTCCACAAATTTCTTTTGCAATTTATGCAGCTCTCCTTTGTCCGAAAGCGCTTCTATGGTTGTAACGCTTGCATCTTTAGCGCGCATGGCGGGTGTGATGCAGGATACAACGGCGGCGCCGTTAATCCAGACAGTACATGCCCCGCAGCTGCCCTGTTCGCAACCGATTTTTGTGCCGGTAAGCCCTGCCTCATTACGAAGCACTGCGGCAAGAGTATCTTGCTGCTTAATCAGAAATTCCTTATGGATGCCGTTAAGTATAAAGTTGATTATTGGCATATTATAGTTGTAATCATTTTTTTCGGGAACGGCTTAAAAGGGCTAATTGGAATTTTTAACAAAGGTCATTTTGTTTAGCGAAATATTCTATGATGGGAATCATATAAAATTGAATATGTATGGCATACTTTTGATTTAAATTAGTAACGTATGGGGAAGTTTAAAATAATGGACGGGAACGAGGCAGCGTCCTATATCGCATATAAGACGAACGAAGTTTGTGCCATCTACCCGATTACCCCCTCATCACCTATGGGTGAGTTTTGCGACGAATGGTCGGCATCGGAAATAAAAAATATTTACGGCGCCGTACCAGAAATAATGGAGATGCAGAGCGAAGCCGGCGTGGCGGGCGCAATACACGGCTCGCTGACGGGAGGAGCGCTTTCTACCACTTTTACCTGTTCACAGGGCTTGCTTCTGATGATACCTGATATGTACAAAATTGCAGGAGAGCTCTTACCTACTGTATTTCATATTGCAGCCCGCACGGTCTCAACTCATGCGCTGTCTATCTTCGGCGACCACTCGGACGTGATGGCGGTGCGGCAAACCGGCTGGGCGATACTCTTCGGCGCCGATGCGCAGGAGGCAATGGATATGGCGTTAATAGCCCAATCGGCTACTCTGAAGTCGCGTATCCCCTTTATGTCGATATTCGACGGGTTTCGGACATCGCACGAGCTTAGAAAAGTGGAAGTTATATCAGAAGAGGTTATAATGGAGATGATTGACCGGAGCGATATTATGGCGCACCGCAAAAGGGCGTTATCTACCGAAAATCCGGTTATAAAAGGCACCTCGCAGAATCCCGATGTCTTTTTTCAGGGGCGTGAGGCAGCGAACAGATATTATCTGGAAGTCGGAAAAATAATTGGTGAGACGATGGAAAAACTCGGTCGGTTGACCGGCAGGCATTACCGTCCGTATGAATACTATGGCGCCGCCGATGCGGATAACATAATAGTAATAATGGGTTCGGGAGCGGGGGCTGTAAAGGAAACGGTGGAATATTTGAACGCACGCGGCGAAAAAACCGGCTACCTTTATGTGCGGCTATTCCGCCCTCTTGATGCAAAGGAACTGATACGGACTGTTCCGCACACAGTGAAAAAAATTGCGGTGCTGGATCGCAGTAAAGAACCGGGCAGCATAGGCGAGCCGCTGTATATGGATATAGTGAATGCGGTATCGGAGGAATGGCAGGGAGATAAGCCGCTCATCGCCGGAGGCAGGTATGGGCTTGCTTCCAAAGAATTTACCCCCGCTATGGTTATGGCAGTTTTCGATATGCTTAAAGGTAAGAAACTTAGGAATCATTTTACCATCGGGATAACTGATGATGTAACGAACACCAGTTTGGCATACAATAGTAATTTTACCCTCGACGGACAGCATATGTTCCGCGGCCTGTTCTTTGGTCTGGGCGCCGACGGAACTGTGAGCGCTAACAAAAACTCAATTAAAATCATTGGTGATGCAACCGATAATTATGTTCAGGGCTATTTTGTCTATGATTCAAAAAAATCGGGTTCGCTCACCGTCTCGCACCTGCGATTCGGCAAACAGCCGATTCATTCAACATATCTGATACAATCTGCAAACTTTATCGCATGCCACCATTTCGATTATCTTGCGGGATACGATGTGCTGAAAAATGCCGCGCCGGGCGCCACCTTTCTGCTCAATGCGCCGTTTGCCCCGGAGGAGGTTTGGAACAAACTCCCGGAAAAGATTCAGCTGGAGATAAAATTAAAGAAGTTAAAATTTTATGTTGTCAATGCATCCAGGGTAGCGCGCGAAACCGGAATGGGTTCCAAAATTAATACCATTCTGCAAACATGTTTCTTCGCAATTTCGGGCATTTTAACCAAAGAGGATGCCATTAAAAAAATTAAAGACGCTATTAAGCAAACTTATTCCGACAAAGGGGAGGAGATATTGTTTAAGAACTTTAATGCGGTGGATAAAGCTATATCAAACTTAAAGGAGATTAATTATTCAGAACTTGCACCGGGAGATGGTGAAGACCTGAAAACCATTCCTGCCGAAGCGCCTGATTTTGTGAAGAACGTGCTTGGCAGGATAATTGCATACGAGGGTGACGAGCTGCCCGTAAGTGCATTCCCTGCAGATGGCACATACCCAACCGGCACATCACGCTGGGAGAAACGCAATATTGCCGATATGATCCCAGTGTGGGATGCGGAATTGTGTTCGCAGTGCGGAAAATGTTATATCGTGTGCCCTCATGCAGCTATACGCTGCAAGGTGTACGACAAGGAGTTATTGAAAGACGCCCCAAGCGTCTTTAAGCACACCGAACCGGTTGGCAAGGAATTTTTCAAGGATAAAGAAGCATATACCTTGCAAGTAGCTGTGAACGACTGC
>JAKAOA010000065.1:4138-15820 GCA_021823405.1 Bacteroidota bacterium | reverse complement strand
CGATCTCCGGCGACATAAACATCGGACCGTTCGATTACAACGTTGAGGCGAACGCCATGTTTGAAAAAGTTTCGGAATTCAATGACATAGTACTGAAAGTGGACAACAGCGGTAATCCAATATATCTGAAAGATGTCGGGTATGCTAAAGACGGCGCACAGATACAGACCAACATTGCACGGGTAAACGGTAAGAATCAGGTGTATATACCCATATACCGCCGCAACGGCTCGAATATTATCGCGGATGTGAACGGGGTTAGGGCGATAATACCAACCATTGAGGGACAAATACCTTCATCTATAAAACTTAATACTATCTTAGACCAGAGCGTATATGTGAAGCACTCGGTTGCAGGACTGCTGCGCGAAGGACTTACCGGTATCGGGCTTCTCTGTCTTGTGTTGCTGTTCTTCCTTGGCGACTATCGCTCTGCTCTGATTGTAGCGATAAGCATTCCGCTCGCATTGATGGTGGTGTTTCTCGGGTTGAATTTTACTGATAATACCATAAACAGTATGACGCTGGGTGGAATGGCACTTTCCATAGGGCTGCTTGTGGACACTGCAATAGTTGTACTTGAAAATATTGACAAACATCTTCATCACGGGCAACAGCCGGAACAGGCAGCCATACTTGGAACCAAGGAGGTAACTATGCCCGTTATCATTACGGCTCTTACCATTGTTATCGTTTTCTTTCCTATTGTATTTTTAACAGGTATAGCCCGCTTCCTATTTCCTGCACTGGCGTTGGCGGTGTCGTTCGCCATGGGCGGATCGCTCTTCTTTTCGCTCACCCTTGTGCCTATTATGAGCTCGGCAATGTTGAAAAATCCAGTAAAAGGAGTCGGGCACAAAGGGATATTAGGAGCTTTTCAAAAAATGCTTAATTGGCTCCTTAATGGCTACGAAACATTGCTGACAAAGGCATTAAGATACGCATGGTGGGTAATAACTGGTGTGGTTCTTCTATTTATGGTCGCTATATTTCTTGTAAAAGGAATTGGCACCGAATTTTTCCCACAGATGGACGTAGGGCAATTTACCGTTTATGTTCACCTCGACCCCGGCACAAGGGTAGAACTGACCCAGAAGAAAATAGGAGAAATAGAGGATGAAATAAAAGCAGAAACAAGTAGAGAACTTGTCTCTATCGTATCAAACATAGGCGTACAGCCCAATATAGACGCTGCTTATACGCCTAATTCCGGTACCCAGGACGCGTTTATAGATGTGCAGCTTAAAGACGAACATAAAACGCCGACAAAGGATTATGTGTCGCGTCTGCGAACGAAACTAAATAACGATTTCCCGGGAGTGTCCTTCGCCTTTGATATGAGCGGGATAGTAGGCGCCGCACTGAACAACGGTGCGCCATCGCCTATTGATATACAGATAACAGGAACGGACTTTAAAAAACTTAACAACCTTGCGGTACAGGTGCGTGATTTGGCAAGGCAGATCCCGGGCGCCAGAGACGTTCGGATAGACGAGCGTATAAGCCATCCTGAAATACATATTGAGATGGACCGCACCAAAGCCGCTCTGGTCGGTCTGTCGGCAGAAGGAATAATTAAAAACGTAGAGAGTGCGCTGAATTCTTCATCCACGTTCAACAGTTTGCTCTATTGGGTTGACCCCGTAAGCGGCAATGATTATTTTCTGGGAGTAACTTATCCCCAATACAAACTGGATGATCCGGCAGCGCTTGCGGACGTGCCAATGAGGAGCGAAAATGGAAGTAATAAAATTGTGCTTCTAAAAGATGTTGCAACGCTCTCAATTGGATCTGAACCTATTGAGATAAAACACGAAGATGTGCAGCGCACAATGGACATTTATTCAAATGTAGAGGGTAGGGATATTGGTTCGGTTGCCGCCGAGATAGAGAAAGCCATAAAACCGGTGAAGGACTCCATTCCGGTAGGATATACTATTGCAGCCAAAGGTGAAATAAAAAGCATGAACGACGCTTTCAGCAGCTTGGGATTTGGACTTATACTTGCAATTTTAATGGTATATCTCATTATTGTACCGCTCTTGCGTTCCTTCAAACTGCCTCTTATTATCATTATGGTGGTGCCCTTGGGATTGATAGGCGTGGTATTTATGCTCTTTTTCTCGCACACCTTCCTGAACATTCAATCCTTTATGGGTATAATAATGATGGTGGGAATTACGGTATCATACAGTACATTGCTTGTTGATAAAATGAGCGCTAACCTTACCAAAGAGGAACACAAACCCAGCGTAATGACTGAAATTATAGAAGATGGTAAAATGCCACTCGAAGAAGCGGTAAGGCGTGGGGCAAGCAACCGGTTCCGACCTATATTGATGAGCGCTACGGTAGCAATATTTTCACTTGCACCGATGGCATTTGGCAACGAGATAGGCGGCGAAGCGAATGTGCCATTGGCAAGAGCAATCATAGGAGGCGTTTTTGCTGCATTAGTATTGAGTTTGTTTGTTGTACCAGTTATCTTTTATCTATTCAATAAAAAAAATCATAGCGCGCCTTCTGTTCCATTTGAACCACATCAATCTGAAACTAAAAAATAAACATTAATCACAAAAACAATGAAAGCTAAAAGTAATCGTCTTATTTCATCCGTATTCCTGATAATCGCAGGCGCCTTTTCAGCGTGCCATTCCGATGAGGACAAGAATAAAAAAACAGAAACTCTGAACATACCGGGTGTTATTATAACAAATCCGAAAATTGCTAAAATGCAAAGTTCATTTTCAGTTGCGGGAGAGGCAATGCCTAACCAGGAAGTAAAATTATATGCCATGGAGGACGGATATGTAAAAATCTGGACACATGATATAGGCGATATGGTAAGAAGAAATGAAGTACTAGCTGTTCTGGAAAACCCCGACATAATGCAAGAAAAGGAAAAGGCACAGGCGGAGTTAGAGGGCGATGAAGCCATATACAAACGTTTTGACGAGGTTTATAAGAAAACCCCTGAACTGGTGCCACTCGAGGATGTGGATAAGTCAAAAGCCAGATACGGGAGCGCTCTCGCCGCTCTTGATGCGATAAACTCTGAAATAACTTACCTTACAGTTCGGGCGCCCTTTGATGGAATAATTACCAATAGGTATATAGATACGGGCGCAATCATACAGAATGGATTAAAATCGCTTACCAGTGAACCGCTTTTTGAAATAAAGGATATCTCAATAATACGGGTGAATGTGCCGATACCCGAAATAAATTCGTCATCGGTGAAAAAGGGTACCCCGGTAAAGATATCATTCATTGACCTTCCCAATACCGTCTTCACGGGAGATGTATCGCGTATTTCCTATGGTTTGAACCAGGATACAAGAACAATGCTTGCCCAGATAGACCTTAATAATAAAGACCATGTGATTCATCCCGGAATGTTTGCCAATGTACAGTTTATGGTATCTGTAACTGATAGTGCGCTTACTGTGCCAAACGAAGCAATAGGCAGCTATGAACAGCAAAACTATGTGTACAAAGCCGTTCCTGTGGATTCCGCCTCTGCCGGTTTAAACTGGGATTCGGGAGTGAAGTGCATAGTCAGAAAAGTTTATGTTCAATTAGGGATACGTAACGGGGTTATGAGTCAGATAAATTATTCATCGCTCAAAGCAACCGACAATGTGGTTATATCAGGAAATGCACAATGCGCAGACGGCTCTACTGTGATTGCCAAAATAGTTAAAAGCAAATAATGCAAAATTGTAATTAATATGAAAACATTCGTAATATCATTGATTTTCCTGATTGGATTAACCCCATGTTATAGTCAGACCGGAGGTGAAACAGGAAAGAAAATACCAATAAATCTCCCTACAATTTTAAAACTTGCAGGAGCCAACAATCTGACCATAAAGCAATATAATTTGTTATACCACTTAAGTATTTCAGCTGTGGCGCAAGCGTACGAATGGTATCTGCCCACCGTTTTTGTTGGTCCTGAAGCGCACTTTCTTCAAGGCGCTAATATGAATGCAATGGGGCTTAAGGTGAATGATGCAAATCAAAGAGAATTGTGGTTCGGCGGCGGTCTGGCAACGGAGTGGGATTTCAGCAATGGGATTTATAATGTAATGGCAAAAAAACAGCAAAGTATTGCCGCTAAGGAAAATACGCAAGCGCAACGCAATAATGTCATTCTACAAGCCATTTCCGATTATTACGACTTGCTTACGGCGCAGTTCCAGTATATGCAGCTTACCAATCTTCTAGCGCAGGCGGATACCATATCCACACAAATAAAAGTGCAGGTAGATGCAGGACTGCGATATGAGTCGGAGTACCTTCTGGCGCAAAGCAGTTATTCACATATCAGTATAGAAAGGACAAGCGCCCAGGTAAATTACCTTGAAAAGTCAAATGCTCTCTTAAGCCTCTTAAATATTGATACGAGCGCTGTTATGGTAAGTATGGATACAGGAATGGAGCCACTTGACCTGATGAAGAATATTACCGATACAAGTTTAACGAACTATACACAATACATAGCAAACCGACCCGAGTATAAAAGTATGCAGGCAGAATTAAGCAGCATACAGGACCAAAAGAAAACGGTAACTGTTGGCTTGCTTATGCCAAAATTATATCTAGGTTCGGCGCCAGATGGGGTAATGGGAGATTTCGGTTCGCCTTACAACAGCACCTATAGAGTGGATGGCGCACTGTTATGGAGCATACCAATTGGGTTACTTGCCTATAAAGGTGAACTGAAGGAATATAATGATCAGATAAACATTGAACAGAATGGACTCGACCAGTTTTCTAATCAAGTATATCTTCAGGTCGGAAATGCCAGAGCTCAACTTATATTGGCAAGAGACCAAATACAAACTGCAACATTAGCCCTGACCGAATCGAAGAATGCTTTAAGCCAAAGTATTGAGCGGGAGGCGCTTGGTACAGTAAGACCTTTTGAGGTATTCCAGTCGGAAGAGTTTTATGTTCAGGCGGAAATCGATTACCTCAATTCAGTAAGTAATTTTAATAAGGCGCAATATAACCTCTATGTAGCAATTGGTAATAATCTGTAATCAGATTAGGGGAATAAATGAAAGGATAAAAAATGACTATTTTTGCCACTGTCAATCCGATCTAGGTAAAAATAAATAACAAAATAGTATATGTCTAACATTTTAGTAATACTTCTGATTGGATTTGTTGCCGGTTGGTTGAGTGGATTGGTAGGTATAGGCGGTGGGGTCATCATTATCCCTGCCTTAATTTATTTTGCAGGTTTCAGCATCAAGGATGCACAGGGCACCTCTCTTGCTGCGCTTGTACCGCCTATCGGAATAGTAGCTGCATATATCTATTATAAGCATGGTAATGTGCAGATTAAAACTGCGGCTCTTCTTGCCGCTGCTTTTGTTGTGGGCGGATACCTCGGAGCAAAAACTAATCTTGCATTAAGCAGCCCTATTACTGAAAAGGTTTTTGCAGTTACTCTGATTGCCATAGCTGTTAAGATGCTATTCTTTAAGTAAGGGAACCGATAGTGCCTTAAAACCTACTGATAGTTTTAAAGGTGAACGCATTAATAATCGAAGTTATCTTAATGCAATCACTTTTAGTGTATAGCGCACATCACGGTTAGCCAGATACTTGATAATAAAATCAAAATGTCCTTTATCTTCACCCAAATGCTCAGGGGCGAAAACTCCCTTATTCCTGAAATTATTCTCTAATATGAGCGAAGCTATGGCAGTACATGTATATCCGGTGGTGCGTGCCATAGATGTTGTATTGGTTTTGGAATTATATCTGTCGAATAAATTATATGTATAGGTTTCTTTGTCACCTTCCAATGTCACTCGCATTACAGTAACATCTTCCTCCCCCTTTTTAAATTTCCAGAGCGGGAAGAGAAGCGAACTGACAAGGTGTAAAGGAATAATCTTCTTACCGTCGCTAATCACAGGGTCTTTGCTGAATAATCCGGTCTGGCGGAATGCTTTCATCAATGCCGCATGCCCAGGATAGCGTAAGGTTTTTTCTTTCATATCAGGTACATTTTTGAGCGTTAGGGCTAACGTTCTTAGTCCGTCGGTAGCAAAAGCTTCTAACTGACCTATTTCCTTAAACTCTACCAGCTCAATTTCTTCAAGCGCATCTGTTACTACAATTTTATTATTGGATATATAGCGGGCGGGGCGCGTGTATTCTTCTATCACATCTGCCGGTGAAAAAGGCGCTTTGTATTCAAACG
Source organism: Bacteroidota bacterium (assembly GCA_021823405.1). Lineage (GTDB taxonomy): Bacteria > Bacteroidota > Bacteroidia > JABEUT01 > JABEUT01 > JABEUT01. Next base: position 9,597 of record JAKAOA010000065.1, on the reverse strand, counting down.
GCGGTTCGCGTTTTACAGGCAGACCACCAACAAGACACTCATATCTTTTTAGTTTCATAGTGTTGTTATGGTATCCGGCAAGGATGTTACACATTCCTGGAGCCACTCCGCAATCAACTACAACCGTTACATTTTTTTTTCGCGCCAGTGCATTCAGTTTAAATGGGTCCTCGTTGAAGAATGAAATATCAGCGGCATTTTTGCCGGATTCTATTACGGTCTTTAGGGTTTCGTAGCCCATAAATCCCGGGACTGCAATCACTACCAAATCAAATGGTCTAATGAGTTTTTTTAAAGTGGATTTTGCCGTAAAATCGCATCTTACTGTTCTAACCCCTGAACTGGAGGGTATTGCCTCTAGGTTATCTTTATTAATATCGGTACATGTAACGCTATAGTTCTGCGCTAGGTCAAGAGCCATAGGTTTCCCTATTAATCCGGCCCCCAGTACGATTACTTTTTTCATTTTATGTGAAATTATTCAATTGTAATTTCTAACCTTTCTGCTGACGGTAAAATTACGTCATTATTTCCATTATTCGTTAATATTCTGCTATCATTTCTTAAACACATGAAACATCAGTTACTCTTTTATCGTATCAATTATTTGACCGCTATATTTACAGGAATTTCGAAGGTCTTTTAATACGAACAGAATGAAATCAGCATTTCTCGTCATATTTATCTTCATGGCATTTGCACTGAAAGCCAATGATATCGACGAACTCAAGACCAACCAAGATGTCGAAAGCTTTCTTCGTTCCCATTTTCCGGCTTTTGTCGATGCCCAAATTGCATATAGGGATTTTTTATATCCTGATCCTCTTGAACAAAAAGTAGCCGATTCTCTCGGTATTAAACTATGGCAAAAAGCGGATTTTGACCTAAATGGCAAAACTGACCTTCTTGTTTATATGAATACTGGTGGAAAAAATTATCTTATCGTCATTTTGGATGAAGGAAAATCCTATCACGTATCGTTTCTTTCAAGATACCCTTTTGCAGAAACCTATTTTCCGGTGGTGCGAAAGATGGGAACTACTCCACTGCTTATTTTATACAAGACCTGTTCCTACTGCCATGGAAAATTTGACGGTATTGCCGGAATCGATTCTCTTGTATATAGATTCGGGGGGGTCGTGGAGCCGGGAGTTGCATCACGCAAATACAACATAGAAAAAATAGAGGCGGCTACACACCCATGTACAAGTGCCTGTCCTGTATTTGATATTTCGATTAATTCAAACCGGAGTGCACAATACAATGCCATTAAGTATAATGATACAACAGGGAATTTTACATGTTTAATTGACACGGTAAATTATAATAAAATTATTGCCCTGCTTAATTACATTGATTTCCCTGATAAGCGCAACGATTACAGCGTCACCTGGACCGATGATCAGGCGATAACTCTTACAATTACTTATAATGGTGGAAAGGTCAAAAAAATAGTTGACTATGGAGAGAGAGGCACTTATGGGTTGAACCTTCTCTATTCATGGCTCTATCTGTTACGCACTAATCAAGAGTGGAAATATACTGCTCGTAAGTGATTTTACGACCGCGTCCCGATAGCTAACAGGACGCCTAACGCCCAATCTTCACTAAACTACGCTTATATGGGGTTTGTGCATTTTAGCAACCCGATAGCTATTGGGTTCAATGGTGGTCGGTATAGAATAGCATTCGCAGGATATAGAAGGGCTAAGGGTGGATAATTTTGATTTTTGAGTTCATGACTCCTACAGTTACGCATCTATAAGATGAAAATCATTTTAATTAACAACTCGTATTTATAAACCTACGAACGGCTGGCTTTCTATCATTTTAATTACCTATTTTTACATAATTCTAAATTAGTAAGATGGTTTTCGTTACCGGAGGCACTGGTTTTATAGGTTCATATCTTTTATCTACGCTTGTAAAGGATGGTAAACAGGTTACGGCATTGAAACGACCGGGAAGTTATATCGCGGCTTGTGAGGGTATTTTTAAATACAGGTTTGGAAATGAAGGTAAAAAGTTGTTTAGTACAATAAACTGGGTGGATGGCGATTTGATGGATATTTACTCGTTGGAAAAGGCAATGGATGGAGTAGGGGAGGTATATCATTGCGCCGCCATAGTATCGTTACGTGACGAAAACCCGGATGAAATTATACGTATATCTCAAACAGGAACAGAAAATATGATCAATGCGGCGCTAAACATGAAGGTTAGCAAATTCTGCTATACCAGTTCAGTTGCGGCGCTGGATGAACAGCGAGGGAGTGAAACTACGGAGGATCACTATGATAATTTTACCTATGGCAGGTCGCCTTACTTCACAGCAAAGCATCTTGCTGAAGCGCAGGTATGGAGGGGTTGCGCCGAAGGGCTAAATGTTACGGTTGTGGCGCCAACAATCGTGCTTGGTCCGTGGAGCGGAAAGAACAAAGGAAGTATGGAGCTAATCCATACAGTAAAAAAATCCTCATTTTTTTATACCGGTGGAGTTATGGGATATGTTCATGTAAAGGATGTTGCCGCAATAATGGTTCAGTTGATGAATGAAAACCGGTTTAACGAGCGCTATATACTGAATTCCGAAAATGCTTCTTATCGCAAGGTAATAGGTACTATAGCGCAGTTGCTTGGCAAAACACAACCGAGATTTAAATTAAGTTCAGGTATGTTAAAGCTGTTACGCATATTTAATAATATAGTTAACCAAAGTAAAATCAGCCGTATTACAATTGAGCATGCCGCCGGTGAGTATCGGTATAGCAATAATAAAATATTGACGGCATTAGGAGGATATAAGTTTATTACATTAGAGGCCGCACTGATGGAACAGGTAAAATATTTTTTGAATGAGGAAGGAAAATAAATACTCCGTAACCAGAACGGCTGGAGAAAGGGTTATATTAGGAATAGACCCTGGTACAAACATAATGGGATATGGCATTATAAAAGTTTCAGGTATCAATGCGGTTTTTCTTGATATGGACGTATTAATATTAAAAAAAATACCTGACCATTTTTTTAAACTTAAGAATATTTTTGAGGAAACTATCCGGATAATTGAAACATTTAAGCCCGATGAAGTCGCCCTGGAGGCGCCGTTTTATGGGAAAAACGTACAGTCAATGCTAAAACTTGGCAGGGCGCAGGGTATAGCCATGGCGGCGGCTCTCCATCGTAACTTACCTGTATTCGAGTATGCACCCCGAAAGGTAAAACAATCCATTACCGGAAATGGCACATCTACTAAGGAACAGGTGGCTATAATGCTCCAGCGTATATTGTCAATAAAATCGACAAACACCTTGCTTGACGCTACAGATGCTCTTGCCGTTGCAATTTGCCACCATTTTAACAGTAATTCGGTGTTACCACAAAAACGCAATTATAAAACTAAAATTAGGGGTACGCAGCCAAGGTATAATTCATGGGAATCGTTCGTGACGGCAAATATCGAAAGAGTCAGGTAGAAATTAAAGAAAGGTGGAAAACCGCTACTTATTTTACGGTCTTACTGATTTCTTGCCGAATTATCTCTGAAGTTCTCTCCATTTCTTCCGTCGGGAGCTTTAGCTTGGGTCGGGCGAAATTAATATCTGAAACGTTGTTAATCGGAATAAGATGTATGTGGGAGTGAGGAACTTCCAAACCAATTACGGCAACACCAACACGTTTGCAAGGAACGGCTTTACCGATTGCCAGTGCAATTTTCTTTGAAAATAAATGCAGTTCTTTAAAGATGGCATCATCTAAATTAAAAATATAATCAACCTCTTTTTTAGGGATAACCAGGGTATGTCCTTTTACAAGCGGCTGAATATCCAAAAAGGCAAGACAATTATCAGATTCAGCAATTTTATAACACGGAATTTCTCCGTTCACTATCCGCGTAAAAATAGTAGCCATTTATATACAGGGTTACAGATTTATTTCGAGAATTTCAAAACTCTGCTCGCCGGAAGGTGTTTTAACAGTGGCTTTTTGTCCGACCTTTTTTCCCAATAGTCCTTTGGCAACCGGAGAATTCACCGATATTTTACCTTCCTTTAGGTTGGCTTCGTTTTCAGCAACAATGGTGTAACTCATGACTGCGCCGTTTTTTATGTTTTTTATCCGGACTTTGGAAAGTATCAATACACGAGAGGTGTCAAGTTTCGATTTGTCAACAACCTGTGCATTACCCAGCACTTCCTCTAATTTAGCTATCCTTAATTCGAGTAAACCCTGCGCTTCCTTGGCTGCTGCATATTCCGCATTTTCCGACAGATCTCCTTTATCTTTGGCTTCAGCTATTTGCCTTGAAATTGAAGGTCTTTCAACAGTTTTAAGTTGATGTAGTTCTTCTACCAGTTTTTTTAGACCTTCTTTGGTAAAATACTCGGTATGAGCTGACATGGGTAAAACGATGTAAGGTTTATTGTTTGATAATGATTTCTATTGCTTAGAAAAAAAATTTTCCGACACTGATGCCGGAAAAGAAAGAGGATATTAATCGCTCTCAATGCAAAGATAAGAAATAATTCGAATTACAAAATTATAAACTTAATTGCATGGCAATAGTATTGCATCCGTCAAATGGGTTGCTTGCCCTGTAAGAATATGAGATACCAAATGTAGATTCTTTGTTCTTACCAAAGGGATATTGCAATGAAACGCCTGCACAAGGACCAGTAAATACCGTAAGGCGTCCACCGGTGGTAGGGTCTGTACTTAAAGGGTTCATTATACCATTCTGATAGTCATATCCTACGCGTACGCTGAAATATGATTTAAAGGCATATTCCACGCCAAGCATCTCTTGATCCTGTTCAAAAGCATTAGATGTAAAATTGGCTGCAACTGTTATTCTGTGGGCGCTTTTCCCGCCGGTATCTTTAAGGATACGGAAGTCATAAGCTAATCCTATATTAATAAGTGAGGGTAATTCGTAAGCTTGCGCCGGTGTCTGAACGGTCATTTGACCTGATTGTCCGGTAGCTACGCTATTATATTGAGTTACTTCCTGCGACATTCCATCTCCTGAATATTGCATTTGAGGTCCTACATTTTTTAATGAAATGCCAAAGTGGAAATTTTTATGCCCATGCGCTACATCACGTACATATTCAATACCCGCGTCTATTGCCACATCGGTAGCTGAAACGTTCGAAATGGATTCCGAAACAAGTTTTACATTCACACCACCATAGATATTGTCGGAAAACCCTTTTGCATATGATAAACCTATGTTAATATATTGAGGTGTAAAATAACCAACGCCTCCGTTTGGGTTATCATAAGTAGTAATCGGTATGCTTCCGAAGTTCATCGACATTATAGAAAGTCCGATCGCTCCTGTTGCGCCAACATGCTGGCACAATCCCGCTACAGCTATATTCATGCCGCCGCCACCGCCTAGATAATCGGTATTACCGATAATTACCTGTGTGTGGTCGGTGAAGGCAGTGCAGATC
>JAKAOA010000065.1:0-4128 GCA_021823405.1 Bacteroidota bacterium | reverse complement strand
TTCCGATCTAGGCAGTGCCTGCTACGTTAAGGAATTGTGATTCGATTCCCTGTACGCAGGCGGTGTTGGCTTCGGCAAAGCCCGAGGTACCCGCCCATGGGTCAATCAGCAATTCGGTTGCGCCCGCTTCTCCTGCTCTCTGGGGATTTCCGGCTTTTGATTCAATGCCGTACAAGCATAACGAAATTCCTAAGACAACTACTGCTCTTCTGCTATTTTTTCTCATATTTTCAGGTTGTTTTTTATACCGATAAGGGCTCTTTTATTCTTTTAAAAAGTATTTAACTGCCATTTTTTTATCAATAGGAATTGAGGTCAAGCGGTCTTAACACACCAAACCATTTAAGCGTTTTTTGCCCTATATTCGGCACATCTACATGTATTATATACATACCGCTTGCAATTGGCACATTATACGAATTCTGAAGGTCCCAATCCATATATGTTTCCGGGCTGTTTTTTTGGAATACCCTTATAAGCGTACCGTTTAAAGAAAAGATGCTAACGTTACATACAGGCGGTAGATTTATTATCCGTACCCTTGTATCCAGACGGCTGCTCTCGTAGGATGAATAACCGTAATAGGGGTTAGGCACAATGTTAATCAGGTTGAGCGCCGCTTGCGCCGCACTGTCATTACTCGTTTCTACCTGGAGTCCATTGGTTGAGAAGGAGTACATCGGATAGTTGTTGTTAACAGGATTAGGATTTTTCCAATTTGCACCCCAGTTCGTATCGTATGGCTTGGCAACCCGCAGATGGATAGTAACATCGCTTTCCATTAGCTGGTGTCCGGGAGATAACAGTGGTATATTCACCCATATACAGTCGCCGAAAATATTATCTGTGGAGTCCGGTTTGTTATAGGAGAACATCTTCATTATCATAGAATCTTTATCGTATATCGGTACTCTGGAACCATAATAATTATTGTATTTCGACATCAAACCTCTTGGTTTTAAATTATGTCCGAATACATAAATATAGTGTTTACCTCCAAACACAGATTCGTAACTGAAGAAGGAAGAACCGTTATATTGAATTGTGGTTGAATCCGGGTTCCATTTCATATCGCGACCATTATACTGGGTAAGCCAAGAGTCCTCACCAAAAGCGATATTCAAACGCTCACCGGTTTCCTCATCAATAGCATACCCTGGAAACCAGCCCATACCGGAATCTGATATGTAGTTAGCATCAATCGGGTTTGCGCTTGCACCGGAATTGGGTGAAGCATAAGCGCCCGACTTGTCAACCGAGAGTGATTTTCGGGGATTTAATTTTATGGCTCCTCCTTCTGCAAGCGATGGCTGATCTTGCTCTTCCAGAACAACGCAGCGTGACCAATATGCAGGGTTTGAAGTGATTACTACGTCAACGCTCGCTAGGTCTTGCAGTGATGACAAATCGCTATGCTCTGTTGAAACGCTTGAATTGTCATTCACCAATTTAGGTCCATTATCTACCTCTTGAATTCCTTTGTAAAAATCTGATGCGGTACATAGGTAGTAAGGCGCCCAAGTACCTCCGAAAATAACAGAATACCAGCAGCTTGGATCAACATAAACGGATGGAACTGATTGACCCTGGGCATTAACTGTATAGGTAGCTACAGCACTCGTAAATATACCGTCTGGGGTTCCGCCGCCTTTGGGATTATCGAAGAAACTACCGCAACGAATCCAGTACATGATATTTACCCCGGCAGATGAAGATTTCACACCGGTAAGCCAGTTTTTGGTCGGGTCGGAAAAGGTCATACTGCAGCTTGAATCCAGTATAATATCATGAGTTGCGCCATTTAGCGGCATTAGCGGAAGGTCAGGATCATTCACACTTATAGATATGCCCCATTGTGGAATTATCTGCTCGAACTGGTAACCGATGATGGCATCGGAATAGACAGTACTGCCGCTTTGCCCCGGTATATATACTTCCCAGGTTGCCGTGCTGTCGATGCCTGTAGCACCTGCGCCTTTTATCATTTTAAAAATGAAGTTTGCAGATACCACATTCAGAGGGTCAACTACTTTTACATTAATTGGACCTTGTCCGGGCAGGTATGTAGGATGAGACATCGAGTCGTGCTGAAGGATGTAAGAAATACTTGCGCTGTTCAAGGTTAATGCATTGCCTCCGTTACCTTGTCCTTCAAGGCGGGTAATTGGAACACCTTGTCCATAAGTTGAATTTTGAACCGTTCCATAGCTTTGAGATTCCGGTATATGTGGAATTCCGGTAGATACCTTCACATTATTTCTGCCTTGAATGAACGGTGTCTGTTGTCCGTTGCGAAGAGAATCACTGTTTGAATTTAGAACGAAGGTACAATAGTTGTTATACCCGAAGGCAATGACCATATAGTAGTATGGGCGGTCGTTTACCAGATTGGTCTGTCCGTCTTCTTGAAATTGGTCTGTTTTTATATCGAATGAATGGGCTACCCCGTTGGTGCTTAAAGAAACTTCGGGGATGCCTTGCAATACACCATAACTATTTTTTGAATAATTGATTAGCGTATTGCTTCCGTCATTATTTACATTACATTCGGCAACAAGACGCGATACTGCAGGGTCAAGTAATTGAGATGAGGTTACAGATGAATCAAGAAGCTGGAATACCTCATATCCTTCAAACGTATACATTGTATCTGTATAGGGCTTGGGAATACTCGGGTCGCGTTCGGCATATTTTTCCTCATAGTTGTTGGATGAACTGGAATTGGATATTGTCAGTATTAACTCCTGGTTTAATTCCTGTATGGTTACATCAGGAGCATCAGGTCCATTCAACACCTTAAAGCAGTTATTAAACAGGGATTGCGCCAGGTCGGCATCTTGCTGAATAAGGCTTATTGACAGAAATTGGTTATTGAGTATTGGCGTCATATCCCATACAAGACCTACCGTAACATAGTTAACTGAACCCGATTTAAGGGTAAAGGGTCCGGCGCTTTCAACGAAACGCATATCATTAGGCGGTATATTGGCTTCGGGCATATCCCAAGGGTTTGCCTGCGGTATTCCGGCTGTGCCGCAACCGGTAGGGTCTGTATTGATCTGGGCGCTTCCCGGACTTGCCCCGGCAGGCGTCCATGGGAACATATATGAACAGGGGGTTGTACTGCTCTGATACCCGTTGCCTCCGTAAGTCATGGTAGTTCCGTCAATCCATAAGCCCTTCATATAGTTATAATAACTCGTGGCATTCTGAGGGTTTCCTATGTTGCTGAAATCGTTAACGAAATACATGAATCGTGCCATACCAATCAGACCATTGTGTATATAACAACCTTTGCTGTAAGGTCCGGAAGTATCTGCTTTGGGTCCTTGAAAAAATACTTCACCAATAGCCGGAAGGTCGTTGTGATAACCGATTTCTCCGGCAAAATTACCGGAGCCGTCCGAATTATAATTAGTGCCTTCGTACCCGTATCCCATACTTCTTCCAACATCGCATCCTGTCCAGTTTTCAGCTCCGTTTCCAAGGTCAAAATCGTTCCACGCCCCGAAATAGGTACTTTCCACGTCAAAGCTCGACCTGTTAATAATCTGGTAATTATAAAAAGTGCAGTTGTTTATTGCATCCGTTGTATTGAATGCGAATGCCTGCACCCTTATTTCCACTCCGATAGGCAATCCACTTGATTCTGTATGAATGTTACCATTACCTTCGTCATTTATAACGTACCAAAGGGTAGCGTCGCCATAAAGTTCGTTTTGGCAACTCCTGTTAGTCCCTTTTAAATCATAACCGGGGTAACATCCCTGCGTGGGGTCATAGTAACCTATGTTGTTTGGGTCAACATAAGGTGCAAGAAAGTGTCCTTCTTTGTAAGTTGCGCTGCCGTTACCGGGCCAATTTTTGATGTCCTGGGTAAGGTAGTTAGGGTTACCCGGATTATCTACAAAGTTTTGCACTTCCTGCCGGGTTACATAGAATAGCTTATCGTAAGCTGCGCATTCTGCAAGCGATTCACTGACGGTAACAGTGTCCAGCGGTCCTGCCCAGAAATCTTCGCCTTTCTGCCGGTAAGTCATTGCGGCAACCTTTAACTGTCCGCCCTGATCGAGTCCTGCAATCCATAAAGCGCCTGCAAATTCAGGGCAAACATTACCGGAGATCGGA
>JAKAOA010000064.1 GCA_021823405.1 Bacteroidota bacterium | reverse complement strand
TTCGGTATCTCCTATAGAAGCCCAACAACCTGTAAACTCAAATGTAAGGGTGGAGCGAATAAATCCTAACCCCTCAAAACCCATAACGCAACCGGCACCTTCGCAAAACCGTAATAAACAGACGGAAAATCCTGCCGATCAGGTTAAAGCAGTTGCATCCGGAGGTACAATAACACTGTCTTGGACCCAACCTATCAGCCAGCAATATACCGATGATGGTCCCATATTAGAATTTCTGCATTTCAGCGGAGCTACCTACGATTCGAAACATAAGGGGTTACCCATATATTCGCAACGTATTCCCCTTAACCCAGGCATGAATCATGCCACCATAACGCTTAACAACGCGGTTTACGAGCCGGTAACGGCAAAGGAAGCCGGATTACTACAAGCTCATACCGAAATCAGTACGCAGATTGACTTAACGACTCATGACGCATCTATCCGAAGAACGCCTTTCACGTATCTGACATTAATTCCGGTGCGAAAGGGAGCAAATGGCGTAGGGTATGAGAAACTGACGTCCTTTTCGCTGAAGATAGCGCAGAGCAATGTACATGCTAATATAAGAAGTTTAAAACGCCCTGCAGGTTTCGCCTCAAGTTCTGTCCTTGCTTCGGGTAACTGGTACAAGATAGGCGTTACCGCAGACGGGGTATATAAGCTCAACTATAATTTTTTTAAGAGGTTAGGGTTCAATATGAATACCCTAATACCTGCCAACATACGCATCTTCGGTAATGGAGGATATATGCTGCCGGAACAGAACGACTCTGCGCGAGCCGATGATTTAACAGAAAATGCTATTTACGTAAAAGGTCAGAATGACACCTCCTTTGCGAAAAACGATTATGTATTGTTTTACGGACAAGGTTCGACACAATGGACATACAACTCCGCAGTAAAGAGATACCAGCATCAGGTTAACCTTTATTCCGATACTACTTATTATTTTATAACAGTAGGTCCCGTTGCCGGAAAGCGGATAGCTTCGGAACCCCTGTTCGCCGGAAGTCCGACCAACACTGTTACAACCTATGACGATTATGCCTATCACGAACTTGATGCAACCAACCTTATAGAATCAGGCAGCGCCTGGGTAGGAGAATATTTTGGCGCCACCACCTCATATTCCTTTACGTTCTCATTTCCAAATTTGGTTAATTCTTCGCCCGGTTCAGTTACTGCAGCGGTTGCCTCACGATACGATAATACAAGCAGTTATTCCGTAAGCGCCTTTGGAGCCACCACAAACTTTAACGTATCCAGCGTACCAACAACATGCTATTACTGCGAATACGCACAGTGGGGATTGGGCGTATGCAACTTTACTGCAACAAACCCGGCAATCAATGTAACGGTAACCAGCCAGACACCGGGAGCGGAGGGCTGGCTCTATTATCTCGAATTAAATGTGCGCAGACAGCTTAACATGAACGGCGGACAACTGGAGTATAGAGATATGAATTCCACAGGTTCCGGACAATCTTCGTTATTTAAAATAAGCTCGGCGGAACCCGAAATAACTGTTTGGGATGTAACCAATCCTCAACAGGTGGACTCCGTGGCGCTTACACCTTATGCCGGCGGATTCCAGTATGCAGTTCAAACCAACAGTTTAAGGCAATTCATCACATTCACAGGCGCTTCAACCTTCGATTCGGCATTTTTTATAGGCAAAGTGCCTAATCAGGATTTGCATGGAATATCCCAGGCAGACGTTGTAATTGTATCCAACCCCGAATTTATGACCGAGGCGCAACAACTCGCTAACTTTCACCGCAGCCACGACAACCTGAACGTGGATGTAGCTAGTACTGAAGAGATTTACAATGAATTTTCGTCGGGAAGCCAAGACCCCACCGCCATAAGGGATTTTGTGCGTATGCTTTGGACACGCGCTAACGGCGTTTATAGCCAGGAGCCGAAATATCTTGTACTTTTCGGTGGCGGTTCCTACGACCCGAAACACCGACTTACAGGAAATACGAATTATGTGGTATGTTATGAGGATATTGAAAACCCATCTATTCCAGATCCCTTTGACCCTACCGCTTCTTATGTTTCCGACGATTACTTCGCAATATTGGACAGCAACGAAGGGGTGCTGCCAAACGGCTATACTCTTCAGTTAGGGGTAGGACGCCTGCCTGCTACAAATGTTTCGGAAGCGCAGACGTTGGTCAGCAAGGTTATCAGCTACGAGACCGGTTCCGGCGCTCCGGTGAACGCAGGGTTTTCATGCTGTAACCAGCAAGCGCAATATAATTTGGGGAATTGGAGAAATACCATCTGTTTTATCGCCTGCGACGGCGATGACGGACTGCATGAGGGCGCATTGGGGCAAGGTGCCGACCAACTTGCACAGTTTGTAAACTCCGCGTATCCTAATTTCAATGTGAATAAAATTTATACCGATGCCTATCAGGAAGTACAAACACCAGGAGGTCCGAGATACCCCGAGGTAAACACCGCCATTGACCAGCAAATGAACGATGGCTGCCTTATCATCAACTATACCGGGCACGGAGGACCTTTGGGGTTGGCAGCCGAGAGAATACTCGGTTTCAGCGATATAAACAGCTGGACAAATATATCGGCGCTACCCCTTTTTATCACAGCTTCCTGTTCCTTCGCCCCTTTTGATAACCCCGCCCAGTTATCGGCAGGTCAGTTATGCGTAATGTTATCTACGGGCGGCAATATTGCACTTATGACCACAACGCGCGAAACTTATTCAAATGATAACTACGCTATTAACAGCGACTTCTATAGTTTGCTTTACTCCCCTAACCCCGATGGGAGCTTGCCACGTATCGGCGACCTGTTTATGAACTCCAAAAACCTTGCTGACCCGAATCTTCAAACCATGTTTACCCTGTTGGGCGATCCTGCCGTACGGCTTGCCTATCCGCAAGAGAGAGTTTACACATCAACGGTTACCACAACGGCAGCCGATACCTTAAAAGCATTTTCCAAGGTAACCGTTACCGGCTATGTGGGCGACACCTCCGGCAACCCCGATAATAATTTTAACGGACTACTCTATCCTACGGTGTACGATAAACCTAATCATCTCGTAACGGATAGCAACCCGAATCCCACCGGTAATGTCCATTTCCATTTTACCCTGCAAAACAGTATTCTGAATAAAGGACTAATATCCATTAACAATGGGAAATTTACCTACTCTTTCATGGTGCCTAAGGATATTAATTACGACTACGGTAACGGTAAAATAAGCTATTATGCCGAAAATGGAGTAAAGGATGCAACAGGCAATAATCAGAATATAATAGTGGGCGGAAGCAAATCGGGGGTGTATATCAGCAATAAAGGACCGCAGGTACGATTGTTTATGAACGACAGTAACTTCGCTTACGGGGGGATGACAAACCAGAACCCGGAAATATATGCGCTCGTATTCGACAGTAACGGCATTAATACTACCGGTAACGGTGTCGGACATGATATTACGGCAGTGCTGGATAACAACACGCAAAACACCTTCGATCTGACCAACTCGTTTCAGCCGGCGCTAAACAGTTACCAACGCGGCATTATTGCATTTCCGCTCTCCTCATTAACTTCAGGAACTCATACCGTAAGTTTAAGAGTATGGAATGTATTTAACGTTTCCACTCAAACAAGTACGGAATTTAATGTTCAGCAGCAGGCAAACTTGCAGCTTCAGCATGTATTAAACTACCCTAACCCCTTCACTACCCACACTGAATTCTTTTTTGAAATAAATGAGGTTTGCGACCTGATGGATGTGCAAATTCAGGTATTTACGGTGTCGGGCAAACTAGTACGAAACATACTTACTACCATTAAAACGGACAGTTACCGTTCGCCGCCGATAGAATGGGACGGACGCGACCAGTTCGGCGATAAAATAGCGAACGGTGTATATATATACCATGTGACAGTACGAACCAATGAAGGAAAGGTAGCCGACGCCTACCAGAAACTTGTAATTTTATAACCATTTCCTATATTTGCATCCCATTTTTAAAAACCATTATGCAATATTCCATGCGCCTTATGCGTTAATGTTTTTACAAAAGATGAAAATAGATAATCTTAAAGCATACTTACTCGGACTGCTGGTCCTGCTAAACATCAGCACCTTTAACGCTTCTGCACAGGTTCAGGGCGGGAACGGCAGTAATGTTTTAGGGCAGAACCTCGCTAAAACGGATAATGTAATCACTACAGCAGTTCCCTTTTTAAGCATCGGACCAGATGCCCGTGAAGGAGGATTAGGCGACGCAGGAGTCGCGCAAGACCCAAGCGTTAATTCAACATACTGGAACCCTTCTGAACTCGCCTTTATTGACCAGCAGATGGGGTTTTCTGCATCTTACGCCCCATGGCTCCGCTACCTGGTGCCTGATATTAATCTATCCTACCTTTCTTGGTTCTACAAACTTTCACAGGGACAGACAATTGGCGGTTCCCTCCGCTATTTCTCTTTAGGCAATATTGAATTTACAGATAACAACGGGGTTCAGACGGGAACCTTCAACCCCAACGAGTTTGCTCTTGATTTCAGTTACTCCCGCCAATTAGGCGACCAGTGGTCGGGCGCTATGACCGGTCGTTATATATACTCCAACCTGACTGGCGCGAGTGCAGTGAATGGACTATATACGCGTCCCGGACAGTCCTTTGCCGTTGACCTTTCAACCTATTATCATTCAAAAGACCTGCAGATTGCCGGCAAGAAATGCCTGTTTAGAGCCGGAGTAGATATATCGAATCTTGGTCCAAAAATAAGCTATTCAAATGACGGCATAGCGGATTTTCTGCCTATGAACATTCGTCTCGGACCATCGCTTACAATGAATCTGGATGACTATAATAAATTAACAGTTTTGGTTGATTTCAGCAAACTGCTTGTACCCACACCTCCATTTTACTGGCTAAGCAAGGTAAACGGCAGCGATTCAGTCAAAAACGGACAACCGGTAATAATGGAGGGAATGAACCCGAATGTGAGCGTTACAGATGGTATCCTTCAAAGTTTTTACGATGCACCGGGCGGACTTACCGAAGAACTGAACGAGATAGACATTTCGGGAGGAGTCGAATACTGGTACGATAATCAATTCGCTTTCCGTGTAGGTTTCTTTTATGAAAACCAGTATCAGGGCGGTCGTCAATACCTCACCATGGGGGCAGGGTTTAAAATGAATGTGCTTAATATTGATGTTGCATACCTACTGCCAATCAGTCCGAATAACCCGCTCGAGAACACTTTACGGCTCACTCTCGGATTTTCCTTTGATAAGCCGAAGGCGGGCGACAAGAAAGACGACGCCCAGGACGGTGATTCACCGCAATAATTAAGGTTGCCAATAATCACTATATGCAGTTTAACTGCCTTATACAGTAACCAATAACCCGAATGTAATGAAATACCGTATCGGACAAGGGTTCGACGTTCATAAACTGAAAAAAGGCAGGGATTTGTATCTGGGCGGTATCCTTATAGATTCACCGCATGGCGCAGTAGGACATTCCGATGCCGATGTGCTGATACATGCAATATGCGACTCACTGCTCGGAGCAGCGGCTCTCGGTGATATAGGTACGCACTTCCCGGACAGTTCGCCGGAATTTAAGAATATTGATAGTAAAATTCTCTTATCTAGGGTGGTGGAATTGCTAAAAATGAACCATTATAGAATCAGTAACATTGATTCTACTTTAATTCTGGAAAGCCCTAAGATAATGCCGTATATTGGCGCTATTAAAAAATCTCTGTCGCAAGTTATGGGTATAAAGGAAGAATTTATATCCGTTAAAGCCACCACTAATGAACGGATGGGATATGTAGGACGCGGGGAGGGTATCTGCGCCCATGCCGTTGCACTTATTAAAGTTGCCTAACAAAATCGGAACAAGTTAAAATTGGTATAGGCGCTCTTTTAATGAACTATATCTGCAAACAATGTGATTATTATCGAACACACTATCAGCAGAAAAACGTTTTAGTAAAAAGTTTTACTTCTTAAGGGGAGCAAAGAGCAATTAAAGCGCCATATCCATATTCTCAAAACAGGCGGGAATGTTGGCTAGCAGAAAGAACCGAGTATATAATCTCTGTTCAGGCGGGCGATATTTTCAACAGATATATTTTTAGGGCATTCCGCCTCGCATGCGCTGGTATTAGTGCAGTTCCCGAAGCCCTCCTCATCCATTGCCTTTACCATGGCAAGAGCGCGGCGTTTAAGCTCCGGCTTACCTTGCGGCAACATATTAAGTTGGGCGACTTTTGCGGAAACAAATAACATGGCTGAACCATTCTTACAGGCAGCCACACAGGCGCCGCAACCTATGCAGGCGGCAGCGTCGAAGGCGGCATCGGCTATGTCTTTGGCAACCGGAATAGAATTGGCATCAGGGGCGTTTCCAGTATTAACCGAGATGAATCCACCGGCGCGCTGAATGCGGTCGAAGGAGGAACGGTCAACTACCAAGTCCTTTATAACGGGAAACGCTTTCGCCCTCCATGGCTCAATAGTTATTGTTTGCCCGTCTTTAAAATAGCGCATGTGAAGCTGGCATGCAGTAGTGCCTTTCAGCGGACCATGAGGTCTGCCGTTGATATACATACTGCACATACCGCAGATACCCTCGCGGCAATCGTGGTCGAACGCAATAGGTTCTTCCCCTTTATTTATCAGTTCCTCGTTAAGTACATCGAACATTTCAAGAAACGACATATCTGTTGATATGTTCTGCACCGGATAAGTTACGAATTTCCCCTTATCGGCTGCATTCTTCTGCCTCCATACCTTTAGCGTGAGATTCATTGGCGTTGGGATTTAATAGTTGGGTATGCAAAACTACGTATTATTCCAATATACAATAAGGAAAATGTAAGCGGGAAACAGAACAATTTTTGTAGTGGAACTATTTTGCAATATGTCGAACTCATTTGCACATGATTTAGCCGATACTTATGCAAAGATAGCAGGCTGATAGTTATTTTATAAGTGAAAATGATTTTCATTAATTAATTCACTTCAATCGTTCCTCTAAAAGGCCTTTCCATATAATGAAACCCTTTCTTTCATCGGAATAATCGTGAATAATTCGGCTGAAATTATCCGGCGGTGCTGATAAAAATGCCTGTCTACCCTTATTACGGATAATATTCAATTGCTCATCAATATTATTTAGCAATAATTTCAATTCTTCCATATCTTTTTGAATGTGCCAGATATATGTTGCTTCTTCTGTATCCAATGTTTCCATCACAACATGGAAACATTGTTCGCCAGCAAGGAGGAAAACAAAAGAGAAAGGATTTAATACGAAACGGAGTTTTAAAATGGAGCTTTCATGCTTCATTGAAAGGTAGCGAAGGTGCTTAAAATGCTTAATATTTCCATTTTTCAATGCCTCGTTAAGCAGGTCTTTTTCAGATTCATATAATAATCCTGCGCTATTATTATTTGATTGAATCTGTTCTAAGCTTAACGTTCCGCCCAATCCATTAATATTAGCGGTCTTACCGAAAAAAAGCTTTGTGGCAAATTGAAACCGAACACTTTCAATAACTTCCTGATTGATTTTCTCTAATTCTTCTGAAGTGGCCAATTGCGCAAGTATTTCATCATTTTGAAGCTCTGCGTTCAAATCAATATTTACCGTTTTTGACTTGAAATATTTTATGAAATATGGCTTTAACACATCAAATTCAGGTCGTATTTCATCGTTATCAACCTCAAATTCCATTTCTTTGTTTAGTTCCGGGATATTGTAGCGAAAAGCAAATGCTCCGTAACGGAACTCTAAATGCTCAAAAGGCATTTTAATTTTATATTGTATTTCAGTTATTCTACTTTCTTTCTGCGGAGTTCTATAGTCTTCTAAGGGGTCGTTAAAGAGTTCAGCTTGCCGGTAAAATTTCCGGTAATAGCTATTCCTTTTAAGAAACATCCTGTTCAAATAATCAATCTTTATATCCCGGTAATCGTATATAATTGGAGCTATTTCTGACCTCTGCACCCTACCCATGTATTGGATAAGTTTACCCCTAAAGGAGAAAGGATAAACCAGAAAAAGGCAATTCGCATCCGGCAAGTCACTACCTTCTCCAAAAAACTGTCCGGTAGTAATAAGCACCTGGTAGTTTCCTGCCCTTAGGGTTTTCCATTTATTAATTCTGGCTAATTCCGAATCTTCTCCACTAAGGGTAATGGCTTCAAAAGAGCGTTTTAAATATTGATGTAAAACCTCAATATGTTCTTTTCTTTCTGTAATAATAATAACCTTTCTCCCGGTATTCAATTCATTTGATACATCTTCAAGAATAAGGTTGTTTCGTGCCGAATCATGTACAAGAATCTTTGAAAGTGTTTCAAATTTGTCTGTTCGGGGATTATAAGGTACATCTAATTCTGTGGTTTTTATAATAATCTGTGCCTTTTTTACGGTATCAATATTTTGGAGTTTTATCTCCGATATTATTTCGCCCAAATGCAGGGAAATTAACTTGCCATCATCATATTTCCTGAATGGTGTAGCAGTTAAACCATAACAGTAATATGAATTTAGTTTTGAAATAGCATTTCTATATGTCTCCGCAGGTATATGATGGCATTCATCAATTATTACTGTTCCGAAAACATCCTTTATTTTGGAGGCATTTTCAGTATTCAACAATTTTGAAATGCTCTGAATCATTGCAACTGTAATCATTTTTCCGGGGGCACTTTTACCATAACCTATTTTCCCTATCGCATGTGCCGGGATTCCTAAAAATGCTTTTATTCTTTCAATCCATTGGTCGGCTAACTGCTTTCGGTGAACGATAATTAAGGAGGGCTGTTGTTTTTCAGCGATAATTTTAAGGCCTATTATGGTTTTACCGGAACCTGGGGGTGCAACAATAACGCCAAAGTCCTTTTTGGCTGTTGCTTCAATGGCCTCCTTTTGATACTCCCTTAATTTAAAGGATGTGGAAAATAATACGGTATCAAGTCTCTTCCTCTGGTCATCGAATTGATGTTCTATATTATATTCCTTGCAAAACCGAAGCAATCTCCCGGTAAAACCCCTCGGAATGATGACGGAATCAATGGTTTCTTCCAATAATTTGAAATATCGCCCGGTTTCCCATGTATTCCTACCGCTTTTCTTTTTAATAAAGAACTCCGGATTAGGCAGATTAAGCTCTTCTTTCAGGTAGTTGACCAGATTAAGTGGCAAACCATTGCGGCTAATAATAATGTTGCTATTTAAAACAATAGAAATCTTTCTGGCAGAATTAGCTACAGGTATATTTAATAAGCTGTCGTGGCTGCTGCTTGAGTTAAGAGTTTGATAAAGTGTATTAAGTTTCTCTGTAGGTACTTTTTTGATGCTCTTTATCAATTCCCACTGGTCTTTATGGGGCTCCAATGTATGCGTTTCAATAAAGCAGCTATTACCCTGCTCCCACGCAGGTTTATATAATGGTAGTGCAATTAAATTACCCAAGCCCTTCCCCGATAAGAAATCTTGATTTGGGAATAATCTGTCAAAACTTGAACTCTTATCAAATTCTGAAAATATACCAGTTTGTTCAAGCAATTTGGTTAAAATAGCTCGACTTTTTATGGCAGGATAAGGACTTTCAAAGAATATCCATACATGGCCACCCTTCCCTGAACGGGAACGCTCAAAGTATGCAGGTATCTCCCATTCCGTGCATATAGCAATTAAATTCCTGCATTCATGCTCCCATTTATTTTCATCAAAATCCGCAGCAATAAACCAAGAGGTATTATCTTTTAACAGGGGATATATGCCCACTAACTGCTCTCCAGTCAGATGCTTTACAAGTTGTTCATCTGTAAAGGGCAGGTATGTTTTTCCGGTGAAACTTTGGAAATTCCCGCCCTTCATTCTATGAAACTTATATTGATATGGGTCAAAATGGTATGCAGGCATATATCCACTTTTACCATTTTTCTCCCACCTTACAGCAAAGACATCCTCACGACATCGGAAAATAGATTTAAAAAGAACTATATTTTGTGTTGTTTCCACTTTATAATAGAACTATATGCTGCTTTTAATTAATAATGTTCTTCTTTTGCAATTCACTAAATTTATCGTTTAGGGGTCGTTTCATTCATTAAAATAATCTTTCCATTTTGAATTCTTAAAGTATTCCCTCAATTCAGAGTAATTAAGGATGGCATCTGTGAGTGGGATTTCGTGGTTTTTGATTGTCTCAGTCCTAAGTTTAAGCGGATTCACACCCAGGAAAGTTTGAATGCTTTTAAGCACCGTATAAGGTTCATTAATCAGTTCTTCGTATCCGATGAGTATATCTCGGCCTAATAAGAGTGAATCGAAGTAATTCTGTCGGGCTGAAACAGTATGGAAGTATTGGTCGCATTCCTCTATGGGTATTTTGATTGTAAAACCCGGTTCTGCTGACATCCATCTTCTTTGAGCCAATGCCCGCTTATAAGAATACAGAGCAGCCAGAAGATTTTCCCTTCTGAGATGAATGAATTTAATATCCTTATTTAAATCAAAATACTCAGTCAGTTCATTTTTGTCTTTCAAATGCCTGTCATGGTCATAGAAGTATTTAAAACCTACTGCTTTATATGGTTTATCGTAATGCATGAATACATGATTCTTTATAAAATTCACCGGATTATTGTTCCGTTCCTCAATTATCACAGGGTCATCGCATTCTTCGGGAAGAACTCCATAGTATTTCCCAAAGTTAATTTTTCCTGTTGAGCCGAAGATACCACGCATACAAAGTATCTCAGGATGAGAGTTCAAATAGCTCCATAAAAGGGTTGATCCTGTTCTTGCAGTGCCAAGAATTACAAATGGTTGGTATAGGTATACTTTATCAGGACTCATAGGACTTTCATCAGGCTAAAAATTTTAAAATCAGATACCGGCTCCAGTGTATCAATATTAATTCCGTCAGTATCATACATATTTTTAAGTCTGAAATTATTAGCTTCAAACATTTTAAGATATTTCGCAGTTGGCCTATGATACTCCGTTTTATGCCTACCTGTATATATACAGGTTTTGGTGACTATTTCAGCTTTTTCAATAGATTTCGGAATGATTTTACGGTTCTGGAATTCCGTATTGTACACACGAGCAAAATCCGGATTACATACGGAAACCACCAATGAACCGCCTGTTTTTAAAGCTTTTGAGATATTCTCAAGGATTTCTGAAACAACAGCATCTTCCACCTCACATAAAACAAGATTAAGCAGGGCTACATCGAAACTATTATGAAATATATCGTCATGCGGGGTATAAACAGGGAATTTTCCACAACGACTAATTAAGAGCTCCTTATTATTATCGTAAACGTAAATTTCTGCTTTTGTTGCTGTTCTTAGTTGCCTTGCAGTCTTGCATTTCCCTGAACCATAATCGAGTATCCTACGGGGAGTTATCCCCTTAATAATTGATACAATAGTATCATCTAAAATTTCTTCTTTCTTTCTTGGCATTACAGCCCATTTTAATCTTTCCCAGCCTTCAAGTTCTTGTAGTATCTCACCAACATTAATTCGTGCAGTCAGTCTTTGAAATTCTGTATTTATCATTTTAGGAAACCTCCATACCAGATAGGCCCTTTTAATACTATTCAGGAATTTTTCCTCAGTAAATGGTTCAAACGACTTCCCATAGTCAATTAATTTTATTGCCCCTGTATTGGTCTGTATAAAGTTACCAGGCTTGATGTTAGTATAAACAAACCTATTCAAATTACAGAACTTTAGAAATGTAATAATATACTGTATATCAACATATTCTAAAGGTGAAAACTCATGATATGGATAAATTACAACCCGAAACTTTTCATTTTCATGGCATTTAATGCCCTCAAGTAGTGAGTTTTTTCCAAAGCTTGTTGCTTTTTCCTTTAAAAAGCTCCACTCGTTATCAAGTATATTGAAAAAACATTTGAAGACATGCTTCTCATCAGTAAATACTACACCTTCCGCGCCTCTACCCAAAAGACGGAGGGATGATTTAATGCCCAATTCATCAATTAACTTTTTTTTATATTCTTCACTGTCCTCTGACAGCATTGTAATTGATCTGCTATAAGTCCATATTGCATTTATCCAATCTTTAAAGAAGGTTTTTAATGTGGCATCTTTCTGGGCATCATACAATATTTTTTCAAATTCTATTAAGTTACTTTCATCGGAAAGCTGCGAAAAATACATTTCAGCAGCCCTGGTTCTCTCTGCAATAAGTTTCGTCAAGCCTATGATACGGTAATAATTCATAAGAAAACGGGATTTTCTATGGTGCAGGAAGCCAGAATACAATTTAAGAAAAGTCTTATAGTAATTTTCATGAATTAACTTTTCAAAAATATCTTTGGGACGATTAGGCTCTGTCTCCGACTTGATTTTTTCTATGGTCAAAAGCATACCTTTGGCAAAAGCATACCCAATAATATCGTAGGCTGCTTTATCTAATTCTTTTTTTAAATCAAAATATGTGGTCGGGCGGTTATGTTCTATGGTAAATGTATGCTCAAACATAACTCTGTTTGATACGACTTGATTTAATAATGCCCATACCAGGTCGCCTCTTCTTGCATGTTTATTATTTACCTCCAGATTAATCACAGGATAATACTGTAGCAAAGCCCTGTTAAAAATCAAGGTATTCGCGCCTCTTCTTGTAATGGTTTTGTTAATCGCCTTCAGTTCCTTTTGTAGGGACGGCCTTGTGTGCCCCTTTCCTGAATATATTTTATGTAAATCCTCTTCTTTCAAAGATGCTTGGTAGATAGGAATTTCAAGATGGTCGCTGTGTAAATCCGATAAATCATAATAATAGTCGGGTTTTTCTTTTATTGAAAACGGGTCATGGTGCATAGCGTTTGGTGTAAGTGTGCTGTGGTAAAAGTCTACCAACTGAGACCTTATACAACTTAACAGGGGCACAGGCGGGTCATTGCTTATTCCGCCTATCACAGCATCTGCCGTATCCATGTGGGCATTGATGACATCAAAAATATCAACGGCATTCACCTTTGTCCCAATACCCGCCACAAACCTGAATGTAATGTCATTATCTATTATCCAGTAAATAGGCCTTTTGAATCCGGTAGTCTCTGTGTAAAGATGGTGGTGTAGTATTGTTCTTCCCAGAGGAATAGAGTTAATATTATGAAACTGCTGGAAATATGCTCCGTAATGGCCACTGTTTAAATTATCTTTCCATTCACTATCTCTGATTATTCTGAAAGGTATATTATTCTGTGAGAGAACCTGTATGCAGGCTTGAAGCGACTTTCCCCTTGGTATATCTTCTATAATCAGCATTAAATCAACAGGGGCATTTTTTTTGACTATCTGCGCTGCTATATTTTCGGCTTTTAGCTCGTCCCCGGCAATGAACCCTATCACAAATTGGTAATTTCCTTTATTGTGAAATTCAATCTCGCCATATCGGTGTACAGATGTTTTATTCAATTCAATTTCTATATCAGAACGCTCAAGGGCAAAATAATCCTTTGCCCTCTGAAAGAAAATATTTATATCATCATCGCTCATTAAATTCCGGTATTTGTAATAAAATACCTTTAAGCTTATTTTCTTTTTGTCACGGTTGGTTGTAAGCCTTTCCCTGTTTTTATCAGTATTTGCCGTTATAAGGTGTTTATGAAGCACTTTAGTAGATGGTTTCTGCTGAAGCACTCTCACGAAAAAATCCCTGTCAACAGCCGATTCCAATGCTTCATCAAAACATCCCGCTTTCAAAAGGGTCTTTAATCGAATGAATGTATTTGAACCTCCAATACCGGGATTTCCTCTCAAAAAATCTTTTTCTGATAGTTTATCAGGTAATTTCATAAGCAAATTTTCTTCTTTGCTTAGCCTGAGATATTCTGCGGTAATTAAATCATAATCCCTGTCATTTTGGTTTTCGATTTCTTTCAAATACGAGGGAAGCCAAATATCATCATCATCAAGTGAAGCAAAATACAAGTCATCGGCAGTACCGTGTCTTTTTACAATTTCCTCAACTGCTGTATTTAATGCTCCCGCATAATTCCCAGTACGTGAATTTCTTATTAGCTGAAAGCCTAATTCAGAGCATATTTCCTGCTCCTTAGCAAAATGCTCATTTGTTGAGTTTGAGATAACATAAACAAATTCCGGCTTCCTGCTCTGCTCTTTAATCGAATTTAAGGCCTTTGACAATAAATCACCACGATTACAAGTTACTGTTACAGCTACAATTTTCATTTGGTGTTCAGGACTGATTTCAGTTTATTAAAGGAATTGGGTTCTACAAATACCCTGTCATAAGATGGTAAGACCTCTTTCTCCCCTTTATCACGAAAAACAAGACAAGTTGATGTATAGCCTGCTTGCCTTGCAAGTTCAATCATTTTAGCATTGTATCTGCCGGCAGGGAAGCAATATGACGATACTTTCTTACCTGTAATACTCTCAAGCCATTCTTTTGAACCGCGAAGCTCTTCAATTGCCTTCTGTTCAGTCATATACTCTGCCGTTAGCAAGGAGTGTGTCATGCCATGCGAGCCGATTTCAAATCCTTGGGCAGAAAGCTGTTTTAACTGAGTGGCATTCATAAATTCAACTACATTTTTATGCGGGATATTGGTAAATAAGTTTTTCAGAATGTCTTTCTGTTCTTCTGGTTTTGACCAATAGAACTTCTTTTTTATATCTCCTTTAATGTAATCGTCTCTCTCGATATTACTTAAATTCATACTGTCAATGCAATGATAGTAAATATCAAGCGGTAATACAGTGTTCATTTTACACGGCTCAACGACAGGGAAGAATGTTGCAGTAATATTATATTTCTGCATAACCGGAAGGGCATATTCATAATTATCCGAGTAGCCATCATCAAAAGTAAGTGCAATAATATTTCTTGTGTCTATATTATCTTTTAACTCCGATACTGTTAGAAATTTATAATTTTTCTCAGTGAGATACAACAGTATTTCTTCAAAATATTCCTGGGAAATGAGAGTGCCGAACGTTGAATAGGCATTGGGTTGAATAATCAGCCTTTTCGGTAAAACCCGGTGAAACATTAATACATTAGCCATTTGTAATATATTGTAGAATTTCTTCAATACTATTAACTGGTATTAACAAGCCGCTTTTTCTGTTATCTAAATTTTGCCCGGCTAATTCTTCGGCCCATCCTTCAAAAAGTGTCACACAAAGTACCCGCTTCCCAAGTTGCCAGGCAAATGCAATTTCTGATAGCGTTCCTGCACCACCCCCGGCAGCGATAATAATATCTGACGAACGAATAAGGATTACATTCCTTGCGATACCTATACCGGTTGGAATCATTATATCCACAAATGGATTTGCTGCGGACTCATTCTCATCTGGCAGAATACCTACTGTCTGGCCATTGAAAGTATTACCTGATTGTTTTACTCCTCTACAGACAGCCTCCATAAAACCACCTAATCCGCCACACAGTATTATCCTGTCCTTTGAGGCAATTTTTTTCCCTATCTGAACACCAAATGTATAAAGCTGTTTATTACACATTGTTTTATTGGGGCCAATAATGCCTATTTTTTTCATTTAACTAAAATTTTATTTTGTTGGTTAAATTTATCAGTAGTATGTCTCCAGTCTTTTTTATCTTTTTTCCCAATCCGGCACATATTTTGCGAGCATTTTGCGAGCATCTTATAAAATTTTGCGCTATGATTCATATATATTAAGACTGTTCTGAGCAAATATTATAATTAATTCTTGAGATAATAATGCATTAAATTTTTTCTCCTCTTCAGCTGAAATCGTATCCCTTAATTCCTCCTTTTCCCTCTTTAATCTGGTAAGGTAGATC